>NZ_OZ244997.1:4237220-4539878 GCF_965223285.1 Candidatus Leptofilum sp. | reverse complement strand
GTCGTAGTTTTGCCGCCATGGTTGAGGCGTCCGACGCGATGGTGAAAGCTGCCCGCGTGGAGCTGGTAGCGTACGAGAAAACGGGCGGCGGCCACGTAACCGCCATTGTGCGGGGTGACGTGGCAGCAGTAAAAGCGGCCGTTGAGGCCGGGACGCGCGGCGCAGAAAAAGTTGGCGAAATTGTCTCTGTCCATGTCATTCCCCGGCCCCACGCCAATGTGGATACGGTTTTGCCACTGGGCCGCCAAGACGCCTCTGAGTGACAGTAATCGGTTATTGGTTTTCCGTAATTGGTCGTCCGTAAAAAGCCGCTGGTTACTGCTCACCGATTACCGTTCACCGTTTACGGATCACAAAAATGTTCTTAGGCAAAGTAGTTGGCACGCTGGTGTCTACGCAAAAAGAAGCGTCGCTCGACGGGCTTAAATTCCTGGTAGTGCGGCGGCTGACGGCCGAAAATGAAGAAGAAACCGGCTATGTCATCGCTGCCGACGCCGTGGGCGCGGGTTTGGACGAAGTGGTCATGGTGGCCACCGGCAGTTCTGCCCGCCAAACCAAGTTCACGGATAAACGGCCGTGCGATGCCGTTATCATGGCCATTGTGGATAGCTGGGAAGTGGCTGGCGACGAGAAGTACCGAAAATAGGTTTTCTTAAAAACCAACGCAAAGGCGCGGAGGCGCAGAGAAAAGAAGACAAAATCTGCGTAATCTGTGCCATCTGTGGATTGTTCTTTTGATGACACCCGCTACCAAAGAGAAGCGCGCCCAGTTTCTTGAGTTTATAGAGCGGGTGCTGCTGCCAGAAACGGCCGTACAGGCCATCATTGGCATTGGCAGCATCGCCACCGGGCGCATGCGCCCTGATTCAGACATTGACGCAATTTTATTCCTCGACCCCTTCGACCCTTACATTGTCCCAGCCGAAGCCAAATGGCTGGCAGAGGACGATAGCTTCCACAGCATTTTCAGTAAAGATGAGGCTATCCAGCAAGGGCTACAGCTCGATTTTAAGCGTGTAGACTGGCAAAAGTGGCGCGACCCGGCCTTTCATTGGCCAGAAGAACAAGTATCCGCTTTGATTGGCAGCTGGATTGTCCATGATCGACTTGGCGAAGTGACCAGGCAAATTCAAGAACGCGCAGTTTACCCCGATAACGTACGCCAAGTTCGGTTAGATGAGGCAATTACTGGATTAGACCAACATCTCGGCTGGGGATCGCCTCAGAAGAACTGGGATAATTTGGGCGCAGCCATCGCCCACGACAGGCTGCAATCAGCATATGATTATTTGGTCGATGGGCTGTTTGCCTACAACGGCCGTTGGCGCGTCTGGCGTGATCGACAAATGAGCAGCCTGCTACAGCTACCCTGGCTGCCAGAGGGCCTGGCCGATGAGATTTTGCTGGTGGCCAACGCCTCCAGCCTCGATTACGTAGGCTACATGGCACGCGTCGAGAAGCTCACTGCCTATTTTGAAGCGTTGCAGCAGCAGCTCATCGCCGACGGCGACTATACGGAACCGATCGATGAAGCGTTTATCCGTAACCATGAAGAACCAGGTCGAGCCTGGAACATGATGGAATGGAACGCAAAACGGCGCAAACGATTGGACAAATGATCAGATTTTTATCAGCAGATTACACAGATTAACAAGATTTGGGTCTTCAGGATTTGACGAGGTCTAATTGATTTTTGCACCAAATTTACGCAAATTAACACGAAAATTAGCGTCAATTCGCGTAAATTCGATGCTAACCCCAGGAAATCCCAAAGAGCCCAAGATTTTTAATTCGTCAAATCTGTGCAATCTTTGATTTTTGGATTAATAGCCATGAACGAGAATGACATTCAGGCAATTATTGAGCGGGTAAACCGGGAAGTGGGCACGACGATGCCGGTGACAAGGGAAACGGCCGTTTCCCAACGTCACCAGCAAGCCCAACCAACACCCACTCCTGTGGGTGGCAGGAACGGCGTGTTCCCTACGCTGGATGAAGCCGTAGCCGCTGCCGGAACCGCCTTTCGCCAGCTCAACACGCTGCCCGTAGAAATTCGCAAGCATATGGTGGCCCACATGCGCCAGGCCGGGCGCGAATACGCCCAGGTGCTGGCCGAGATGGCTCACAGCGAATCTGGCATGGGTCGCGTAGAGGACAAAACGCTCAAAAATATACTCAACGCCGATAAAACCTTAGGTGTTGAAGATTTAGAACCCACCGCGTGGAGTGGCGATGGGGGCCTCACCATCACCGAATGGGCACCTTATGGCATCATTGGGGCACTCACGCCCAGCACCAACCCCACCAGCACCGTTATTTGCAACGCCATTGCTATGGTGGCTGCGGGGAACGCGGTTACGTTTAATGCCCACCCCAGCACCCAAAACGCCTCTAACTTCACTGTGCAAATTTTGAATGAGGCAATTCAGAAGGCAGGCGGGCCACCGAATTTACTAACGGCCGTTGCCCACCCCACCATCGAAAGTGCCACCGCCCTTATGCAGCACAAAGATGTGCGCCTGCTTACCGTAACGGGCGGAGCGGCCGTCGTGCGAGCCGCGATGCGCAGCGGCAAACGAGCCGTCTGCGCCGGACCAGGGAATCCGCCCGTTGTTGTCGATGAAACGGCCGATTTGGAACAAGCAGGCCGCGATATTGTCATCGGCGGCTCGTTCGACAACAATATCGTTTGCACTACAGAAAAAGAAACCATTGCCGTAGATAGCATTGTGGATGAATTGATTCAGGTGATGACCCATCACGGTGCCGTGAAACTGAACAGTTGGCAGTTCAACCGGCTATGGCAAGCCGTCACGGTAAAAGATCGCGGCCCGCGCAAATATGCCGATATGAACAAAGCATTTATCGGTAAAAATGCCAGCGTGCTGTTGGCTGAGATTGGCATCTCTGCCGGGCCAGAGGTACGCCAAATTGTGGTAGAAGTGCCGGAAGATCATCCTGTGGTCTGGTCAGAGCAAATGATGCCCATCATGCCCGTGGTGCGCATGCCAAATGCGGATGCTGCGATTGATTTGGCGGTGGAGGCTGAGCATGGGTTTAGGCATACGGCCGTTATGCACTCCAAAAATCTAGATAACCTGAGCCGCATGGCTCGTGAGATGAATTGTAGTATTTTTGTGAAAAATGGGCCTTGTCTGGCCGGATTAGGCTATGGCGGCGAAGGGTTCTGTTCCTTTACCATTGCCAGCCCAACTGGCGAAGGATTAACCGGCCCACGCAGCTTTAGTCGGCTGCGCCGCTGTACGTTAGTAGATTCCTTCAGAATTGTATAGTAAAGTATTGCTGGCAGAATGCTCTGCATGATGCCTGATTGGTCAACTTTTATCGTTACCGAAAAGAGAGAAGTGAAGCAATGTCAACAGCCTTCGGCAAACGCAATCTGATAAATCTGGATTTATTTACCGATGCCTACCGGGTTACCGGGCGAGCCACCATTGGCATGGGTGGCATTCACGCCGAATTGGGCAATCCTAATTCCAAATACCTGGAACTGCAAGATGCGTACATTTCTCGCATTCACACACCAGGCGAAATTATTGCCAACTACCAGGTAGCTGCTTTTCGCAAGGACAATATCAACTTTATCGTTTTGCAAGATCGGCGTGAAGGCATTCCGGTTGGCACGCAACACGGCCGTTCTATTTTTACCCGAGGACGCATCATTCCTGTTTTTCTCACCGTCCCCTCCTTTGAGATTGTGGGGGAAGCGATGCACGAAGGTAAATTCTCGGCACGCGAAATTTTGGTACAATCCATGGGTAGCTTTCAGCTCATTTTTGCCGCCAAAGCATCGGCATCCCTTTATCCAGACATTTCTTACAGCGGCGACCTCATTTTGGTTCACAAAGATCGCATTGGCATTTTCTGTTTAGACACGAATAAAAAGTAACATTTGTAATGTAAGGAGACGGCGCTGTGGCCCGAATCTTTGTAATTGATGATGATGAACAACTTTTGCGCATGGTTGGCCTCATGCTGGAGCGTGGCGGCCACAATATCACCCTAATCAACAATCCGCTGGATGGGTTGGAGCAGATCAAGGCAGATAAGCCAGATTTGCTGGTGCTAGACGTGATGATGCCCAATATGAGCGGGCATGATTTAGCGCGCGAAATTCGTAACGATGCCAACATCGAAGATTTACCCATTTTGGTCCTCACAGCACGTTCTCAGGAAGTAGACCGCACATCGGCACTCAAAAGCGGGGCGGATGATTATCTGAGCAAGCCAGTTACCTCGCAGGAGTTGATGGAACGGGTAGATGATTTGCTGGCAAAAAAAGGAGGTCAAACGAGCCCTGATGCTGGCATTATCATCACTGCATTTGGACTGCGCGGAGGTGTGGGGCAAACAACGCTCGCCGTCAATCTGGCAGCTGCACTACGCCGCGCCAGCCAGCAGGAGGTTTGTCTGGTAGACCTCTCTCCATCTGGCGGACAGGCCGTGATGCACATGCGACTGCAAGCCCGTTCCTCCTGGCTCGATCTGCCTTCAGAAAATGAATTGGATTGGGCGGTCCTTAAAAATCGGCTCATCATTCATCCCTCTGGGCTGCGAGTGTTGGCCGCCCCGGCCAAGCCACAAGACCCGTCTGCTATCTCTAGTGAGCGGGTGCAGCATATTTTAAACTTGCTCAAGCATCATGTGGCATTTACGGTGATTGACGCACCGCACGTTTTCTCACCCGCGTTTGTTCAAGCCGTTTCCATGGCAGATATGGGGCTGCATATCATCACGCCAGAAGTGGTTTCGGTGCAAACGGCCGTACAGCTCAACCGGCTGCTCAATAAATCTGGCATTCAGGTGAAGCGCAAATCGCACATCCTGAATCAGCACACGCCAGAGGCCCAGCTCCCACAAACGGCCGTTGAGCGTGGTCTCAACAGCAAAGTCGCCTTCCAGATTAGCTACGATGTCAACCAGGCACGCGCCATTGCCCAGGGCGTTCCGCTTACCCTCACTTCAGCCAAATCTGGCCTGCCCAACGTGGTGCGCCGCATGTCTGAAGCCATCTGGCAACGCGTTTCGACCAAGAGCTTATAGTAGAGATTGGAGATTGTTTTTAACCTCCAGTCTCCAATCTCCCTTTTTATGGAATTCCCTGCGATTGCCCTTTTGGAATTTAGCAGCATTGCCGCCGGTATTGAGGCGGGGGATGCGATGGTAAAACGCGCCCCGGTGCAAAAAATACAATCTGGCACGGTTCAGCCCGGTAATTTTCTGGTGTTGGTAGCGGGAGATGTGGCATCGGTAGAAGAAGCGTTTGCGGCTGGCAAAGAAGTAGGGCCAGGTGCTTTGGCAGATTGCCTCTTTTTACCGAATGTGCATCCAACGGTGGTAATGGCATTGGGCGGTCAGCGGCAAGCAGCTCAAGAAGACGCATTGGGCATTGTGGAAACGACCAGTGTGGCCACAGCCATCCGGGTAGCAGACGCGGGGGTAAAAGGTGCTGAAGTCTCACTGCTTCAGCTTCGCCTGGCAGATGGTTTGGGTGGCAAGGGGCTGGTTTACTTTCATGGCCTGGTAGCAGATGTAGAAACGGCCGTTGCCATCGGCACCGACGTCGCCCACAATCATCTCGTTCGGCACATGGTCATCCCCCAGCTACATGCCGAGATGTGGGACAATGTGAATGGATACGGCCGTTTTGGCCAGCATTTTGGCTGGGAAGCAGCGTAAACAGTAAACGATAGGGGTGAGGCGATCAGGAGATAGTTAGATGAAGCAAGCAACCTTCTCACCAATCGCCTCACCCATTTTTACACAAGAATGATATGCAATTAGCACGCGTTATTGGCACCGTGGTGGCCACCCAAAAATATGAGGGATTAGAGGGTATAAAATTCCTAATGGTACAGCCCTTGAGCAAAACGCAGGAATCTGTTGGGCAACCCGTGGTGGCCGCTGACGCCACCGCTCAGGCCGGGCCAGACCATCTGGTTTTCATTGTCGGCAGCCGAGAGGCTGCCCAAGCCATGCCTATCACCTTTGTGCCGGTAGATCACGCCATCGTTGGCATTGTAGACGATGTGCAGTTGGCTTAACGCGCCTTCACCTGAATATCCTTTGGGTAAAAAAGATTAACTTGTGGCTCCCCCTCACTTAGTGAAACCATTTTGTGAAATTGCAGCCCCAATTTTTCTAGAAGTCGAACGGAACGATGGTTATCTGGAGCAGTAATGGCCACGATTGGTTTTAGGTTCAGGTCAGAGTGGGCGTAGTTGAGAACGGCCGTTGCTGCCTCAAATGCATACCCTTTACCGGTGTATTCAGCGAGAAAGGCAAAGCCGATGTCTACGTGGGGGAGGGACGGCCGTTTCACCAAACCACACATTCCCAAACGTACGTTATCTGCGGTGCGCCGCACCAGGTAAAGGCCGAATCCGTTGGTCGCGTAGCTAGCCATCGGCCCATCTTGCAGGTACGCTTTCGCCTGAGCAACTGTGTGAATGTCCCGATCCCCAATAAAGCGAATCCAGCCGGGATCATTCACCAGCGTGAGAACAAATTCGGCATCGTCCACATTGAAGTGGCACAGTTGCAAACGCTCCGTCTCAATCAAGAACATTAGCCTTGCCTGGGCCACTGGTTGGCGCGCAGATTATCCTGAGCCAGCCTGGCCGTCTCTTCAATGCGTTTGGCACGGGTTTGCGGCCGTTTGGCATTAAAAATCCATTCCAAGATACCGCGCTTTACAGAACGGGGAAACGCTTCAAAATAAGCGGCTGCATCTGGGTATTGTGCCAATGCCTCGGCTAAATCTGGTGGGATTTCCAAATTCTCTACGGCATTGAGCGCATCCCAGGTGCCATCCGCTTTGGCCGCTTCGATTTTGGCCAAGCCAGGAGGCGCAAGCAACCCGGTGGCTTCCAGACGGGCCACAATTTCTTTATTGCGGCGTGACCAATTGCTCCCGCGCTTGCGTGGCGCAATCCACAACATTGAACGATCGGCATCCAGCTTGCGCGTCATGCTGTCAATCCAGCCAAAGCAGATAAGCTCTTCTACGATGTCGTCATATGAGACATATTTGTCGCCGCAATGCTTTTTGAACGTGACCAACCAGACGCCGCCCTGGCGCGGGTGATTTTGTGCCAGCCAACCGCGCAATTCAGCTCGGGTTTCTACCTGCACCTTCTCTTTTTCCTGGCTCATGAGGCAAACCATTCCAATTCTGGCTGATCGAGCAGCCACTGAACATCATTGACGTGATGCAAATTGTGCTACAACGTAAACAACAAGATTTCCCGAACGGCCGTTTCTTCCGCTACCCATGCACTCATAATTTCCTGTTTTGTAAAGGGATGGCCTAGATCAATCATTGCTCGCCAGTAAGATCAAGATAGCTTCAACGCAGGCAATGCATAGAGAATATAAACAAGCCCTAACGGGTTGCCATTTTTGAGCATGTGCAGACGCGCCCCGCGCACGGCTTCGCCCAATGTTTCATCGCCAAACATGAAGCGTCGCAGACATTCTTCAGCAAATTGGGTAGCAATGGATTCAAAGATGGTTATCTCTGTACCGATGACGCCCGCTGCCCGGCTGGTTTGCACAAAGCCTGTGACAAAATCGAGGGCGCGTTCGGGGGTGATTTGGGTAGTGTGGCAGCCATTGATAAAGACAAGCGGCCGTACTTTTTGCCAGCGAATGCGCCGGGCGCGTAAATTACCTCTGGTGAACCAATCGCTATTTTTGCTGCCCAGGCTGAGGTAGGGGAATCCCTTGTCTGTGAGGCCGCCGTGGCAGTAGAAGTACACAACCTGAGACTCTGTCGCCTTGAGCATGTCCAGTGCCTTGTCGCGACTGTCGGCATATTCCCAGCCAATGCCCATCTCTTGCAGACGCTTCTCGTGAGACGGCCGTTGCGTAAAGTTCGGGTCCGTGGAAACAGATACCGCCATCTTGGGCGGGCTGCTGCCACCAATTTTCAGCGGCGCATCCGGCGCAGATTTCACCGACACGGGCAAGCCCAACGAGTGACGAAAGCCCCAAAACCCGCTGGGGCACACAATCTTTAAATCATCATAAGTGGGGCAGTTGCCCTGGAAGCAAGCACATTTTTCTAATGGTTCATCCCCATCCAACGCCTTCTCAAATTCCGGGCAGAGCGAATAATCTTTGGGCACGTTGCCATCCAGGTAGGGATAATCATAGAACATGGCAGCGGGAATGACGATTCGGGCATTTTCCTTGGTGGCAATCTGCACCTGCCCCGGCTTCACCATCCAATCCATCACTTCCCACGATTTTTCTGAGTCGCCCACCAGCGGATCAAAAAGCGCATCGAAGGCACGGTGGCCGTTTTGAGCCATTTCCAGCAAATCATCTTTGAGCTTTTGCTTGTTGAGCTTGCTGCCGTACAAATATTTTTTGCCAGTTTTGTATTCTTGTTCATCTCCCCAAGCCGCTTTGCGCAAGGCTCCCCGCGCCCAATTTTGTAGGTTAGCCACCGCATCTTCGCCCAGGCTGGCATCATTTTTGAACTCGTTTTGCCCCATAAAGCGAAAGCCGTGCGTACCGTTGCCGTTGTCGTTGACCATGATGCTGAGGTTGTTTTCGCCCATCGCTTCTAGCTGGTGGCCACTGAGGAATTTGGAGAGGTTGTAATCCTGGTGCCAAAGCCAAATGGCGCGATGGGGCTGCACTACGGGTTTGGGATCAACTCGGGCAACGATTTGGTAGGATTGCAGCAAGGTTTGTTGGTAATAGATGTTGCAGCGAAAACGGCCGTACCCCGCCTGTTTTGGCGTGCGAGCCGGGAAGAACAAACGACGTTTGGCCAGCTCAGTCTCAATCCCTGGCACCGAGAACGCCTGCTTTTCTACCAACACATCCCCGTTAGCCGTGAGGCGCAGTTCGCCCATGTCGGCTCCTGCCGTTACTTCAAATTCGTTCTCATAACCAAAAATGGCAATTTGCAAGATCGTGTCGGGCGGTAAATCGTCTGGCAGTTCATACAGTTCAATGGCAATTGATTCCGCAATGGGTTGCCCAACTTCAAACCAAAAATAGTAAGGTTGATCAGCCTGGAGCGGCGTGAAAAAATCAGCCACGGGCTGCGCGGGGCTGTTTTCTGGGGCAAAACCGGTATTGATCACGCGAGACGGCCGTTCTTCTGGCAGATCGATTCCTTTGGCATCTGACGGCAAATCGACGCTTTGCACAGTCGTTTGGAAGCGGTCAATGACGGCTTGCAGGCTGGCCGCATCGGTGACGCGCTCTTGAATGTATTGCGCATCTTCCTCTTCCAGATCATGGTAGGCAGAGAGGGCGGCAGCCGGATCTTTGCGAAATAGCTCAAAAAAGGCGGCATCTTCCTGTAGCTGCAAGACCATTTGCAAGCGGGGTTCGCTGTCCGCATCAGCATCTTCGGGGGGGGCAGACGGCCGTTCCGGCACCGTTACGCCAAATCGTTCAGCAACGGCCGTTAGGCTGGCCCAATCGCTAATTTTGTCTTTGAGGTAACGGCCGTCGAACTTGTCCAAGTCGGGGAATTCAGCCAGAACCGTATCAGGGTCTTGTAGAAAACGATTAAAAAAAGCGGCGTCATTCAACAACCGCGTTACAATTTCCACACGAATTTCTTGGGAATTTGCCATCAGTCACCTACTATGCGAATTCATGGAGCCTTTGGATTTTTCCGTGATTATTCGCGTTAATTTGTACTGATCAAGAGTAGGTCAAACAAATGGGACGCAGACAAGCGCGGATTAAATTAGGTTCAAATCCGCGCTTGTCCGCGTCCTATAAGTGTCCAACCAACGCTTGACCATTACATAATTCGCGTAAATTCGTTGCCAATCCCAGAAAAATCCAAAGAGCCGAATTTATTTAGCCACGACCACCATCGTCTGTTGGCTCAGCTCCCATTGCTACGCCACCTTCAGAATCTTTGCGGCTAATTTCATTTTCACCTAGCTTGGTGGAACGGCCGTCCAGGAACCAATCAACCGTGAAGTTGTCGGAAATACGTACCCACAGCATGAGAAATGCAAAGTAGCTAAAAAAGCCGATAAAAAGGCCAATGCCGTAGCCGCCAAACAGATCAGTCCCGGCAGGAAACAGAGCCAAAATCGCGCCACCGCCCAAAATGCCAATCACTGTCGCCAAGTCGCTAAACTGCACATCACTTTTGCGGTAGCGGTTGATGTAATAAACCAGCCAGCCGATGATGGTGCCAAAGCCAATTGCGCCAATAATTTGTAGTTGAGATGCGGCCTCCGTTGCTTCTGCTTGAAAATACATGGGTCGTTCCTCCTGTTGAACGATTTTATTGGCCACAGAGGACACAGAGAATTATGAGTTTTTCTTATTCTCTTAAATCTCTGTGATCTCTGTGGCTAGAGCTTTTTTTGGTTCTGGCGCAGCTGCTGCCGCCAGGCGAGGTGAATCGAAAAGGCGATAATGAGGGCAACAAAGAATAAGATAAGTTGGGTTGTGCTGGTGAAGGCGTAGATGAGCCAGGCGAACCAGATGGTGAAAATAGCGACGGCGATTATGTTGAGATACGGCCGTCTTTCAGTCTGCCACTTGTGCAAAAACAGTTTGAGATAGTGAACCAATTTTGAGGAATCGCTTTCCGCGTCAGTTTCAGGCTGGGTTCGCGTTTTGAGCGGTCGCTGATCGACCAATAAAACCAGCAACCAACCCCACACCAATCCCGCGCCAATAATGCCTGCAAAAATCACCAAGTTTCTCCGAGTGCTGAACCAAACAATGGTGACAGGATAGCATAGGGTATAAAGCGTGACAAGCAATCAATTGACGTTTTGGAACAGACGCTTTACGATTGGGGTCATGTATGTTGGCAAGGTCTCAGGCACAGTAGTGGCAACCATTAAACATACGGCATTTAACGGCCGTAAGCTCCTCATTGTTGATAAGCTGGGGGAAGACGGGCAGCCAAGCGGCGGCTATGACATCTGCGTCGATATGGCCCAGGCGGGTGTGGGGGATACCGTGCTGGTGCTAGATGAAGGCAACGGCGCACGCCAAGTCCTCAACATGAAAACTGCCCCCATCCGCGCCGTCATCGTCGGTATTGTGGACGACATACAAATTCTGTAACCTCAAACATCTCTCAATTTAATTTTAGGACCTAACTAAAAAGTCAGAATCAATTCTCTGACAATAAGAACTACCCACCCTAAAATGAATAAAGCTGTAATCGCTTTTCGACTATTGCGGAATGTGAAATAACGACAAGCAAATAAATTGACACTTTTTACTCAAGGTAGTGACAATCTACAACATCTCTGATTGTTTTTATTCTACGGGGAAGATGGCGGCAACCACATCCAGAACCAACTCTAGTTCCGGGCCACGGACGATGAGGGTTTCTTGCTCAGATTGGTAAAGGCAAATGAGTTCGTCCTCGCCTTGCCAACATTCGCCGCCGTTCTCTTGCAACTCGCCACCGGTAACAAAAAGGCGTGTAGGATAATTGGGGTAAAGCGCGGCAAATTCGGTGCTGTCGTCGACACTGTCCCAAACGGTATGGAGTGCCATAACAAAGCTATCGTCTGTCTCATTCGTGTAAATGACAAAGCGGTCGCCACCCCAGCCGGTTACGGCCGTTTCTACCTGCGTCTCGTTTAGCTGCTGCAATAAATATTGCCCCAGCAAATATTCACCCAACACGTTTTCGGCTGCCAAAGACCAATCATCACCCAAAACAGGCTGCAAATCTGAAATTGTGACCAGGAGCGGCCCTTCCTGCGTCTGGTATGCTTCCGGGTGCAAAATTTGCTCGGTGGATTGGGGCAGGCTGGCCCAGGCGTCGTCCAAGGCCGGGTAGCCGCCAGATTCAAACAGAGTCCGAACAAACTCGTCGCCAAATTCATAGGGGAACTGGAGCCAGTTGGCAATTGGGGTGGGCACGTCGGCCAGAACGGCCGTACCCAGCACAAAGGTTTCGGGGATAACGATTGGCTCCAAAGGCAGGTAGCGTGCCGTGAGGAAGTTTTCCTGCAATACCGTCGCTTCCCCCTCACTCAAGGCCGCCAACGCCAACGCCTCGTCTAGCGTGAGATCGCCTGTGTACAGCGCATCGAGATCAAAGTTTTGATCCTGAAGCAGATAAAGCAGCTGCCGCACATATCCCAGCTGGGCAACGGCCGTCAGCGTATCCGCTTGCTCAATCAGCAGCAACTCGCCAGACAGTGGTTGGTAGAATGCAGGGGTGGAATCCTCAACGGCCAACATCAGCATCTCTTCATAATCAAAATCTGCCGCAGCAAAATCAAACGCTTGCCCAATCAGCCCCGCATCCAGCCAAAGGGAGCTTTCGGCTAATGCTTGCGCCTGGGTTGCCTGCGCCTCGCGAAGCAATACGCCAGACACCAATAGTTCGTTCAGGTCATCGGGGATGGGCAACTGGCGCAGGCCGCTTACCAATTCAGCGATGTTCTGGCGTAAACCCGCATTACTGTCGCCAGCCGGGCGGCTCACCATATCGGCCAGGGCAACGGTTACCGTCACGGTCGCACTGCGGCTGGTAATGCCTTCGCCATTGACGGCCGTTAGCCGAATCACGTACTCATTCGGAACCGCTGGTTCCCAGGGAGCAACGGCCGTAAACAACGTCTCATTGTTGGGTAAGTACGTTTCAAACGGTTCTTCATTGATAGCTAAATTGACGGAGGAGATTCCTTTGGTATCCGTAGCGACCAGAACAATGTTGACCGACTCCCCTTGCGACAGCAAACGGCCGTTTGCCGGGGACAAAATCGCCACTTCCGGGGGCTGCGCCAGCACCGCTTCCTGCTCATCTTGCAAGGTAGTGATGGTTTGGCTGGCGGCATCCAGTTGCTCAGTCAGCGCATCCACTTCCTGTTGACTGCTCACCAGTTCACCATCCAGCAGCAGCGCGTTCGATTCGGCCGTAGCCAACGCATCGGCCGTAAAGGCACGCGTGGCTTCTGCAGCCGCCAAATCGAGTTCAGTTTGGGCAACATCTTGCTGGAGATCGGCCGTTTTCGATTCTAAATTGTTTCGCTGTTCAATAACAGTCTGCCGACCCTGAAACAGAAAAACAAAGGCGGCAATAAGCACCAAGAGCAGCATGAGTAACGTAAGGACAAGGCCAGTAAGGGAGGTCTTTTTCATGTGTGGAGAATCCTACATGAGGATAGATCGCAGGTCAAGCATATATTTTGTGAAAAGATTGCAGCAAACAACGTTGAGGTGACAGTCACCTAAACCCACCTACTTGACCCCTCTCAAGAATTTGCCTGAAGGATGGCTGGTGCTATGCTTGGCTCCAGTATAATTTCACAAACAGAGGCATGACAAGTTTGCTCACAATGCAGTGCCACAATGCTCATAACTTGTCAGGTCTTTTCAAAAGGAAAGCCATGACCAATTTAGCCACAGCGACCACCGAACAACTGATTCAGTTGATTGATGAAGACCCGACCCGTCTGGCGGGAATGATTGACCACACCTTGCTAAAACCAGACGCCACCGAAGCGATGATTGCCCAAATTTGCCGCGAGGCACAGCGGCATCACTTTTTCTCGGTATGCGTAAACCCGACCAACGTGCGTTTTGCCGCCTGGCAGCTACAGGGCAGCGAGGTGAAGGTGTGCGCCGTCGTCGGTTTTCCGCTAGGGGCAACCACCACCAAAGAGAAAGTATCAGAAACGGAGACGGCCATCGAGAATGGGGCCACGGAAATTGATATGGTGATCAACATTGGGGCAGTCAAAAGTAAGGATGATGAATTTACGCTGGCACAGATTACGGCCGTTACCCAAACCTGCCACCAAAATAACGTTTTGTGCAAAGTGATTATCGAAACCAGCTACCTCACCAACGAAGAGAAAGTGCGCGTCTGCAAGATTGCCAAAGAAGCCGGAGCTGATTTTGTGAAGACCTCCACTGGCTTTAGCGGCGGTGGGGCCACGGTTGAAGACGTCGCCTTAATGCGACACACCGTTGGGCAAGGCACCGGCGTCAAAGCATCCGGCGGCATTCGCTCGCTGGACGACGCGCGGCGGATGGTGGCCGCAGGGGCAAATCGGCTCGGCGTGAGCAGTGGCGTTCGGATTTTGCAGGAGGCAGAGGCCGCCACGCGCGGCGGCACGGAAGTTCTGGGCGTGGCCGAGGCGATACTGTACGTAACCGACATTCCTCGCGCCAAAAAGTTCTATACTGAGGTGCTGGATTTGCCCGTAAGCAACCAGTTCGATGATGCGATTTTCCTGCAAACGGGACAAAACTCGACGCTCATTTTATTTGACATAAATAAATTAGCCGTACGCAAGAGCATCATTCCAGCGCACGGCGCACGTGGACAAGGGCACGTCTGCCTGGCCATTCCGCCGGAGCAGATGGACGGCTGGCGGGCTCGCCTGCTAGCGCATGACGTCGAGATTGAGCATGAGCAGGATTGGTCACTTGGCACCCACTCCATCTACTTCCGCGACCCTGATGGCAATAGCCTGGAATTGATGGACGGCCGTCACTACCGCCGCGTCTGGCGCAAATTGCAGGACAAAGCAGAGACAGCCTATTAAGCGGCCGTCGGCAAACAATTATCGGTAAACCGTTTATTGATTGCCGCTCACCGATTCTGACTTACTTACTCAATGGAACCCTTCACTTTCTGATTAGGGGTTGACAAATCCATACATATAGATAAACTTAAATATGTTGGGTCGTAACGACTCGTTTTTTTACCAAGACGCATAGATGTTTATCTATATATAAGCAAGGAGAATTCTTATGCTCGTTCGTGATTTTATTCAGACAGTTCAACAGCACCCCGACAAGCCGCTGCGCTTCCTCTATGACAACAACCAAATCGTCCCGGGCGGTTACCACATCACCGAAATCAAAAATGCGCAGTTCGACACCATCGACTGCGGCAACAGCCTACACACCTGGCGTGAAGTTATTTTGCAACTGTGGGTACCGGATAATATCGAGCCTGACGCAGAGCCAATGGCCAGTAGCAAATTTGCCAAAATTTGGTCGATTGTGAACGGCCGTATCCCCTTGAACCAGGAAGCCGAGATTCGCATTGAATATGGCAGTTCGCAGCGGTTAACGGCCGTTTACCACGTAGATGAATTGCAGAATACACCCGAAGGAATTATCGTGAAGATCGCACCTCCACGCACGCTGTGCAAACCGCGTGAGCTAATACAAGAACTCAATGGGTACAGCGAGTGCGTAGATGGCAATTGCACGCCGCAAATCAGACACGAGACCGAGCAAGCGGTGCCGCTACCTGCGGCCCCAGTAACAGGAAGCTGCTGTTAGCAAGACAAATAGCCTGCGCTCGCTCCAGCATTCCGCGCAGGCCAAGTTCAGTTTCATGAAAAGTTCAAGAGTAGGACCTATTTACAGGTGCATCAGCAACTCAATCACCTTAAAATTAAACGCAAAATTGTAAAAAGGTGAAAAATGCATCAGCAAGAACAACATTCAATGGAATTGGTAGAGACGTTTGAAACAGGCGCAGAGGAGTGGCACTGCCCCACTTGTGACCGACGATTCGTGGTACAGTGGCCCCCTAAATACAGAAAAATCATCCTGGCCGCAGGCGATGAATACGCCCTACACAGTGGCGGCAAGGGTAGCATCCAGATGCACTCCCCAGAAATTCAGCCTCAGCAAGACAATCCGCTATCGGAAGAGTGGCTCTCGGCTCTGGACGATTTAGATTTTGACAGCTGGCCGGATAATAACGATTGAACGGCCGTTCCTATGTGGTTCTAAGCAGCGGAATTTCCATAAAGCCCGGTTTGCACGGATAACCGGGCGAGGTAACAATTACTTCTACCCGATAAACACTAGGCAACAGGCGTACCCCACTGATCGTTACTTTTTGTAATCCTGTCCCTTCTACAACATCATTCTTTTGGCCCAGCGGCAAAACCTTGCCTGTTTCGCGATTCGTGGCAAAGAGCTCGAGCTGGTAGGGGATAGACCCAGTAAATTCGGCCTGATTGTCTTCCAGGCCAACCTTAAGATGGCATTCCATCGTTAAAGGCACATTACTCAACAGCGTGCCGCTAAAAATGGTATCCGGTAAGCCAATGCCCGTTTCCTTTGTAGCACCCTCAGGCTGAAAAACCGAGACCTGAGCCAGCCCGAATGTGACGGTTGGCCGCTTTGGCGATGCCTCTGGGGTAGCTTTGCGCGGTTCTTTTGGCGGAACAATTTCTTTTGCTGCGGGGGCGTCGTCCGATTTTATCCAATCCAACATCCATTTGGCAGGTTCATGCAACGTGTGTCCCGGCCACACATCTCCTTTTCCTGTGTCCATTTCGTGCACTTTGGTTTGTTTTTCTAAGCTGCCAGCTTGCCCGGTTCGGGTTTGAAACTCAACAAAAAATCTTACAGCCTTGTTCCAATCAGTTTCACTTTTTTTCTCCGTATCTGGCTCGGTGGCTGGCACGGCATTTTTACTGGCAAATTGGCTAGCCTCTTCCAACCAGGCAACGATGTCGCGCTGCTCAACCCCGCGAGAAATGGCTGGGGGGGCGTCGGCCAGCTCCGCTTCAATTTCACCAACTTTTAGCAACGCTAACGCTCCGAATGTATAAACCTTAAACGTCTCTTGCAGCCATTTTTCTCTGGCCTCGCCAATGCCGTGAATAATTCTAAATTTATCCGCATGTTCAACTACCGCGCTCATCGTATACATTCCTTTCCCGATTACTCAGGCAACAAATAGAGGCCGTTGGCTAAGGAAACCTTTAGCAGCCAACGGCCTCATGAAGCTGATGTCATCTTGTCGCTTGGATTATTGTTCTTGATCGTGAACCTGGATAAAAGGCCCTTCCAGGAACCCAAGCCAACCAGTCCAAGTTGGGAAGGTAACCATCGCCGCCAGACGATAAACTCCCGACTGGTTGATGCCTCCAATATTGCACACTACTTCATAAGGCACCTGTTGCCCAGGTACTAGGTTACCCGCAGTCACACCAAGGTTTTGGTCTACTGGTGGAAGCCCAATGCCTTCTGCAAAAATTGCCACATTGTATTGCAATCCCAGGTTCTGCATGTTTTGCCATTGCGTTCCTTTACCTGCAAAGGTAACAGTGATGTTGAATGCTTCATTCAAATCCAGAATTGCAAGATTGTTTCCACCTGCCGTTCCTTGTTCCCAAGTCACCTTGATGTCGTTGACATCAAATTCTGCAAATCCCTCTACATATGGTTGACCGGCCACAACATTCCTCCTTGCAAACTAAGCCAAAGCTCGTCTGCTATCAAAAACGGTCTTGTTAATGACAGTAACATGCCAGGCTTCTCTCAATAGGAGTTCATTTTGGCTTCATTTTTTTTGGGATTCAAAATTGAAGCTGATTTTTTTTGATTTTTTCATGCAGGACGGCCGTTTCCGGTGAGGGAACTGCATCCAGTTCAGCTTGCAACGCTTCGGCACATTGATGATATTGCCGCAGAGCAAGATGGCGTTGTCCGCGATGAGCATAGGCGGTCATTAATAGGCGATGGGCAGCTTCGTGGCAGCTGTCTTCGGTAACAATCTTCCGGGCGTAGGAGATGCTCAGTGCGAACTGTTGCGCGTTAAAATAGTGGCGGCTAAGCTGCTCAAGCAGGTTCAGATTGTGGCGATGCAACCGCTCGCGTGGGGGTTGCATCCACGCTTCATACAGATCTTCGGCAAAAAAGGGGCCATTGTATAACGCGGCGGCAGATTCGTAGGCGGCAACGGCCGTTTCAATATTCCCTTCACGCGCATGACGACGGCCGTTTTCATACAAACGCTCAAAATCTTCCGCATCCAGCCAAATATTTAGCTCCGAGTTGAAGCCATAGCAGCCATCGGCACTCACCACATAATTAAACGCCGGTGCGCTTTCTTGAAGAGCCTGACGCAGTAAATAGATTGCCTGGTACAAATTGCGGCGTGCCGCCTCTGGCTCATCTTCCCGCCAAAACAAATCCATCAACACCTCCAGCGGAGCCGGCCGCTCACGATGGAAAATCATATATTTGAAGATGGATTGGCATTTGACACCGGGCCATTTGGCGATCAAGGCATCGTTGTTGTAAACACGAAACGTCCCCAGACAGTACACATCCAACATGGGCAATTGCTCAGTGAGCAACTTTGCTGCGGGGGCGAGTTCGGCGGCAACTCCCGGAGCCTGAATGGGTTGAGGCAATGCAGGTTTGCGCTGGAAAAAGGATTTTACTCGGTGCAGCCAATTCGTTTGCGTTGCAGGCAACGCATTCATTGCTGCCAACAACTCATCCAAATCAAGCAAATCCTCCTCGGGCACGAGGAAGCGTTGCAGCAGGTTCCACAATTCCCGGCGCAATGCTTTTTCTTGATTTGCTAGGTCTGTCTGGGCTTGGGCATGCACGTGAGCAACAGATTGCAGCTGCAAGCAGGAGCGGCAAATCTGTTCGGCGGCTGTTTGAACAGTTGCCATGCTTTCTTTGTCACCCCAAAGTGTATTATTTTGTTGCTTTAGAAGCGTCAAGATTTGATCATAAGCTCCCTGGTGCAACATTTTTGCGAGGAGTATCAACGCTTTTGGTACATTTTCGGCAGGAGTCAGAGACAGGTGAGAAGGGCGAATTGGCGACGCGTCTCCCATTGCGAACTCCTAGGAAACAGTATTCCCAAAGTCAGGTACCAGAAGAACAAAAGGGGGTCGGGCAACTTCTTAAACTATTCGTGATTATAGTAATTCTGATGGTTTGTCAGAAGAATGCGATTGTATCGAGTCGCGTTACGTGGGCAAACAAGGACGACGCTGCACATACCATCACTGTCCACTAATCGTATCAAAACCCCGATTTGGCGTGAACAGAATTTAGGCATATCGGCTATATTACTTTTGTCACTTTACACCTTTTCAGGGCAAACAGACGCTTTCATCATTTGCAGCAAGCCGTAGCCGTGGACGGAACTGTGATCAATGGTAAAGCCCGCTTGCTGTACGGTAACGGCCGTTTCTCGATTTAGATGGCATTCACCTTGCAGAGCAAACCAGAGGGGTTGCAGCCAATCAGTGAAGCGGCGGGAAATGGGGCCGTGCCCTCTGGTATGTTCTAGCAAAAGCAGACGGCCGTCTGGCTTTAGCACGCGTCTAATTTCTGCCAGAGCTAGCTCTGGCTGGGGAATTGAACAAAAGACAAGCGTGCCCACCACCACGTCAAACTGACTGTCGGCGAAGGGTAACTGTTGTGCGTTGGCACAGGTGGCGGGGGCATGGGGAGCACCAGATTTTTGACGCGCAAGCAAAAGACGGTCTGGTTTTATGTCAACAAGTGTGGCGTGAGCGGAACGGCCGTACAACGGCAAATTGGCTCCCGTTCCTGCACCCACTTCCAGCACGATCCCGGCCACATCGTGCAACAATGCTTGCCGTAAATGCTGAATCCCCCAATGCTCAAAAAAGCGCATTCCTCGGTCAAATTGTTCTGCTTCAGTAGTTGACATAATTTATTTAGTGGTAGGCGGGCTGGTTTGTAGTAAACAGCAAATCACTTACTGAATACCGATCACGGATTATTGATTACGGTTCCCTAACTTGGTAAATCACCGCATACGCATCTCGGTACACTTCCTCTAGCAAGGGATCATCTTCCGCTTCCTCCATGAAATTATCATGGTTCAGGTCGCTAAAGATATATGAGGCACCAAATTCGTCCCGAATGGCGGCACCGGGTTGCTCAACGCGCCCACGGGTGATGTCTACCCAGCGGTCGAAAAGCGGCTCATCCTCCAACTCCATAAATGTGGGGTCTAGCCCGGCCGTGTAGACGGCGTTTGTATTGTAAAAAAAGAGCCGAGTGAAATCATCCCAATCCGTTTGGAAAACCATTGTACCGCTGGGCGTGTTGTCGTGCAGCCAAATGGTGGCGTCGGCATACCGATCGGCAGGTTTGCTGTCGGCCAGCAGCTCACGTGCGTCGGTGAGCGTGATGTAAAGCGGGTAAGCCAGCAACAAGAGCAAGGCAATGGGAGCAAGTTGGGGAATGTACGGCCGTTTTCTACCCCACTCAGCCAGCCAATCTTGCAAAATCGGTGCGGCACTCAAGGCGAAGAAGATGAGCGCAAACGGCGGAAAATATTCTACAAAGCGGCGGGACTCAAACAGCATGTAGCCAAACAGCACCGTCAGCCCCAACGCTACCAGCGTCGGCTTCTCAATTCGCTTTTCGCGCCAGCCAATGGCCAAAATGCCCGCCAATACGGCCGTAAACGCCACACCGGAATTTCGCACCAGCGTCCAGGTGCGGTAAGGCGACCATTCATTACCCACTGGCGTGGAGGATTCCCCCAGCTTGGGCAGCAAATGTCCTACGATAAAGTCGATATTTTGCGGAAAGTAAGGGTTGATCAGTAACCCAAGCCCAATGCCAACGGCGGGATAGATGACCGCTTGCCAGGCAATGCGCCGTTCCAGCATGAAGGCGGCAATGGCGTAGGTACCGCCCACAACCAGCAACAAGGGGAAAGCATTGTACGCCCACACAAAAATAAAACCCAGAGGCAGCAGCCGCTTGTACTCCCCTTGCAACAACCAATGCAGCCCCAAAACCAGCAGCAGCAGCGACATGGATTGAGCGCGAGGCATACTCATCCGGTACAAAAACGCTTCTGAAACAGCAAAGAGGCCCATTGCCCAAACAGCCGCATACGGCACTTTTTGCTCGCGCAGCAGCCACCAAATCGCCAAAAACGCGAGCGACGGCATGATGATGCTCCCCAATTTGGCCCCCTGCGTTAATGCCAGGCCGCCATCCAAAGCGGGATCGGTCGTCGCGAAAATTGCCAGGAACAGGTGGTAGAGCAGATGATGATCGTAAAACGCCTCTTCGTTCAGGATTGTATACGGCAGGTAAGGAAAATCTGGCGTCAGCCCTTCGGTGCGGATGAGATAGCCCATCTTCATGTGATAGTAACCGTCGTTGCCCGCCAAACCGGGCGTAGCGTACTGCACAACGGCAAAGCCAGCGATGAAGAGGAGGAAAAGCAGAACGGCCGTTGCCACCACTTTTTCATCCCATTTTGCTTGAATACGTGCTTTTATCATTGGCATTTGGGTAATCATATTTTCTCTATCCTATTTTTGGTTTGCCTATAGGTGTCATTAGGAAGAAAAAAGTAACGCCTGGGACATTTTCCAGGCGTTACTGTGGTTGCAGACAATGCTGCAAGCATAGGAGGGGGAATTAAGACAAGCTAATCGTCCTCATCGCCATCGTCATCCCCGTTTCCGTTTCTGTTGTCATCATTATCGTTGTCATCATC
Source organism: Candidatus Leptofilum sp. (assembly GCF_965223285.1). Taxonomy (GTDB): domain Bacteria; phylum Chloroflexota; class Anaerolineae; order Promineifilales; family Promineifilaceae; genus Leptofilum. The sequence continues at coordinate 4,518,604 of NZ_OZ244997.1, read as the reverse complement.
ATTGTCGTTATCGTTGTCATTGCGGTCATCGTCGTTGTCGTTATCGCTTTCATCGTCATTATCATTGTCGTCGTTATCATTATTGTCGTTGCCGTCATCATTGCCGTTGTTATCATCGTTATCATTCTCATCATCGTTGTCATTACCGCCGTTGTCATTGTCATCCCCATCATTATCGTTGTCGTTGTCACCACCATCGTTATCATTCTCATCTTCGTTGTCGTTGCCACCATTGTCGTTGTCATCATCATCGTCTTCTGGTGTTTGTGTCGGCGGGATGAGGGTGGCTGTTGGTGGTTGTACACCGTCGGGGGTAGCAGTTGGCAACAGCGTTGGCGTCGCTGTAGGTTTTGCTGTGGGGCTTGCCGTCTCAGTGGATCCTGGCGTTGGCTCTTGGGTATCAACGGCCGTTGGCTCGATTGTTGGACTTGGCGTTGCGGTTGTTTCCCCTTCTGGATCAGGCGATGTGGGGGTGCCTGTCAGCATTTCTATTGTTGTGGCGATGAAAACGCCTCTGTCTGCACGGCCGTTTACCCGCGCCAGCTCACCCAACTGCGGTTGGCCTGCAATGCTGGTTGCCTCGTTTAGGCTCACTTCAATCATATCCACCTGCCATCTGTCTGGCTGAATGGACATGACTTCTCCCTCAAACATTGCCTCGGCAGTACGCCCCGTGCGGAGCAGTGCCTGCACTTCGCGAATGCGTTCTTGGCGATATGTTTCGGCCAGAGCAACGGCCGTTTCGGGATCATTGGCGCGGTTTAAGCGCACATCTTCTACCAGCCGCTTAACAGGGTACAACGCATCGCCCGGAATCGCCGCCCCAGACACAGAAACGGCCGTCGTGGCAAATAAAATCAACACAACCGCCAGCGAAGCGATGGGCAGCAAAATTTGGCGCAAACGATACCAGGAAGACGGTTGAGCCGGGCGAACATTCAAGCTCTTAGCGTGGGCTAAAAACGCTTTTTGTGATTTCTGCTTGACTGCCAGCGATGGCTGAGGTGCCAACGTAGCTAGCTGGACGGCCGTTTCCAGGAACGGCCGTAACGTCTCAGCATACTCCGGGTAACGCCCTAAAATTTGTTCAATGGATTGCCCCTGCTCCAACAAATCTAAACTTTCTTGCAGCAAGGCTTCTGGCACATTGTTCATTGCTAACTCTCCGAGCCTGTCATTAGTCGGGTCAATGCTGCAATTGCACGCGTCTGCAACATCTTGACAGACCCTTCGCTTTTATTCATTGTTTCCGCTACTTCACGCACAGGCAATTCATACCCAAACCGCAAAGCCAATACTTGTTGTTGATCCTCGGTTAAATTGGTAATGGCCTTATGCAATGCGTCTTTTTTTTCCTGCACTTCCATCTTCTCAGTCGGTGCAACTGTCTCACCGGGCAACATCTCACTCAGCTCAGTTACCTGGTTTTTCTTCTTTTTGCGGTAATGTTCTTTCAAAATGAGTGATGCTGTGCCAAACAGCCAACCTCGAATCGTTTTTTGCGGTGCATTTTTCTGCTGGATAGCATGTAAAAACCGCACAAACACTTCACTTGTTAAATCTTCGGCCGTTTGCAAATCGTTTACTCGAAACGTCATGTAACGATAGATAGCATCGTAATATCGCTCATGGACCTGGGCCAGGGCATCAGGGTCGTATGATTTCGCACGATGCAGCAACAGAAGTTCATCCTGCACGATTCCAGCAACTCCAGTGGATTATGCGCGGCTCGATAAATGTGATTTGCCGCAGCATGAAGGGTAATTATAGACCATTGCCACGACAGCATCTACGTTGACACCCGCACGGGGAGAGGATGATTTCTCACCCTCTCCCCAATAATTAATGATTCAATGATTACAACTTAATCCCCATCGTCGTCATCATCGTCGTCATCACCACTATCGTCGTTGTCATTATCATCGTCATCGTTTTCATTGCCGTCATCATCATCGTTGTCGTTATCGTCATCATCGTCGTCGTTGTCGTTCATGTCGTCATCGTCGTTGCTGTTGGCATTATCGTCGTTGTCATTATCGTCATCGTCGTTGCTATTGCCATCGTCGTCATCATCGTCATCGTTGCTGTTGCCATCGTCATCGTTGTCATTATCATCATCGTCGTTACTGTTGGCATTGTCATCGTTGTCGTTATCGTCATCATCGTTGCTGTTGCCATCGTCGTCGTTGTCGTTCATATCGTCATCGTCGTTGCTATTGGCATCGTCATCGTTGTCGTTATCGTCATCATCGTCATCGTTGCTGTTGGCATTGTCATCGTTGTCGTTATCGTCATCATCGTCATCGTTGCTGTTGGCATTGTCATCGTTGTCGTTCATGTCGTCATCGTCGTTGCTGTTGGCATTATCGTCGTTGTCATTATCATCATCGTCATCGTTGCTGTTGGCATTGTCATCGTTGTCGTTCATATCGTCATCGTCGTTGCTATTGGCATCGTCATCGTTGTCGTTCATGTCATCGTTGCTGTTGGCATCGTCGTTCATGTTGCTTTCTTCACTTTCGTTGACATTATCATCATCGTTGTCGTTAACATCGTCAGCATCATCGTTGCTGTTACTATCATCAACTTCACCTGGCGTATCGTCATCAACGCCAGGCTCGCCAGGTTGCGCCTCCGCAGGGGTACAGGCTGCCATCAACATGATGAGCAGCAATATTAAGATGGATACACCGAATTTTGTACGAATCATTTGGTTCATTTTGTTAACTCCTTTCACTTTTGATTGACCTATTGCTGTACAAATAGATTTAGATTTGCTTTGCCCATAAAGTGCAGATCAATCCCAAAAGGTAACGGGTAACTTCACAATTCCCTAAAATTCGGCCGTTTTCCTGCCACCAGGCAATAAAAAAGCCACCGATTCTGGTGGCTCGTTAATCAATATTCGAATTTATTTAAACCGGGAATCAGGGGCGGATTGCGGCCGTTTCTGCCAACACCTCGTTTAAATTTTGAATCAAGTCTGCGCGGGAGGTTGGTTTGGGCAAATACCGATTGGCACCTGCTTGCAGGCCCTCTTCTACAGCATTGAGGTGTGTTTTGCCACTGAGCATAATGATGGGTAGATCGCATGTTTCTGGATTGCTGCGAATTGTTTTGCAGACGGTAATCCCGTCCATGTGGGGCATCATTACGTCTAGAATCATGATGTCAGGTTTGTTTTCTTTCACTTTTTCCAGGGCTTCCAGACCGTGCTCTGCCTCAGTTACACGGAACCCGGCCGGTTCCAACATCAGGCGCAATAAATCCTGCGTCAAAGGCTCATCATCTACAACCAATACTGACCAACTCATGCAAAACTCCTATCTTTGGAAGAAAGTAACGCGCTTTCGTGAACGCTTTCTAACAATACGTGTTTGGCTCCTTGAACGCTTTCGCTCACCTCTGATTTATAGCATCGGCACCTGCCAGTAAACATGAATGAATCGTGAATAATTGGTGAACAAAACGGCCGTTTCCCGCACAGTAGCCAATTTACCCCACAATGGCTATGATCGCCTCATGCAACCCGACACACTGAACTTTTATGAAAAAGTGTACAAAGTCGTCCGCTGTATTCCGCCGGGCAAGGTGAGTAGCTACGGCCGTATCGCCGCCATGTTGGGCCACCCCAACGCCGCCCGCGCCGTAGGGTATGCACTAAGTGCCCTGCGCCGCCCCGATCAGTCTGGGTACACCGCTGCCAACGTCCCCTGGCAGCGGGTAGTCAACAGCCAGGGGCGCATTTCCATTCGCCACCGGGAGCAGACGGCCAACAGGCAAGCCGAAATTTTGCGAGCAGAGGGGGTAAAGGTGGATGAAAACGGCCGTATTGACCTTTCCGTTCATCTGTGGGCCGGGCTGCATTTGGTAGAGCTAGATGATATTCTGAGCGATAACCAGCAGGAGTGAGCGCATGTCCCAACAAACTTTGATGGAGTTATTCAAGTTTAACCAGCAAGATTTAGATGCCAACCGGAAGGGGCGGTTATCTGAAGGGCAGCAAGCCCGCTGGGAAGCGGCAGGACAATGGTCCCAATCTGTTATGCAAAAAATCTTTCCGCTGCTTGCGGCCGTTTTCATTTTACTCGTTGGCATCATTCTTACCCTTGTGTCGCGGCAATATCTGGTTGGCATCTTGCTTACAATTGCCGGGGCAACCCTGGTTGGCGGCGGTATTCGCCTCACTGGTCAGCGGATGAATCAGACAGATTCAGAACCGATGCCGAGCGTTGGTCGCGTTGAAGGCATTGTTCATCTCAGAGAAAATTTGGAGAGGAGCCATAATGAATTGAACCGCCGCTACGAGCTGGAAATTGAACATGATACGTTCCAGCTATTTACCAGGGAGCAGTTTGATGCCGTTAAAAACGGCCAGCGGTATGCGGTTCATTTTATGAATGACGAAAACAAATATATCGTCTCCATTGAAGAACTTGCCTGACAGGAGGAACAATATGGAATTTTTCTTGCAAAACTGGATTATTCTGGTCGTTGTGGGGTCGGTGCTGCTGTTTGTTTTGCCCTGGCTGTTTGTGTGGCGTTATCGGGCAAATAAGCGGGATTTGTTGGCAAACGGCCGTTCCGCTCAGGCCAAAATTCTCGAGATTAAAGCGAGTGGCCTAACTATCGGCACCAGCAGCAGCCGCGACGGGGGCGGCAGCATGCGTGGCGTCAATCTGCTGCTGGAAGTTTACCCAGAGGGAGGCCAACCGTATCAGGTAAAAACTCGCGACCAGCTTCACCTGCTCGATCTCTCTCGCATTGCCCCCGGCATGATGGTGACGGTAAAAGTAGACCCCAACAATCCCCAGCGCGTCGCCGTTGACTTCACGGCCAGTAATCAGTGAACAGTAATCGGTGAATAGTCTCATTTACTGATTACCGATTACTGACAACTGATTACCGAATACCAATCATCTGGGCTAAAATGGCTGCGTGAAGCTCATTATCCAAATCCCCTGCTATAACGAAGCTGAATCGCTACCGCAAACGGTGTCCGATTTACCTACGCACGTACCCGGCATTGACTGCATTGAAACGCTGGTGATTGACGACGGCAGCACAGATGGCACAGCCGACGTTGCCCATAGCCTGGGCATTGACCATGTAGTACAGCATCGGCAAAACATGGGGCTGGCCCGCGCCTTCCAAACCGGGCTGGATGCCGCCCTGCGGCTGGGTGCCGACATCATTGTCAACACTGACGCCGACAACCAATACCCTGGCCGCTACATCCCGGGATTGGTGGCCCCGGTGCTGGCGGGCAAGGCAGACATCGTCATTGCCAACCGCCAGATAGATGAGATCGTCCATTTCTCGCTCATCAAAAAAGTTCTGCAAAAGCTGGGGAGTTGGACGGTGCGCACCGTTAGCGGCACCGACGTGCCGGATGCGGTGAGCGGCTTCCGCGCCTACAGCCGGGACACCGCGCTGCGCCTGAACATCTTGACGAACTTTAGCTACACGCTGGACACAATTATTCAGGCAGGCAAGCAAGGGTTGATTATTGAAAGCATTCCGGTGGATACCAATGGGCCGATACGGCCGTCTCGCCTCCAACGCAGCATGGGGCACTTCATCAAGGCCCAAGCCAGCACCATTTTGCGCCTTTACGCTTTTTATGAGCCGCTGCGCACCTTCACCTACATCGCCCTCCCCTTCATTTTAACCGGGCTGTATCTGTGGGGTCGGTTTTTCTACACCTACCTCACGCGCGCTTCCAACCAGTTCATCCAGTCAGTCACCATTGGCACCGGCTTGCTGCTGGTCGGGCTATTCATTTTCTTGTTTGGTGTGCAGGCAGACATCACCAGCAAGCATCGCCAAATGACCCAAGAAACCCTCTACCGCCTCAAAAAGTTAGAGCTGGACCAAAACAAAAATCCTCAAATCAACACCAATAACTGATTTCTGGACGTATTCTCACCTAGTAATGTGCAACTGTTGGTGTAGCCACGGCCGTTTCCAGCAATCTTAAGCCCGTTCGCAATACATCACGCTGGGTTTCATCATCATTTGGTTGGCCTAACGGCCGTCCCATCAAAAATGGCGTCAGCAGCAGGCGCGGCACCTGCATTGGCTCCAAACGCCCCGCAAAGGCAGCAACCGCGATAGTGATCGTTGGCAATCCAGCCGCTTCAAACACCCTGGCAACGTGTCCCACGGACACGTGACACACCGGTCAGGCGGGCAGCAGCACCATCGCTTCGATTCCCTGCTGTTTGAGCATCGCTGCCCACTGCGGTGCGCTCTTTTTGCGCAGCGGCGTTTGGGCGCACGCTCCCACAAATGAATAAGCATTCTCGGCCAACGCGCCGACTATGCCGTCCTTAGCCAACGTTTGCAGGTGCGCCAGCGGCAATATCACGTTGGGATCAGCTTCCGCTCCCCGAATGTCGTACCCGCCGTGGCGCACCCGCAGTGCCACTGGCGGCGTGTCCATGGGAATCGCCGACAGGGTTGGTGCCTCACGCAAAAAGTCGCTAATGCGGACGGTGGCTTCAAGCTGGGTCATATTTTCTTCGCCAAACGGCCGTGGATCACCCCCGGCAACAAAATGGCCGCTGGAGGTAAGCAAGCCCAGTTTGAGCTGGTTCAACGGCTTGGGCAAGGGTGTAAATGGCGCATCGTCGTAGGCAAAACTGCCCGGTTTGCTGTAGGAAGCCACCTGCCCAGCAATCACATGCTCTGCCACGGGTTGCCAATTGCCACTATCCATTGCCTCGACTATTTTGGTGAACAGCGTTTGAATGAAAACGGCCGCTTCCTCATCGGGCAACCCCTTCAAAAACTTAAAGCTCAAATCAGAGCGGTAGCCATATGAAAAAGAGTTCTTAAACTCAGAAAATGATTCGTGATCCATCCTTCTGCCTTTAACCCTTCGCACTTCATCGACCCTCTAAAAAAAGAGCAACAGCAGCCCACAGCCCACATAATAAATCAGTGGAAACAGCCAGCGAGACACCTTGTCTAGCCGCTGGATATCCTGCTGGTTTTTACGGAAATTAAGATAAGCCAGCACATTCTCTAACACAGATAAAGACAAAATAACATAGCTAAACGTCAGCACCGCATCCAGTACCGTTTGGTAAGAGAGCAGCGGCAAATTGTCGGCGGTAACAAAATCAAAAGCCACCACCGTCAGCACACTGGTAAACGAGACGCTAAGCCGGTCGGCCAGGTGCATATCGCCAAAATCCATCCAGAACACTGCCCAAGATATCGCGACGATCAAAAAGAGCGGCAAGATAACATTGCTAATGTAAAATTGCGGCAAGCGGCTGATTTCAAGGAACATGGTACTCGTCGAGAATTCAAAGTCGCCGCCACGCGCTACCACACTCTCCACACCGTCAATCGACCATTCGTTGGTTTCCCAGGCCAAATCTTCGCGCTCCAGCCGCTCACCATCTTCCAGAAAATCTTCCGGGCCAAGAAAGGCTACTTGGTCGCTGGTATAAAAGAAAGGGGCTACCGTAAAGCTGATGGTGTGGGTGTCGAAGGGAAACTCCTCGAAGAAGAAGGGCTGCCAGATGTTGGCGTGAAACCGCTCCGTGTAAGTTACAAAGCCGTCATAGTCAATGGTGAGGGTGGTGTGCAGCCGTTCGCGCGGGCCACGCACGTCTACCACCTCTAAATCCGGCCACCAGACATCGGTTTTCAGCATTTCAACGGCCGTTTCTCCCTGAAAAACCTTCCGCTCCGTCCCTGCTGCCGCTGGATCAAACGCTAGCCGATCGTCAAACCAATCTGCATAGATAAACGCCTCAATCTCAAACGTCTCGTTTTGTTCATCAATCGCGAAAATATTCAGGCCGTACAAATCCACATACACTTCCACCGGAAACTGATTCGGCGGCGGGACGCTCACATTGCTGGGCGTTTCGGTTTGGGCATGAACGGAGCCTGCCAACGTTCCGCCGCCAAACAAGCCTGCCCCTAGCAGGAAAATCAAAGCCAGCAGTGCCCCCCGCCGGATTTTACATGCCATATTCATTTTTCACGCTCACTTCTGGAAGTTAGTAGATGCCCCGATTATACACTTTTGCCTCAAAGGATACAGAGATTCAACTGATTGACAACTCGTATCCCACAGGATACACTTTGTCCATGAGATATGAAATCGCCAGTACGGCCGTTTTCGATAAATGGTTCAAAGGTTTGAAAGACAGGACTACGCGGAACAAAGTGTTGGCAAGAATTAACCGCGTTGAAAATGGCAATTTTGGTGATTTCAAATCGCTTGGTGATAATTTGTATGAGCTTCGCTTTTTCTTTGGGGGCGGTTTACGAATTTACTACACCATTCGTGACAATCGTCTTGTTCTACTTTTGCGCGGCGGTGATAAATCAAAGCAAAGCAGAGATATTGAAAAAGCTAGGCAAATGATTCAGGAACTGGAGTAAATCATGAGTGTCAAAACAAAACCATTCGACATTGCAGAACATTTGGAAACAGACGAGGATGTTTGGGAGTTTCTTGCCGAGGTACTGGCTACCGGTACGACATCTGATTTTATTCATGCCCTGAACACCGCTTCCAGGGCAAAAGGCATGACAGAAGTTGCCAAACAAGCTGGCGTAACCCGCGCCAGTTTGTACAAATCGCTGTCTGCCGAGGGAAACCCCCGCTTTGAAACAATCAACAAAATTGTAGAGGCTTTGGGTGGGCGTCTGTCGGTTGTCGGTCAATAAACCGTATCGCCGCGGACGAAAGCGGCCGTTTCTTCCCGCATTGGTGCATTAAAAAACTGCTCCGTCTCTGCCACCTCGATCAGTTCCCCCGCCCACAGCAGCGCGGTGCGGTGGGCAATGCGCCGCGCCTGGAAGATGTTGTGCGTTACCAGCACCACCGTCATGCCGCTGCGCTGGTTTTCCTCCTGAATAATGTCTTCGATGATGCGCACGTTGCTGGGGTCTAGGTTGGCTGTTGGCTCATCCAGCAGCAGCACGTCTGGCTGCGTCACTAACGCCCGCGCCAGAGCCACCCGCTGCGCCTCCCCCGCCGATAGCTTCGGCGCAGCCTGATCAGCCAGCTCAACCAAACCCAGCCGCGCCAGCCATTTTTCTTCCTCAGCTTCCATCAGCTTTTCCCTACGCAATCCCAGCCCGTAACGCAAATTGGCTCGAACCGATCGCTGTAGCAACAACGGCCGTTGAAAAACCGTGGTCACTCGTCGCCGCTGCACCAAACCCAAATCCGCCGTTACCATCTCTCCATCAAATCGAATGTTTCCCCGGCTGGCCGGCTCCAAAAAGTTGAGCAAACGCAGCAGCGTGCTTTTGCCCGCCCCGCTCGGCCCCACCAGCGCCAAAATCTCCCCCCGCTGAATGGTGAGTTGATCGAGATTGAGGACAGTACGGCCGTCATAAATCTGCTCCACCTCGTCAAGCTCAAAAATCGGGGGGCTCATCGCAGATGAGCCCCCCGCTGCTGCAAGCGGTACAGTGCCACATTGGCCAGCAAAGCCAGCAGCAGCAAAATCAGCCCTAGCGCAATGGCCAAGGCAAACTCACCCCGCCGCGTCTCCAACACGATGGCTGTGGTCAGCACCCGCGTTTCGCCACGAATGTTGCCCCCCACCAAAATCACCGCCCCCACTTCAGAAATGATGCTGCCAAACGCAGCCACAATCGCTGCAAACACTCCTAGCTTCGACTCCACCAGCATCGTCCAGGCCAGTTGCCAGCGGGTGGCGCCCAAGGCGCGTAGCTGCAAGGGCAAAAGCGGATCGAGGGATTGAACGGCCGTTAACGTCAATCCTACCACCAGCGGCAAAGCAATAATCGTTTGCGCCATGACCATCGCCGACGGCGTAAACAGCCAGCCCAATTCGCCCAGCAGACCCTGGTTTGACAGCAGCAGGTAAACAAAAAGGCCCACCACCACTGGCGGCAGACCCATGCCAGTATAAATCAACGGAATCACACAGCCGCCACCGGGGAACCGACCCAACAACCCCAGCAGTGCCCCCACCGGCAGCCCCAACAACAAGGCCAACAGCAGTGCAACCCCCGTCACCCGCAGCGTCAACCCCACAATCCCCAAAAGCTCCGGATCGCCCGAAGCCAGCAGTTGAAAAGCGTTGAAGAAAGCGTCTAGCAATGTCTGCATAGATGGGAGATTGAAGGTTAGGGCTTAGAGATTGGGAGACGCAAAACCTCCAATCTCTAATCTCTTGTTTTTATTGGTCGCGCCACGCCTGCGAATCTGGGTAGAACAGCGGCTGACCAAAAGTATCAATACCATACTCGGCAATTACAGCCTGAACATCAACGCTGGTAAGCCAGGCCACAAAATCATTGGCCAAGTCGTTGTTGATGTTGCCCTTGTCGGGATTCACCGGAATGACTCCGTACGGATTGTACAGCGACAGGTCTACATTTTCATCTATGCTGTTGCCCCCCACCATGATAGCCAGATTGGGCAGATTGTCTTGCTGACTCAAAAAAGTGCCGCGGTCGGTCATCGTATAGGCGCCACTCTCATTAGCAAAGCGGAGCGTGTCCCCCATCCCCTGCCCCAGCGATTTGTACCAATCGCCTTCTGGATCGAGGGACAAGCCAGCCGCTTCCCACAGCGAACGCTCTTTAGAATGGGTGCCGCTATCATCGCCGCGCGAAGCAAACGTTGATTCGGACTCAGCAATTGCGGTCAACGCCTCAGACGCCAGTTCCACGCCCTGAATCCCCGCCGGATCATCCGTTGGCCCCACAATGATGAAATCGTTGTACATCACATCGGCCCGCTCGATGCCGTGCCCATCGGCCACAAACGCATCTTCCCGGCTGCGGGCATGGACCAAAATCACGTCGGCATCGCCCGCTTCCCCTAGAGCAATGGCCTGTCCTGTGCCCACAGCCACCACGTCCACGCGGGCATTGTGCTGCTCCTCAAAATCAGGCAAGATCGCTTCCAGCAGGCCAGAATCTTCGGTGCTCGTCGTCGTAGCCAGCCGCAAAACTTCCGGTTCGCTGGAACTGCACGCCACTAGCAAAAGTACGGCCGTTCCCAACACAAACAGTCGCAAAAAGGTCTTCAACATCTTTTACCTCCAATTTTCTAGCACATCATCTGCATCGCTATGATGGCTCACCATAGCGCGGTAAAAGTATATGAAAATTTAGTTGGGTGTCAATTTGAGTTATTTGGGGGATTGGCAAGGACGGGGGCGAGAACGGCCGTAAACCACTCCTGCATTTCTTTCTCAACTTCCTGGCTAAACTGGGCAAACGCGGTGATAAGCTGCTGCGCCAGCGGGGTAAGCTGCGCTCCTCCCCCCTGCTGACCACCAACTTGAGTGTCTACCAGCTTTTTGCCCAGGCGTGTTTCCATCTCGTTGATTTTTTCCCAGGCGGTGCGGTAATGCGTCTCCATCGCCGCTGCCGCGCCGCTGATGGAGCCAGTTTCAGCCACTGCTTGCAGCAATTGCATCCGCCAGATAGAAAAGACAACATCCCCCTCAACTTCCAACCACAAGTTTAAGCGAGGTTTCATATGAGTTCCTTTGGTAATCGGTTTCGTCTTTTCATTCGCTGATTACTGATCTCGATTACCGACTAAACGCCAAAAACGTGCGTCAGCACCGTCGTGGCTGCGCCGCCCACGCTTTGCAGGAGGCCAATTTCGGCATTTTTCACCTGGTTTTTGCCTGCCTGCTCGGTGAGCTGCTGGACGATTTCGGCCGTTTGGTACAGTGCCGTCGCCCCAATTGGATGCCCGCGCGCCTTTAAGCCACCCATCGTCGCAATGGGTACCGGACCGCGCAATCCAATCTTTTTTTCTGCGGCCAACCGCCAGCCATGACCCGATTGGGCAAAACCAACAGCTTCCAGCAGGAGGCAGGCCATGATGCTAAACGCATCGTGCACTTCGTAAAAGTCAACGTCTTGCACGTTGACATTAGCACGCCGGAAAGCCTTTTGTGCCGATAGCCGCGCCGCTTCAAGAGTCAGCGGTTTTGGGCGATCATCTACACGAAAACGGTCAGTGGCAACGCTGGAGGCGAGAATGTGGACGGGTTTGTCCGTGTAGGCGCGGGCTTCGTTGCGCGGAGCCAGCACCACCGCCGCCGCCCCGTCGCAAATGGGCGAACAGTCTAGCAGACGAATGGGCGGCACAATTGAGCGAGATTGGCGCACGTCCTTTGCCGAAATCTTCTTGTGGAAAAGCGCATTGGGGTTGGTAAGCGCATTTTGATGGGCGTTGACGGCAAAATTGACCAACCCGTCTTCCGGCATCTTGTACCGCTCCATGTAAAGCCGCATTAAATCGGCATTTTTACTGATGAGCGTAGCGCCAGCGACCACCTCTTGCCGAGCATCCAATGCTTTGGCCAAGGCGGGAGTGGCTGCGCCTTCGCTCATTTTCTCGACGCCAACGGCGACGGCCAAATCTGCTTCTTCGCTGGCAACGGCCAGGTAAGCCATGCGCAGCGCGGCGGCTCCGGTGGCGGTGGCGGCGCGAATTTGCAACGCTTCGATGCCGCGCAGTCCAGCTTCATCGGCAATAAGCGCGGCCAGATGCTTCTGGTTTTGCAGCTCGTCGCTGAGCATGTTGGCAGCAAACAGGGCGTTTACCTGTACCACTCCGGCGTTGGACATGGCTTGGCGAACGGCCGTTGCGCCCAGCCAACGTAAACTTTGAGCATAAACCTTCTGTACGGGCAGCTGCCCGATGCCAACGATGCTAACTTGTCTCATACGATTAGGAAGTAATTGGGTAATTAGTAATTGGCATAATTACCCATTACTAATTACATGGTTTCTTTAGGCTGGTCGTTTAAAGACGCAAAAATATTTGTTCGTCCAACGACGCATACCGCCACCTTCTTCTATCAAAACATCTTCATTGCTGCCAACGTAGACGGGTTCCATATGAACCAGTTCCCATCCTTTGGCCCCTAGACGATTCAGTTCCGGCATCATTAGCTGCGGGCTGTAGCTAGCTAACTCTTCTGTCTCTATTGCAAAACTCATGGAGTCTGTTGTAGATTTATTCGCTTCCATAAAAAGTGTGAGATATTCCCATTGTTCCATCTTATTTTCCTTCATTCAAAATGAGGAGTGAGCATCCTCAGACGCGAACGGGTTCAGCAAGGACGCGTATTTCGGCTACGCTCAACACAAGCCTGGGGATGCTTTCCCCTCTAGATGACGCCTTCATTTTTTAGTGTTTCAATTGTCCCTAAATTATACCCTAACAGCGACTGCAAAATCTCTGCTGTGTGCTGGCCGAGGGTGGGCGGCGGGTAACGGACGCTGGTGGGCGTGGTGGGGATTTTGAGCGGCGAATTAACCAGCGGCACGCTGCCAGCGGTGGGATGGGGCACGTCAATCCGGGTTTGACGCGCCTGCACCTGCTCATTGGCAAACACCTGGGCCATATTGTTGATCGGTGCGGAGGGAATGCCTACTTCATCGCATAAGGCCATCCAGTCGGCGGCATCGCGGCTGGTGAACAGGTCGTTGAGCATGGCAACGACGGTGCTGCGGTTAGCCAGCCGGGCGGTGTTGGTGGCAAAGCGTTCGTCGGTGATCCATTCGGGATGGGAAACGGCCGTACAAAACTTCCCCCACTGGTTATCATTGCCACAAGCAAAGGCAAACTGCTGGTCTCGCGCCTGAAACTCCTGGTAAGGCACAATGTTGGGATGCCCATTGCCAAATCGCCCCGGCAATTCGCCAGACACTAAATAGTTGCTGGCGACGTAAGACATCAGTGCCACCTGCGAATCGAGCAAAGCCATGTCGATATATTGCCCTTCGCCTGTGCGTTCACGGGCAAACAGCGCGGCCAAAATCGCGTTGCTGGCAAACATACCTGTGGCTAAATCAGCAATAGCGATGCCCGCCCGGTTCATCTCGCCATCGGCGGGGCCGGTGACACTCATGAAGCCCCCCATCGCCTGCACCATAAAGTCGTAGCCTGCGCGGTCTTTGTACGGGCCGTCGTTGCCGTAGCCGGTGATGGCAGAATAAATGAGGCCGGGGCGAATTTGTTGTAGCGTCTCATAATCCAGCCCCCACCGAGCCAGCGTGCCCGTGCGGAAATTTTCGACCAGCACGTCCCCCTGGCGGATTAGTCCCTTCAGAATGTCCATCCCCCGGTCTGTTTTGAGGTTAAGCGTGAGGCTGCGCTTGTTGCGGTTGGCGGAAAGGAAGTAAGCGGCTTCACCGCGCTCGCCATCGGGTGCCTCGGTGAAAGGTGGCCCCCAATGTCGGGTGTCGTCGCCGCGACCAGGTGCCTCAATTTTGATAACATCTGCGCCGAGATCGCCCAACATTTGGGTGCAGTAAGGGCCCGCTAGGACGCGGGTCAGGTCAATGATGCGAATGCCGTTTAGCAGGCCGGGTTTGTGGGTTTGCATGTGTACTCTCTCTTTTTTGTAATCAGTATGTCAGTATTCAGTAGGTCGGTATTCAGTTTTCGGAGTGGACACTGATTACTGATTCACTGATCACTGCTTACTGGCAGTTTGACAAGATACGGCCGTTCCAAGATAATATTTTTCCCTCTCAACAGTGTGTGAAAAAGGGTGCGCTGACCGTAAGGTAGATAATAAAAAGCCCCCCGATTTTACGCAAGCAAATAAGGATTTCTCGCATGAAACCTGCGCCTTTTGAATATGTAACACCGGATTCGCTGGACGGTGCGTTGGCGGCAATGCAGCAGCACGGTTTTGACGCCAAGCCGCTGGCAGGTGGCCAAAGTTTGGTGCCAGTGATGAACTTTCGCCTAGCGCAGCCGGGGGTGCTCATCGACCTAAATGGCGTGCCGGGATTAGATGGCATCTGGCAGGCCAGCAATGGCACACTCCATTTTGGCAGCATGGTGCGCCAAAGTCGGTTGGAACGAGACCCATTGGTGGCACAGCACCAGCCGCTGCTGGCTGAAGCCCTTCCGTACATCGCCCATCCCCAAATTCGGGCACGCGGCACGTTTGGCGGCAGCCTGGCCCATGCGGACCCTGCGGCTGAATTACCCGTGATTGCTATGGCGTTGAACGGCCGTGTTAAACTGCAATCTGCCTCAGGTGAACGGTGGGTGGCCGCCCGCGACTTTTTTACCAGCCTGTTTGCTACAGACCTCGGTGACGAGGAGCTCCTGGTGGAGATTGCGCTGCCGCCGCTGCCTGCCCACACCGGCACGGCGTTTACGGAAATGGCGCGGCGCCACGGCGATTATGCGCTCTCTGGCGTGGCGGCGGTTGTCACGGTAGACAGCAGCGGGGTTTGCACAGCGGCAAAGCTGGTTTACCTGAATGCTGGCGAGATACCGATGGTAGCTGAGAAGGCGGCGCAGATTTTGGTGGGGGAACTGCCGTCTGAGGAAATTTGGTTGGAAACGGCCGTGGCCGCCAGCCAAAACGAAATTGACCCACGCGGGGACATTCACGCTACTGCCGATTATAAACGCCACTTGGCTAAAGTGCTTACCGTCCGCGCCCTCAAGCAAGCGTTCGCACGGGCGAGCCAATAAACTTTCCGTAGCCGCAGATTCTTTCTGCGCTTTTTCGCGGTAAGAAACCGCGGCTATAACCAGAGGGAAGATGAAAGTATGAACATTGAGTTATCGATCAACGGAAAAACATACGAAAAAGAAGTCGAGCCGCGACTGCTGCTCAGTGATTTTTTGCGGCACGATTTGGGTTTAACGGGAACCCATGTCGGCTGTGAGCAGGGGGTTTGTGGGGCCTGCACCATCTTGTTCGATGGCGAACCGATTCGCGCCTGCCTAATGTTTGCCGTGCAGGCCAATGGACACGAACTCACGACGGTGGAGGGACTAGCTGAGAGCCAGACCGAGTTGCACCCCATTCAGGAAGCGTTTTGGGAAGCCCACGGCTTGCAGTGCGGCTTCTGCACACCAGGCTTTCTCATGACGTTGGTGCCATTTGTGGAAGCCAACCCCAACCCCACTGAGGCAGAAATTCGAGAGGCGATTTCGGGTAATTTGTGCCGCTGCACGGGGTACCAGCACATTGTTCAGGCGGTGCAAATTGCAGCCCAAAAAGTACACGGTGCGGCGTGAGTAAACGAATCAACCTTGATGCCTCACTAGCCGTTATTGCCAGTGAGTTGCGCAGTGGCAGCTGGCCGCTGCTCGATTATTTGGCCCTACTTGAGGAACGGTTTAATGAGCGGGAGCCAAATGTATTGTCATTCGTGCCGGAAGACGGCCGTTTCCACCGCCTCCAACAAGAAGCTCGGGAACTCCTCGCTAAATATCCAAATCCTGCAGAACGGCCGTCGCTCTTTGGCATTCCGCTCGGCGTGAAGGATATTTTTCAGGTGGATGGCTTCACTACACAAGCAGGTAGTCAACTGCCCACCGACATTTTGCAGGGTAGCGAAGCCCCCAGCGTAACCACACTGCGACAGGCAGGCGCACTTATCTTGGGCAAAACCGTCACTACCGAATTTGCCTACTTTGGCCCCGGCCCCACCCGTAATCCGTACAATCCCGCGCATACGCCCGGCGGCAGCAGCAGCGGATCGGCAGCGGCCGTCGGTGCTGGCATTGCCCCGCTTACTTTTGGCACACAGACAATTGGCTCTGTGAACCGCCCTGCCGCATTTTGCGGCACCGTTGGCTACAAACCGACCTACAATCGCATCGACAAATCTGGCGTATTGCCGCTGTCCGTTTCGCTGGATCATGTGGGCTGCTTCACCAATGATGTGGCGGGAATGGAGTTGGTCACGGGATTATTATGTCAACATTGGCAGCTTGTCGTTACTGAGAAAAAGCCAGTGCTGGGCATACCCGAAGGACATTATTTGCAGAAGGCCTCAGATGAAGGACGGAAACATTTTCGGCGACTTTGCCGACGGCTGCATGATGCTGGCTTTGTGGTGAAATCAGTCGAGGCAATGCCAGATTTTGACAAAATTTATGCGCGCCATAATCTCATTGTGGCGGCTGAGGCAGCGCGATTCCACGCTGACTGGTTTGCCAAACACGCCGAGAAATATCATCCCAAAACAGCCGAACTGATCCAGCGCGGCCAAAAGATAACCGATAACCAGCTCAAAAAAGCAGTTGCCGGACGCACCGAGCTGCGCGAAACGCTGATGCAGCTTATGGACAGGCACGGCCTCGATTTGTGGCTGTCGCCGTCAGCTCCAGGGGCGGCTCCGGTTGGACTCGACAGCACGGGCGACCCGGTGATGAATCTGCCCTGGACGCACAGCGGTTTGCCCACGCTGACGCTGCCCGCCGGAAAGAACAAAGACGGACTGCCGCTGGGTTTGCAATTGACTGGTCGCTGGTTTGGCGATGAGGCGATGCTGAGCTTTGCCAGCCAGATCGAGCCAATTTTGGCCGCGGATTAACGCGGATTTTCGCAGATTGCGATCACGAATTATTCGGACAGTTTTGTTTATGATCTTGGTGGTGGGCTGCCAAACGGAAATAGCTCCGCCAACAGCACATCCCACACTCACTATGATGCCAATTCCGATGGAACGACCGTTGCGCTATTTAGCACTTGGGGATTCCTATACCATTGGCGCAAGCGTGGTGGCAACGGAACGGTGGCCTGCGCAGCTCGTAGCCGCACTGCGTGAGCAGGGGATCAACATTGGCGAACCAGAAATCGTGGCCCAAACGGGCTGGACAACCAGCGAATTGGCCGAAGGCATTGCCCAAGCGCAGCCAAAAGGGCCGTACGATTTAGTTTCGCTGCTCATCGGCGTGAATAATCAATATCGAGGACTCAGTCAGGATGAATATCGAGAAGAGTTTGTGGAATTGTTGGAAACGGCCGTTGCCTTTGCCAAGAACAATCCCAACCGCGTTTTTGTCATTTCCATTCCAGACTGGGGCGTGATGCCTTTTGCCCAAAATCGCGATCGTACAGAAATCGCCGCAGCCATCGACGCTTTCAATGCCATAAACCGAGAAGAAACCGAACAGCACGGCCTCATTTACATTGACATAACGCAAATTTCGCGACAGGCAGTTACTGACAGTTCGCTGGTCGCGGAAGACACGCTGCACCCATCTGGCAAAATGTACCGCCTGTGGGTCAAACTCATTTTGCCAGAAGCAGAACGTTTACTTTTACAGGAATGATTTAGCGCAGAGCACGCGGAGTTTTCTCATTTCTCTCTGTGCCCTGTGGCAAAAAAAGCATGTTAAAACCAAACGATTTTTTTCATTTTGAAGATGATTTCACCGCTTCACTATTTGCGGGTTGCACCTACGTTTGGGCAGCAATTCCCAACATCAAGGAGCATGTGGCTCGACTGGTTGAAGAAAAGCAAACGGTTTTGGGCACGATAATGCCTGGTGCTTACCTATCTGACCGCCCCATTTTTATTGGCGAAGGTGCGGTGATTGAGCCAGGTGCCTATGTGCAAGGGCCAGCTTACATAGGGGCAGGGGCAACGGTGCGGCA
Source organism: Candidatus Leptofilum sp. (assembly GCF_965223285.1). GTDB lineage: Bacteria > Chloroflexota > Anaerolineae > Promineifilales > Promineifilaceae > Leptofilum. The sequence goes on along the minus strand of NZ_OZ244997.1, from coordinate 4,500,197 downwards.
TGGGGCCTACGTGCGAGAAAATGTGATTTTGCTGCCCGGCAGCGGCCTGGGCCACGCTAGCGAGGCTAAAAATGCACTCTTTTTACCAGGTGCCCACGCACCCCACTTTAACTATGTAGGCGATTCTATTTTGGGACATCGTGTAAATTTAGGAGCAGGCACCAAGCTCAGTAATTTAGGGATTATGAGTGAGAAAGATGCGGTGACGGGGAAACGGCCGTCTATCCAACTCACCATTAATAGCCAAACCTACGACACAGGACTGGCCAAAATGGGGGCCATCCTGGGCGACGATGCCCAAACCGGCTGCAACGCCGTACTAAATCCCGGTACGCTCATCGGACCGCGCACGCTGATTTACGCCAATCTTAGTCTGCGGAAGGGGTATCATGCGGCCGATTCCATCATCAAATTCCGCCAAAACCCTCGCCGCGTTGATAGAAAATAAATCATCCGCAGATTACACAGATTTTCGCAGATTTTTGTTTTTAATCTGTGTAATCTGCGAAATCTGTGGCTAAAAATCTGGAGAAAAAAGATGACTGCGATGAAAAGTGAAGTGAGGCAAGGGGCTTACTATGATTCTGTGGTGCTGATGCAGCTACAAAAGGCATTGGCCGAGCTGCCGGGCGTGGCTGACGCGGGCGTGGTGATGGCGACAGAGGCCAACAAGGAACTGCTCGCCGCAGGCGATTTGTTGCCCGCCAATGTGGCCGCCAAGGCGGATGATTTGCTGATTGTGGTGAAAGGTGCGGATGATACGGCCGTTGCCGAAGCCATCGCCCAGGTAGATGAATTACTCACCCGCCGCAAAGCGTCTGGCAGCAGCGAATACCGCCCCCACAGTCTGGCCGCCGCCGCCAAACAGTTACCAGATGCCGACTGGGTGCTCATTTCCGTGCCGGGCCGCTACGCAGCAGGAGTGGCCGAAGAAGCATTGGATTTAGGCAAGCACGTCTTCCTCTACAGCGACAATGTACCATTGGCCGACGAGGTACGCCTAAAGCAAAAAGCGCAAAGCAAAGGGCTGCTACTCATGGGGCCAGATTGCGGCACGGCGATTATCAACGGCGTGGGGCTGGGCTTTGCCAACCGGGTGCGGCGCGGCCGTATTGGGCTGGTTGCCGCCTCCGGCACGGGCCTGCAGGCGGTCAGCAGCGAGGTGCATAATTTGGGCAGCGGACTCTCCCAAGCCATTGGTACTGGCGGGCGCGATTTGAAGGCAGAAGTCGGAGCAATTACTGCCATGCAGGCAGTTGAACTGCTGGGCAAAGACCCGGCGACGCGGGTAATTACGTTGGTTTCCAAGCCGCCGTCCCCCAAAGTTGCCACTCAGCTTTTGCAGGCAGCACAGGCTACCGGCAAGCAAATTGTAGTGAATTTCATTGGCTTCCCCCCACCGGGGCATAAAGTAGGCAACATTCATTTCGGTACCAGCTTGGTCGAAACGGCCGAACTTGCGGTTCACCTCGCTACCACCGTCGAAACCTCATTGCTGTCTCCCATGCGGCAGTCGGTGAGAGGGTATGTGTGCGGCCTTTTCTCTGGCGGTACGTTAGCTTATGAGATGGTGCTGGGGCTTACGGCCGTTCTCGACCAGCTTCACACCAATATCCCTATTCGGCCTGACCAAAAGCTGGACGATCTCACCCGCAGCCGGGGGCACACCATTTTGGACATGGGCGAGGATGAATTTACCCAGGGCCGCCTGCACCCGATGATGGACAACGATTTGCGCCTGCGTCGTCTGCGCCAGGAAACGGCCGATCCCGAGGTTGGCTTCATTTTGCTAGACGTGGTGCTGGGCGAGGGTGCCCATCCTAACCCGGCGGGGGAACTCAGTCCGGCCATTGCCGAGGCGGTGCAGGCGGGCAAAAAAGTGGTAGCCATCGTGGTGGGCACAGATGAAGACCCGCAGGATTTAATTGGGCAAATTGAGCAGTTGGCGGCGGCGGGAGCTACCGTGTTCTCTAGCACTAATGAGGCGGTCGATTACATCTTTAACCGACTGCCGGAACCGGAAAGCAGCGCACCGCCCGTCTCGCCTGCTGCCTTTGGCGGCACGCTGTCGGCCATTAACGTGGGCTTGGAATCGTTTTACGAAAGCATTCTGGGGCAGGGAGGAACGGCCGTGCAGGTTGAGTGGCGACCTCCGGCTGGCGGCAACGAAAAGCTGATGGCGATTTTAGCAAAAATGAAGCAAAAGGATTGACAAATATACCGCTTGGTGGCACAATGATTCCAAAACGGAACCATATTGGAGGAATTATGGCTACAATGACACTCAAAAATGTGCCTGAAAAATTACACGAAAAAATAAAGATGTCTGCGGCCGTTAACCGGCGCAGCATCAATCAAGAGGTAATTTTCTTGATTGAGCAAGCACTGGCTGCTAACGCAGCGGGAACCGAAGCAACGTTGGCCGAGGTACGTCTTTTGCGTGAAAAACTTGGCATCTATGTCACTGAAGAAGAAGTTACTAGAGCCAAAAATGAAGGGCGGTACCGCCCTACAAACGAAGAAATCATGGAGACTGCCAAAAGGCTACGTGAAAAAACTGCCCATTATCATCTCACAGATGAAGAGCTTAACGAATGGAAAAATGAGGGCAGACCGTGATTGTGGTCGATACCAACATCATCGTTTACTTTCATGTTGAAGGCGATCACACTAAGGAAGCCTGGCAGGTTTTTCAAAAAGACTCAGAATGGTATGCGCCCTTCCTTTGGCAGAGCGAATTTCGCAACACGATGTTTCGGTATTTACGCAGCAATTTACTGCTACAAACCGATGTACTGGAATTTGCGGAAGCTGCTGAAAAGATGATGATAGGCAATGAACTTCATCTTTTACCAAATGATATTTTTCCTTTCGCTGCCAGCAGCAGTTGCTCCGCTTATGATTGTGAGTTTGTGGCGCTAGCTAAAGAGTTAGGCGTGCCGCTGGTAACGGCCGACAAGCAGATATTGCGTGAGTTTCCAGAAACGGCCGTCTCGCCCCAACAATTTGTCAATGGCTAGCATACAAAGTAAGTAATCAAAGATTTCACAGATTATCCAGATTTTATCTCTGCGCCCTCCGCGTCCTCCGCGGTTAATTCAAGGAGAAAGCACATGATTGACATAGAAAAAGCAAACGAAACGGCCGTTTCCCGCATGATGGAGGCACGACCCATTCTAAAAACTGTTGCCGTCGCACGCGACGTGATCCCCGGAATGCGAGAGAACCTGCTGCTACACGCTGGGCCACCCATCACCTGGGAGCGTGCTTCCGGGCCAATGCGCGGCGCCATTGTGGGCGCACTCATCTTTGAAGGCAAAGCCACCGATTGGGCGAGTGCCGAAAAGCTCGTCACCAGCGGCCAAATTGATTTGGAACCGTGCCACGAACACAGCGCCGTGGGGCCAATGGCGGGCGTCACCTCCGCCTCGATGAAGGTGTATGTCATTGAAAACGTCACTCACGGCAACAAAACATACTCCAACCTCAACGAAGGGTACGGCAAAGTGCTGCGCTACGGGGCGTACAGCGAAGAAGTGCTAACCAAGCTGCACTGGATGAACGACACGCTCGGCACTATCCTGACCGAGGCGCTAGCAATGAGCGAGGACGGCATTGATATTCGCGCCCTGCTGGCCGAATCGCTGCACATGGGGGACGAGGGTCACAATCGCAACAAAGCTGGCTCGATTTTGTTCACTGCAAAATTAGCACCGCTGATTGCCAAGACCAGTGCCAGCGATGCAGATAAAGCCGAAGTGCTGCAATTTTTAGGCGACAATGCCCTCAGCGTCCTCAATCCTGTCATGGCGGCGTGCAAAGCGATGGCCGACGCGGGGCACGGCGTAGAAGGCAGCACCGTGATGACCGTGATGGCCCGCAACGGCACAGATTTGGGCATTCGCGTCAGTGGCCTGGGCGATCGCTGGTTTACTGGCCCGGTTGGCCAGCCAGACGGCCTCTACTTCTCTGGCTTCACCGCCGACGATGCCAGCGGCGACATTGGCGACAGCACCATCACAGAAACGGCTGGCATTGGTGCCTTTGCCATGGCGACGGCCCCGGCTATTGTCACTTTCATCAGCGGCACGCCGGAAATGGCGGTAGACACGACGATGCGGATGTACGAAATTACAGTTGGCGAACACAAAGCGTTTACTATTCCGGTGCTGGGCTTCCGGGGTACGCCGGTAGGCGTGGATATTCGCAAGGTGGTGGAGCTGGGCATACGGCCGCAAATCAACACCGGTATCGCCCACAAGGATGCAGGCGTGGGGCAAGTGGGCGCAGGGCTGGTTTTGCCCCCCGCCAACGTCTTTGAAGATGCGTTGATCGCCTACGCTGAGAAATATTTGTCGTAATGGGGCTTCTTCGCGGCAACGGGCTTGGTTTTTTGCTCTCGTTAGGTAGCGTTTTGCTGGCTGTGGTTGTTACGGCTCTATTTGATCTAGCAACCCCAACCGCCATTTTTTTGATCGGCGGTTTGATGATTGGACTTGATCTGATTGTACGCTGGCGCAGCAGCAAGACTTTTGGCTGGCGCAAGCTCATTTCTGGTCAGGCAGGTGGTCAATTTGTGTTTTTTCCCGTGTGGGGTGTGGGCATTTTGTTTTTAGCAATTGGCTTTTCGGAGCTAAGATGAAAGCAGAGGCACAGAATTTCGACAAGGGCTTTGCCCAATGGCAAGAGTATCAGCAGGCGCCCTGGGGCAAGCTGCGCTACCGGGTAGCGCAGGCTAATTTGCAGCCACATTTACCCCCACCTCCGGCACGCATTCTGGATTTAGGTGGTGGCAATGGGCTGGACTCCATTCCGCTGGTGAAGTTGGGGTATACGGCCGTTCTCCTCGACTTCTCTCAAGAAATGATTGCCCAAGGGCAAAAGCTGGCCGCACAAGAACAGGTCAGCGACAAAATCAGCTTTCAGGTTGGGGATGCCGCACAGTTTATGGTTCAGGAGAAATTTGACATAATCTTGTGCCATAATTTATTGCAATATGTGGAGGATGCAACGGCCGTCCTGCAAAAAATCCACCAAACGCTGCGTCCCGGCGGCATCTTCTCCCTCATGATCACCAATCCCCACACAGAAACGCTAGCCTACGCCCTGCGCGACTATGATTTGGCTGCGGCGCAAGAAAATCTGACCAAAAGCACCAAATACGTGGAGACGTTCAACGCCACTATCCAACGTTACACCGATGACGCGCTAAAAACCATGCTGCAAGAATGCGGCTTCATGCTGTTGGAACAATACGGCATCCGCTGCATTTGCGACTTCATAGCCGACAACGAACGCAAATTTGATCCAGATTTTTATGAGCACCTAGAGCAGTTGGAACTATCTGTCAGTGACAAATATCCTTACAAGTTGCTGGCTCGCTTCTACCAATTCATCTGCCAAAAATAGCGAAACTTCAAGGAGCATTGCATGAATTACTACGCCCTCATTTATCACCTAACCGATGATTATTTGGAGCGACGGGGCACTTATCGCGCCGAACATTTGCAGCTAGCGAAAGACGCTGAAGCGCAAGGCGACCTGGTGCTGGGTGGGGCATACAGCGACCCCGCGGATACGGCTTTGCTGGTGTGGCGGGTAGAAGACTCCTCAGTTATCGAAACCTTCGTTAACAGCGACCCCTACGTAAAAAATGGTCTTATTGCCCGCTGGGAAATACGGCCGTGGACCGTCGTCATCGGCACCGCCTACGAGAAATGAATTGCAAATACCCCCATCTATTTCCAGGAGAACAAAATGAGCGAAAAACAAACTATCAACTTACTCACAAACGCCAAATGGTACGACCTCACCCAATCTTTAAGCATTTTCACCCCGCCCTGGCCAGGAGAAATGCCGCTGCAAGTCCACTTTTTCAAGCGGGTCACCGGCTCGTGGGGTGGCGGGCAAGGGGCCAACGGTCAACTCATCGAGTGGAGCAATAACACCGGCACTCACCTCGTGGGGCCACGCGCCTTTCACTCCGGGGCCAAAGCCATCGCCGATATTACCCTGTCTGACCTGTGTGGCGAAGGAGTAGTTGTAGATATTTCTGATGCGGTGTCTGATTATTCGCTTTACACGCCAGAAATGATTACCGCGCGCGCGGAAGTGAAAGAAGGCGACATTCTCATCATCAACACCGGCTACCACAAGCACACCTTTGATCAGCCAGACACACCCAACCCCACCGCACAGGGGGGCATCGAGAACAAGGAGTTTGGCTACTACGTGCGCCATCCTGGGCCGTCGCCAGAATTTTTCCAATGGGCACTGGATATGAAGCTGAAGCTCATCGGCGTGGATTGCGGCAGCGCGGAGCATCCGATGAACACCAGCATTCGCTACCAGCACGCCCGCGAATTTGAAAAAGCAGAGGCCAAATTACAAGAAACGCACGGCAAAAGCTGGGATGAGTTGTTTCCGCCAGAGGAATACCACGAACTTTCCCACATCACCATCCCAAAATCGGGCATGTTGCTGGCAGAATCGCTAGGTGGGCAAATTGGCGAATTGAGCAACCAACGCGCCTGGATCATGGTGGGAGCCATTCCATTTATGGAAGTGGAGTCTGCCTGGGCACGGGTGGCGGCTCTACAAGCCCCAGACGGCATGAGCAGCGACGACTTTTTCGCTGCGATGCGCGAGACGACAATGCTGGACATGACGCTGCCGTTCAGCGTGCAAACGCCGCAGTGGGCCAACTACGAACCGTTGAGCGTGACCTACACTAAGCGAGTTGGTGGGCAATATTTTGGCCTGGGGCGCAACAATGCCCACTGCCGCGCCAGCTTCCACCTGGCCACGCATATGGATGGTGAAAAGCATTTCCACGCCGCTGGGCGCACCATTGGGCAGATGCCATTTGAAACCTGGTTTGGGCCGGGCGTCATTGTGGATATTTCGGACACGGTGAGCAATTCTAGCGTCTATACCCCAGCCATGATTGAAGAGCGGGTGGATATTCAGCAGGGCGACATTTTGATCATCAAGACGGGGTATTACAAATATGGCTGGAACAGCCCGGATTCTGATGAGTTTCGCTACATGATCAAGCATCCGGGGCCATCGCCAGACTTTGCTGATTGGTGCCTTCAGAAAGAAATCAAGTGGCTGGGGATAGATTGTGTGGCAATGGAGCATCCGATGAACACCATTCAGCGCATTTGGCATCCCAAAACGTTTGCCGAAGCGAACCAGAAGCTCATCGACCAGTATGGTAAGGATTGGGATGAGATGTATCCGCTGGATAAATATTACCAGGACATGCACCTGAATCTGTTTAATAAAGGCGTGGTTCATGCGGAGAATTTGGGTGGTGAGATTGCTGTGGCGGGAAACGGCCGTTACTTCATTGCCGCCTTCATCCAAAAAGGCATGGAACTGGCCTCCTGCTGGGGACGCTTCATCGCCTTCAAGTAGATTTTTAGCCGCGAATTACGCGAATTAACGCGGATTATTTTTTTTGCTATGGGTAAATTGCTTTTTGAGAGTTTGTCGCATGAGGTAATTGGAGCAGCGATGGAGGTTCATCGTACTTTGGGTTACGGTTTTTTAGAGGCCGTTTACGAAAATGCTTTAGCTCATGAGTTGGCACTTCGTAATGTAAAGCTCGAAAGGCAGAAGCAGCTACCAGTTCATTACAAAGGATTGAACGTTGGGCATTATGTAGCAGACATTGTTGTAGAAGATGTCATCATTCTGGAACTAAAAGCATTATCCAAAGGATTGGCAAGAGAACACCATGCTCAAATAATCAACTATCTTGTAGCAACAGGCATTCAAGTCGGTTTATTGTTGAATTTTGGGCGACCATCTTTAGAGTATAAACGTTTCACCAAAACCAGTAATCCAAAAAATCCGCGCAATCCGCGGCAAAAAAAATGAGGAGCTACTATGAAAACACACACAGTTAGCATATCAGAGAAGGCATACCCAGGGGGCTTGCGGTTTTTTGAGTGCCGGGAGTGTGAATACGCATTTGCAGCAGAGGTGAATGAGGCGGGCGTTTTGGAATATGCTACCAAAGTCACCGTGAACTATGGCGACCTGGAAGCGGCACATTCCTACTTTTTCATCCCCGATGACGTACCTACGATCAGTATGTCAGCTGCATATTCGCAAGATGACGGTGAAGCATAGCAAAAAGACCTGACAAGTTTTTGCTACCTTGCCAGGTCTAAGCAGTGTTAATACGGGGAGCCGCCATTCACGTAGACTGGGGTATCTAGCACACCAGCATATTGCAGCAGATCCACCATCGTGAAGTCGCCGTATGACCCCAAAACGGGCTTCCAGTTGGGATGCGAGCGCACAAACGAGAGCCGATCACCCTCTAACAAGCCAATGAGTACTTCAGCGACAATACGGCCGCCTACCGGTCCCAGCCGTTCACCATACTCGCGCACCTGCGCCTCGCGCAAGAGGTAGAACCAGAGCGGCGTTTCCTCGGCAAAGCCCAGGTCACGGACATCGTCTAGCTCATCACGCCCCAGCGGCTCTTCGCCCATGGCGCGGGCGATGGTTTGACCAGACGGTAAGCCGTACGTGCGGCCGCGCACCAGATTCCGCTGTGCCAAGGAGCGAATGTCGTTTTTGCCGGTGAAGAAGGGTAGCTCAAAGAGCGGGCCAGACAGCACAGTGTTGATGCCACGGCTAGGCTGATGCACCCCGTCGCCCGTGTCGAACAGGTACCGCCAATCCACAAAGCGGCGGTCGGCCCGCACGCCAAAGCCAGACAGGTCATCAGGGTCGTCTTTGCCGATTTCGTTAACATCGAACAGGGGAATTTGAGGACGGCCGTTCACCTTAAACACGTCATTCACCTGCAACGCACCCGGCACCTGGGCATGCCCATACCGATACGCTGCTACGGCAAACTCCACAGGGATGAAGGGCTGATGCCGCCAATTGTAAAAACGACGGCCGCTGCTGTAGCTTTTGCCAGTGTAAATGCTTTCCACCAGGTCATGTCCTACCAAAAGCGGCAAGAACTCATGCAAAACAACCCACTGGTAATGCCAACGCACCAGCCGCTGCGCCTCTTCAAAGTCGCGCACATCCTGCAAAATCTGGTTGTGGAACTTCAAAAAGGCGAGGTGGAGCTGGCCAACAACCAGATTTTCATCGTTACGCGGGTCGCCAATGAGCGCGGTACCGATGCTGTTGCGGGGCAAATCGTTGGGCGCGTTCTCATCTAGGAGCATGTAAGGCAAGCCGCGAACCGTGCGGTAAAGATGGGGCGTTGCGTCTGGGTTAGACCCATAGATGCTATCCAGTTCCAGCACTGGCGTGCGGAAATTTTGAATCGCTTCCGGATCATTGCGCTGTTCCAGGCTCGACGTAGTGTCGAGGGTGATGTCGTGGTCGATGAACTGACCGAGAAAGACAAATCCGGCGGGCATAGCGTCGTTGGGCGTGTCGTGGGCGGTGCCAGGGTCCATGGGGCCACCCACCGCACCCAGTTCAATGAGTGCTTCTGGCGGTGGCAAAAAGGGCGGCAGCGACGGGAACAAACGGCCGAATTTGCCCTGATTATAAAATCGGGATTGGGGCGCATTTAAGCCTCGCTGAAACGCCCCGCTTCCGTGTCGAGATCGTATATGACTCATGATTTTTTCTCCTTTAATAAATATGCAGCAAGCCACCCTTGGTATTGGCGGTAATGTCTGGCGTGGAAGGAATCCAAGCAATGGCCATTTCTGCCTCCAGGCGGTACGTGCCAGGGGCACCAATTTGGGTGGGAACGGTGATGGCAACTTTCTTGGCATTGGTGTTGATGGCACCATACGCCGTGCCCACTTTGTGCCGTGCCGTGCCGCCGAGTTGGGCGGCATAGATGGCAGCCTGGTAGTTCAAGGGGGTTTGTTTTTCTAAACTAATTGTTTCCAAATCAAGATAAAGCTGGACGTTAAAAGCGTGCCCGTGCTCTAGCAAAATATTGGGGGTGTTCAACTCAACAGATAATGGTTGGGCGGCGACGCCAGTTTGCAACGGTGTGTCTGCCTCAGGTGATGGGGCAACGGCCGTTTCTGGCTGGTCATCATCAACTGGGGAAACAAACTGCATGGTTAACTCGTCGATGGAGGTGACGGTTTGGGTGGGAACGGCCGTTTGCTCTGCTGCGTCCGTAGCGGTTACAGCTTTGGCCTTTGGCTGGGCAGCAAGGCCAGCCTGCGCAGCAATGAACTGCTTCACCGCTTTGGGCCGCCATCCTGACCATGATTTTTTACTTTCCTCCTGCACATGCACCACGCGGGTGCGCCGCACCGAATTGTCCTCGTCCAGCAGCAGCTCCACCGTGAAGGTGGCATACCGCTGGCCGTCGTCGCCACTCTTTGCCGATAGCAATGCTTCTGCCTGCCCCAGCCAATCTTCCTGCTGAATCCGCTCGGCCGTGAAGCCGGGAAGTAATTCAGCGAGTGCCTGGGGAGAAACGGCCGTTAACTGTGCATACGTATGAATCTCAGCCGCATGCAGCCGCTGTTCCGTTGCTGGTCCAATGCCCTTTATCTGCCGAAAGTCATCTGGTGTTGCGGGGGATGATTTTTGGTTCATTTTTGGCCTCCGGTTGTGTAAACCGTGAAATACGCGGCCCGAAGCCGACAAATTACGGTCTACTGGCAAAAATAAAGGTTCGTTCACCGACAGCTTTGTTCAGGAAACGAACCTCAAGGCTTGACCGTTTTCAACTTTTGAGTTTTGGTAAACGGTCAAGCCCTAAAGCCCTGGCAGCGGACTGCCAGGGCCTTCATACCAACACAGTCAGATTAGTGACCTGCCTGCTTTTTGTCGGTGTAGAATTGCAGAATGGGCAGTTCGCAGAAACCAGCCATCGGGCCAGGACGGTCACAGGGGTCCAAGTAAGTGAGCGCAACCACAGCTTTGTAAGGCGTGGAGCAGTCGGAATCGCGAATGGTGTGGGCCGGTACCTGGATGTCGTAGGTGTATTCGCCATTGCCACAGGGGTCCAGCGGTACGCGAATTTGTTCTTGGTGCGGCAGCGGGAAGCTGAACTCGCGACCACGACCGATGGATTCCAGGAACAGCGTCACACACCAGTTGCCAGCGATACAGGGAACCAAGGCACCTTCCAATTTCCAATCTACCCGCACAGACCAGTTTTGATCAGTACGAATGACATTGTTGGAGGGACGGCCGTTTTCCAAAACCACCGCGTGCATTTCACCTGCCAATGGTGGATATGTTGCTACGGTTACTTCAAATGCAGATTTGTTCGTCATGATAATCTCCTTTTACGACTACAAAAGTTAATAAAAATACTAGGCGCAACCAGTACTGGTACATTGTGAAACAACTTGTTGCCTCATTTTTCTGTTTGGGCGTTTGTTTCAGCAATACCCTCATCTTAATAGTTGCTGTTCAAAGAAGTTTCGTGACTGGGTCATTTATCAACCAAAATTGAAATGAATTTTTGCCAATATCTAACAAATTTGGGCGGGTTCATTTGAGTGTTCAAAAAAAGTTAAAACTTGAAGCGTACAAAATTTGAGATTGTTTGATAGATAGTGGTTAGTGGCTGGTTGCTAGTGGCTGGTGACCTAAACTAGCCGCTAACCACCAGCCACTATGTAAAAAAAATACCCGGCTGCGCAGGTTGGGGGCTGCACAGCCGGGCAAGCAAAAAGGAAGAGAAGAAGAGGCGAAGTCAGGCGGTCAATGGTTCTCCATTGACAATTTGGTTGAACAGTTGGCTGGTGGCTGGCATTGGTTCCACATCCAGCTCCTGGGCCAGCAGTTCAACACAGCGATGGTATTGGCGAATGGCCAGATGTCGCTGCCCCTGATGCAGGTAGGCACGCATCAGTCGGCGGTGAATATCTTCGCGGCAGCTATCACCTTGCAAGATTTTTTTGCAGACAGTGATACATTGTGGGTATTGCTGGGTTGCCCAGTAATGTTGGCTGATCCGGTCTAGCAAATCCAGGTGGGCGTGTTTGATGCGTTCGCGGTGTACCAGCGTCCATTCGTCGTAGATATCTTCGGCTAGAAAGTCACCACTGTACAGCTCATCGGCGGTGGTGTAGGCCTGGACGGCCGTTTCCATGTCGCCTTCTTTTTCTAGCTGCAAGCCGTAGGCGTACTGTTCTTCAAATAGGGTGCTGTCTACCCAAATGTCGAGTTCGTCATTGAAGCTGTAGGTGCCATCCTGGCAGAGAATAAACTGAAAATCAGCATCATCCTGCTGCAATGCCTGGCGTAGCAGATACACCGTTTGGTACATGTTGCGTCGGGCGGCATCGGGCGTTTCGTCGGGCCAAAACTGCTCCATCAGCACGTCATGCCGCACGGGGCGGTGCCGGTTCATGATCATATGTTTGAAGATTGATTTACATTTGTTGCCAGACCAACTGTTGATAAGACGGCCGTTCACAAAGACCCGAAACGGCCCCAGCATGTAAACAGCGATGGACGGCCGTTCAGCACTTTTTTGCGGCTGCGGCCACAAGCTAGGTGCGGGTTGTGACTGCGGTTTAGCAGCAGGTTTAGCCACCGTGCCGTTTGCGGAACTACTGGCCTCTACGGCAGCTGCCGAATTGATGGTGGATGTAAGAAATGCCAACATCTGTTGCTGTAGCTGCTGCTGCCGCTGTAACGATTGGGTCATTGCCTGGCTGTGTAGTTCTACCTGCGACTGGTGCTGGGCGCACGCTTCACAAATTTGGATGGCGGCTTCTAACAATGCTTCTAATCGCGCTTCACCCTTGGCAGAAGCGGCCGTTTGGCGACTGCTCAAAATAGCAATCACCCGCTCATAATCATTGGCAATCAAAAACTCAACAGCATGTTGCCACTCGTTTTTCCAGCCAGGCAATGCAGGCACTGGCGGGCTTTCTTCTTTTGGCGCAAAAACTGGTTTCACAATTTGCTCCTTTGGAAAACTTCCAATACTAAATTGTTGTACTTCCAAATACGAAAGGAACGAATTATGAGCCTGAGCAATACCGGTAACTGTCATCATTTTCTTAGTCAGGACTTACGCAGTGAAGAGTACAAAAGTCTAATTCTCTCTGGAATTAACATCATGAGACCCAAGACTTTTGCAGTCTGGTCAGAGCGAATGGGTAAGTCCTATTAGTGTAAAAATAATCTGGAATGGTAAGGGCAATGTTGGGTTAGGGGTTCATTCCTAGCGTAAAATTCACCGGCACCGTTTGTCAACCTCATAAGCATTCCTTTGAGATTGCCAGCCCGTTTGCTGGGAGGTCATAAACATATTTGCGGGAAAACGGGTCATGCAAAAGCGACACATTTTTATTCTCCTTTGCTGTTGGGGTAGATAGAAGAAAAAGGCGAGCTGCTCATACCATGCAGTTCACCTTCAATAAACGAAACAATTGAAACTTTTCAGGCATTCATCAAAAGCAATCTCAAGGTGCTTCATCACCATCACATTGCTGCTTCAGAAATTGCATCATCTCATCCAGCGAACGAAACCCGTACCGCACCTGCGTGGCTGGGTCTTCCAGCGAAAAACGGAACACTTTGCTGTCGCCGCTATCTGAACGTTCCTGCCATAATTTGAGAATGTAGGTTTGGTAAAAAGGTAAAGAATCAAACATTGAATCAGCTCCCTTGGATATTGAGCAATTTGCCTTATAATTTATGTAAAAGAGGGAAAAATGGCTCTGTTTTTTCAAAAGCCTTCCCGCTTTTACATAAGCAATTCCTCCAAAATTTAGGTGGTAAATACAACAAAATCATATTTCTCGACCGCTAATCTATCGTTGATGATGGTTTTAGGGGCAGCCATCTTCAACACCTCTATCAAGTTCCCTGTTTTAGCTTTCGGCTTCTGTAAGCACCGCACCATGACGACGTTGAATATTTCGGTACTCGGCAAACTACACATTCAACAAGGTGGTCAGCCCCTGCCAGGATTAGTGGCGCGCAAATCACAGGCGTTGCTGTGTTATTTGGCTTTTACCGGGCAGCCGCACTCGCGGCAAGCATTAGCTGGGCTGCTATGGAGCGAGATGGATGAGGAGAAAGCCCGGCGCAATTTGCGGGTTGCTCTCAGCCGCATGAAGGATGAATTGGCAGACCATTTAGTTATCCAGCGACGCACGTTGGCATTTAACAAGGAACGGCCGTACTGGCTAGACGTCACCGAATTTGAAACCACCCTCAAACAAAAAGAACTCTCAATAGATGAACTAAAGCAGGCAACCGACTTATATCGCGGCCCCTTTTTAGACGATTTCAACCTGCGCGACGCCCCGCTTTTTGAAGAGTGGGTACGCTTGCAGCAGGAGCATTATCGACAGCTAGCCCTAGACGGCTTGTACCGACTGTCGGCCATGCAAACGGAAGCACAGCAGTTTAACGCAGGCATCGAAACGCTGAACCGCCTGTTGCAGCTGGAACCGTGGATGGAAGAAGCGCACCGGCAGCTCATGCTGCTGCTGGCAGTAAGCGGGCAGCGGACGGCTGCATTAGCGCAGTACGAAACGTGCGCCGCCCTGCTGGATAAAGAGCTAGGTGTGGAGCCTGCCAGCGAAACCGTCGCACTTTACCAAAAAATACGTGCCGAAGAGCTGGATGATTTGCTGCCTCATCTGGCCATCGTGCCGTCGCCTGCGCCCAAACCATGGCCGCCCCCGTTTCAGGTTCCGGCAAGCATTCCCCATTTTGTTGGCCGGGCTAGCCAGCAGCAAGCCATCGTCCAAACGTTGCAATCAGATGAGGTGACGGCCGTTCAGGCCATCGTCGGCATGGGAGGTGTAGGCAAAAGTACCCTGGCCGCCCAAATTGCCGCCCAGCTACAGGGTCACTTCCCCGATGGCGTGCTGTGGGCCAACGCCGCTACCAGCGAGCCGATGTCGGTTTTGGAAAGCTGGGCACAGCTGTACGGCTATGATTTTTCTGCCGTGGGGGATGTGGAAAGCATGGCGGCGGCGTTCCGCAGTGCGTTGGCCGACAAGCGCGTCCTGCTGGTGCTGGATGATGTGAGAAGTGCGGCACGGATACGGCCGTTGCTACCTTCCGGCCCCAATTGTCGCGTATTGTTAACAATGCGTGATCAGGATTTGGCCAGGGTATTGAATGCTCAGGTTTGGTCCTTGCAAGAGCTGTCGTCGGAGAACGGCCGTTTACTCTTCCGCCGCATTTTGGGTGAGGCGCGGGTCGCCACAGAGCCAGAGGCTGCCGCCGCCATCTGCGATGAGCTAGCCAACCTGCCCTTGGCGGTGGAGATTACCGCCCAGCGGCTCAAATCCCGCCCGCGCCGCAAGCTGGCCGATTGGGCCGCACGACTGCGCGACGAAAAAGAGCGGCTCTCGCTGCTTACCATCAGCGATCGCGAGGTGTGTGCCTCCTTTGCCCTCAGTTGGGAGACGCTAGATCGTGACCTGAAGCGTGTCTTTGCCCTGCTGGGCCTGTTCGCCGGACGCTCTTTCGCGGCCGAAGCGGTGGCCCACATTGCTGAAATGGACGCCTATTTGCTGGAAGACAAGCTGTATGCCCTGGTCGCACTCTCCTTGCTGCGCGAAGAAGGGCAAACGCGCTACCAGCTACATCCCTTGCTGGCCGATTTTGCGCGTGAGCAGTTGAGGGAGGATGTGGAGGGGGAGGTGAACGGCCGTTTCGCCTACTACTATCTGCAATTTGCCCAACAATACCAAACCGACTACGACGCTCTCCGCCCCGAATGGGACAACCTCATGGCCGCCATGGAAGCTGCCCACACTCACCAACTCCACCAAACCGTCATTGATTTTGCCGATGCCTTGAACGACGCCTGGTTTGCACGCGGCCGTTTTACCCAGGCACGGCAGGCCTTTGCCTGGACTTATAAAGCAGCTACAAAACAACAAGATCAGAAGAAATTAGCCGATAACTGGCTACGCTGGGGCTATGCTTGTGCCGAACAAGGTGATTTTGCTAAAGCCAGGGAATCATTTAACTACGCTTTAGCAACATATAAGCAACTTGCAGAACTCCTTGGCGTTGCCAATGCCTACTCTAGCCTGGCGCGAATTGCCCATGATCAATCCCAGTATGATGATGCCAATCACTTTCTTGATCTCAGTTTGCAAATCAGAGAGTCATTGCAGGATGAAACAGGGTTGGCAAAAGATATGGAAGCACGTGCAAGGATTCTGCATCGTCAATGGCAATACGAAGAGGCGCACAAACTAATTCATAAAGTCGTATCTATGCAGCAAAAGGCGAGCAACAAACTGGGCATTGTTCAAGCAGTCCGCTTAATGATTGATGTAGAATTAGCACTTCACAATCAGCAACCACGTTCCCTTCAATCATTAGAAGTATATTGCGATCAAATTTTGGACTTGTGCCATGAACTTCACGACCAAGGCGAATTAGCTGCCGCGCTCTATAGTTTCTCCCGTGTGGAACTAGCTCAGGGTAATTTTGAACAGGCCACTACCAGTGCAACAGAGAGCCTAGCTTTACTAGAGCGAATCGGAGATAGACGCTCACAAGCTATCATTCTTGGCTTTATTGCCAAGCTAAAACAGCAGCAAGAGAATTATGAAGCTGCTATCGCAACCGGAAACGAATGTTTACAGATTTTGGAGAATTTAGGCGATTTAACTGAACTGGCTATCACATATTACAACATTGGTTATTGGCACAATCAGTTGGATCAACGAACTGAGGCAATAGAAGCCTGGCAAAACACATTGGAAATTGCAAAACAAATAGAGCACCAAGGACTCATCAACAAAGTCACACAAAAATTGGGAGCCTAACTTGTAATAGACTAGAAACAGTCCGTGTGCTCTATTTGAATTTATATGATTTTAGTCACAAGTTCCCGAACCCTCGCAAATCGGGCCACGGGTTACCCACCCGCCCGCATGCAAAATTGGAAGCCATTCCGGGTTCCTTTGCGGGTTCCTTAGTTGTTTGCCCAGTGCCACCCAGCCTGGCAATAGCTCATTAAAAGTTTTAGGGTTTAAAGACCCAAGCGTTACTTCTTCCGCAGAATAATTTTGAACCTGGCTAGCAAACTCGTTATACAACGTCTCAACTGAGTTTGCTGTTCGCAAATAAGTTAACCACCATGCATCCTGGGCACTTCTTGGGGGCAATTTATCAGCATTTTTACTGCTCAAAGTCGCGAGAATTTTATCGACCATGATATCGATGGATTTACCTGTCGAGTCTCTGTCTTTGGATGCAGCCCGGGTCGAGACAATCTCATTAACAGGCTTGTTAACACGCTGGTCTTGCTTGTCTCGGAATTTGAGCTCATTATTTTCGGCTCGTTTGTGCCGTTTCCCTTTTCCAGTGGATGTGCCATCCCCATTCCATCTTAAATCGAGGTTACTACCCCAATTATTTCCGAAAAACTCTTTCAAAACCTGAGTATAAATATTGGGTCTTAAAATTGGCACCGGATGTTCACCATCATCTTCAATGAAATCGGCAGGCGTACGACGTAATTGCAAATCCTGAAAGCTCAGAGCAATAACGGGCCCAGCAACAAGACAACCAAACACATCGGCAAAGATTTCTTCTAACCAGTCAAACCAGTCTGTGTTTTTGGACACCGCTTGAGTAAGCACTTGCTGTAAACTACGGCCGTTTACTTCTCCCCGCCAATAAAGATAATGCCCAACTTCATGCGGAATAGCTAAAAAGTCTCTACTCTCCGTGAGAGTAGTGTAAGGAATACCAATTAAGGCAACCGAAGCATAAGGAATCACTCGGATGGACGCACTTTTTTGAAAATAGGTAATAAAGATTGTGTCCCCAAGCTCAAAATCGTTGAACGCCGGTGCCAACGCCAACTTTGCCATCCCATCCGCTTTTTTTAGCGTGTTATAAAGTTTTGGAGATTGAGAAAGGCGTTGATTGGCTGCCTGCTCAATCACTGTCAGATCAAATGATATTTGATCCAAAATAAGAGAATAGACGTATTCTGGGGGATAATCTTTTGATTCTTTGCTTGGATCTACAAACAAATCATGAAAATAATTGAAATGACCTTCTCCAAATGTTTTCAGATGTAATAACAATTCAGATAATTTTGAGACGACTTCATAACGATATTCTCCTGCCGAATTTTGTGAGTCAACAGCCCTTTTCACAGCATCAATTGCTTCAATTAAAGAACTTTTTCGCTTTTGCCATTCAGTAACCACTTCAACCACTTCCGATTCAACTACCATTTGCTTTCCTCCTTGAAAACATATTTCTCTAAACACTGCTTATCAAATCGCTAACTTATTTCTGAAAAGCCTAAAACTGTTCTTTTACTTGGCCTAATTTCCTTACCATTTTACTTTCTCATTCTGGTTATCGATAAACAAGCATAAAAGCAAAGTCTGAAGGGACTCTACCTGATGTAGAGTCCCCTCGTCCCTCCCAAGGACACGGGGCTACCCCCAGCGACTGGATCTGGATAACTTACCAATACGATTTGTTGTTTCCAGTGCTTTGGTGGTAGGTAGTTTACGGCCGTATCGTTACTTTACCGCTAATTTCAATGCCAAAAACCGGATTGCTGGTTAAAATAGACAAAATTCACCCACAATTGGAGGCTCCCATGGCTGGCACACAATTCTTTGGCGAACGAATCAAGCGAAACGAAGACCCCCGCCTGCTTACCGGGCAGGCATTGTTCACCGATGATGTGAACCTGCCAGACATGCTCCATGCCGCCTTTTATCGTAGCCCGTATGCACACGGCCGTATCCAAAGCATAGACACCTCCATGGCCCAAGAAATGGAAGGCGTGGTTGCCGTATACACCGCCGATGATTTAGGCGACTATTGGCAGCCGGGGCCGCTGCTTGTGCCGCCACCGCCTGTCAAAGACATTGTGTTCAACGAGCGTACCCAGGTGCCGCTGGCCAAAGACAAAGTGCGCTTTGTCGGCGAACCGATCGCCATGGTCGTCGCCGAGAGCCGCTACATTGCCGAAGACGCCACCGACCTCATCTTTGCCGACATCGAGCCGCTGGATGCCGTGGTGGATTTGGCCGCTGCGCTTGAGCCAGACTCTGCGCTGGTGCATGAAGACGTCGGCAACAACATCTCTGCCCACGTAGTGCAGCAAAAAGGAAGCTATGAAGCTGCCAAAGCAAAGGCCGACCACATCATCCAGCGCGAGTTTGAGTACGACCACGGTATCGCCGCCGCCATGGAAAACCGGGGCGTGGTGGCGCAGTGGGACCGCCGCGCCCAGCGGCTGACGATGTGGGACACGACCCAAGCCCCGGTCTTTGTGCGCAACGGCATGGCCGCGCTGCTCGGGCTCTCAGAAAATCAGGTGCGCGTCATCGCCCCCTTCATCGGCGGCGGCTTTGGCCCCAAAATCATGATGTTTTACCAGGAAGAAGTGCTGGTTCCCTGGGCGGCGATGAAGCTGGATCGTCCGGTCAAATGGATTGAAGATCGCTCTGAGAACTTTGTAGCCACCACGCACGAACGTAACCAAACCCACACGGTTGAAGCGGCGTTCAGCAAAGACGGCCGTCTCCTCGGCGTCCATGATGTTTTTCTGCACGATCAGGGTGCCTACGCTCCCTACGGCCTCACCGTGCCCCTGAACAGCCAATGCACCCTGCTGGGGCCGTACGACATCGAGAACTATTATTCGGAATTTACGGCCGTCTTCACCACCAAAACCATCGTCACTCCCTACCGGGGCGCAGGGCGGCAGCATGGCGTCTTTGTCGTGGAGCGACTGCTAGACATCGCCGCCCGCGAACTGGGCATAGACAAAGCCGAAATCCGCCGCCGCAACTTCATCCCGCCCGAAAAATTCCCCTATAACAACGAAATCATCTTCCAGGACTTTGCCCCGCTCAAATACGACAGCGGCAACTACGAACCCGCCCTCGACAAAGCGTTGCAAATGATTGGCTACGATGACTTTTACCAAAACATCCAGCCGCAAGCCCGTGCCGAAGGGCGACTGTTGGGTCTGGGATTGGTTGCTTATGTTGAGGGAACAGGCATTGGCCCTTACGAGGGGGCGCGGGTGCAGGTGACCAGCAGCGGCCGCGTCAGCGTCGCAACCGGCATCGGTACGCAAGGGCAAGGTCACTTCACCAGCTTTGCCCAAATCGTCGCCGATCAGGTGGGTGTGGACGTGACTGATGTGGATTTGGTGACGGGCGATACCGACCAGTTCCACTGGGGTGCAGGCACCTTTGCCAGCCGGGGCGCGGTCGTGGCGGGCAGTGCCATTAACGAAGCCGCCCGCGACGTGCGCCAAAAAATCCTGAAGCTGGCCAGCGACCTGCTGGAAGTGGCCGAGGACGATTTGGAACTGGGCGATGGCAAAGTGCAGGTCAAAGGCGTGCCGGACCGCGCCATCCCGCTGGGTGACCTGGCGCAGCAGGCCAACCCGATGCGCGGAGCAGTGAAGCCCGGCACCGAACCCGGCCTGGAAGCCACCAACTACTTTGGCCCGGAGTATGGCGCTACTGCCAGCGGCATCCACGCCATGATTGTGGAAGTAGATCCCGACACGATGGACGTGCAAATTTTGCGCTACGTGGTGGTGCATGACTGCGGCGAGGTGATCAATCCGCTTATTTTGGATGGGCAAATTCAGGGGGGCGTGGCCCAGGGCATCGGCAACGCTTTTTACGAGCAAATCATTTACAACGAGCAGGGGCAACTCCTCACTGGCTCTTTTATGGATTACCTGTTGCCCACCTCGCTAGACGTGCCCAACGTAGAAATTGACCATGAAACCACCCCCTCGCCGCTCAATCCGCTGGGGATCAAAGGCGCAGGCGAGGCGGGTGCCATTCCCACCGGGCCGCTCTTTGCTCAGGCGGTGGAAGATGCGCTCAACCACCAAATCGAAATCCGCGAAATCCCCCTCAGCCCCAGCAAGCTATGGGAGCTGATGCAGTAGTTAGTAAACGCACAAACTATTTTGAAGCTGGTCATGAAGGTGGCCAGCTTTTTTTACGGCCGTTTCCACCCGCACGCCCAAATTTTTATAAAAAATTTGCACTTTGACCCTCCTTTCGCCTAAAATGGGCGACACATCGCTGCCAAGTTGATTCATACAACGTGCAATCCTTGCTAGAGTCGTACTAGATCAACCCAATTGAATACTTTTCTGCCCGTCGTTCCTTGTTGCGTGGGGGAGCGAGGAGATCTTTTGAACAAACAACGTACCCCTTCCCGTTCCGTCACGAAAGTGAGCAGGTTCCGCTGGATGGCTGGCGTATTGTTGCTGCTCGTAACGGCCGTCCTCTTCACCGTCTCATTCAAACAAGTCCGCGCCCTTTCATTCACCGCCACAGAGCTACTCGGTCGCCCTACCGATCGCTCTGTTCTCATCAACATTCTTGCCGATCAGCCACTGGAGATGTTTTTGGAATATGGCACAATTTCTGGCAATCTGACTCAGCAGACAGGGAGCATCTTCTCCACAGCCAACGTACCAGCCGAGCTGGAAATAACTGGACTTCAGCCAAACACCCGTTACTACTATCGCCTTATGTACCGTGAATTGAGCAGCGGTAGCTTTGTCCCCCGCCCCGAAGGTACCTTCCATACCCAACGTGCGGCTGGCGAAATCTTCACCTTCAATATTCAGGCAGATTCTCACCTGGGACAGCCGGTGCTGGGCGACCAAACCATGTATTTTCAAACGTTGGTCAACCAAACGCTGGATCAGCCAGACTTCTTGATCGACCTGGGCGACTTTGTCCGGGTTGGCCCCTCACAATCTAGCATTGTCAGCGGCTATCTGCAGCAGCGGCAGGCACTCGGGCTGCTGAATGGTTCAGTACCAGTGTTCATGGCCCTGAGCAACGTGGAAAATGAAGAAGGCTGGTTTCGTGACGGCACGCCAAACAATCAGGCTGTAATGGGAACCAACGTACGAAAACTGTACATACCCAACCCCGTCCCCAATCATTTTTACAGTGGCGATACCGACAACTGGAGTAGTGAAGGCATCTCCGGCGATGGCCTGCGCGAAAGCTACTTTGCTTTTGAATGGGGGGACGCGCTATTTATGGTGCTAGACCCGTTCTGGCACACTACCTCCAAACCGCACGACAACGACGGCGGCTCTGATCTAGGTCAGGGGAGTGGCGACGGCTGGGATTGGACATTGGGCGACAATCAATATTTTTGGTTGAGAGATACGCTGGAGCAAAGCAACGCCACCTATAAATTTGTCTTTTCGCACCACAGCACCAGCGGCCCGCCGGATGAGCTGTTTCCGCGCGGCGGCGTGGAGGCAGCCCATTACTTTGAGTGGGGCGGCAACAATGCCAACGGCAGCTATGGGTTTAACGTGAGACGGCCGTCCTGGCCCATGCCGGTTCACGATTTGATGGTGGCCAACGGCGTAGACGTCTTTTTCCACGGTCACGACCATCTGTTTGCCTACGAGGAGCTGGACGGCATCGTTTACCAGCTGGTGCCACAGCCATCTGATCCCAGCTACGGTACAGGCTGGCTGGAGGATGGTAACTATTATAACAATGCCGATCTGGTGAATAACTCGGGCCATCTGCGCGTTACCGTAGGACCAAGCAGTACCACAATTGAGTACGTACGCGCCTTTTTGAACGGGGAAACGCAGGGTGGCTATAGCAATTTGGACATCGCGTACAGCTACACCATCCAAGGAAACCAGGGCAACATTCCCCCAACAGCCAACAATGATAACGCCAGTGTCCCCACGGGCGGCTCTGTGCAAATTAACGTTCTGGCCAACGACAGTGATGCCAACCAGGACAGTTTGCAAGTTACGGCCGTTACCCAAGGCAGCAGCGGCAGCGTCACGCATAACGGTAGCACTGTCACCTATAACCACAACGGTTCCGCCACCACCTCAGACAGCTTCACCTACACCATCAGCGACGGCAACGGCGGCAGTGATACGGCCAGCGTCTTTATGACCATCAACAATCCAGGCAGTACCGCCACGCCAACGGCCGTTCCACCTACAGCCACGCCCAACCCCGGCGGCGATCTCACCTTCATCGCCGTGGCGGATGCGGCAGCGGTGAGCAATCGGCCTGGCAACATTTTTGGCGGCACGGGTATTTTGGCGACGGACGCTTTGCCGACAATCAACAGCTATTTACGCTTCGATGTTCAGGGGGCAAGCAACGTCAGTAGTGCCACCTTACGGCTTTTTGCCGGAACCAGCAGCAGTATCGGGCTAGACGTGGCGGCCGTGAGCGACAGCAATTGGCAAGAAAGTATGCTCACTTACAACAACGCTCCCACACCCGGCGCACAAATTGGCAGCGCAACGCCCGTTTCTGCTGGCAGTTGGGTAGAAATTGATGTGACCAGCTATGTTATCGGAGATGGCCTGTACAGCTTCATGATTAGCTCCGCCGACACCAATAGACTCACCTTTGACAGCCGCGAAGCAGCCAATCCACCGCAGTTGGTCATTGTCGCCACCGCAGGACCAACAGCCACGCCCAGCAGCACACCGACAGCGACCAATACAGCCGTTCCCACCAGCACCCCGTCCCCAACCAACACGGCCACACCTGGTCCCACAGCCACAGCAACCAACACCCTGCCTACCGCTACGCCGACAAATACGGCCGTTCCCACCGCCACCAGCACCTCACCGCCATCAGGTAGTGAGATTATCTACCTCAGTGCCACCGGCAGCGGCACGGCGGGCAGCGTCTCTTTCTCATCAGAAGACATTATTGCCTACGACACCAGTACCGGCGTCTGGTCAATGCACTTCGATGGCTCCGATATGGGCATCGGCCTCAATAATTTGGACAGCTTTCTGCTGCAAGATGATGGCTCTATCCTCATGAGCTTCATGCGTGCCCAAACCATCGGCACATTAGCCGATGTGGATGATTCCGATATTGTCCGCTTTGTGCCCACCAGCCTAGGCGAAACCACCGCAGGCAGCTTTGAATGGTTTTTGGATGGCTCCGATGTGGGCTTAACCTCGGCGGGGGAAGATGTGGATGCAATTGGCTGGACAGCAGACGGCCGTTTGCTCATCAGCATCAAAGGTAATGGCAGTATAGGTACGATCACCGCCTCTGATCAGCAGCTTTTGGTGCTAGATAACGCCACCTTTGGCGAAAGTAGCAGCGGCGACTGGTCCATTTACTTCAACGGCAGCACCGCCGACCTCAGCGCAAGCAGTGAAGACATTACCGGAGGCTGGCAAGACGCCGCCGCTGCCGACATCTACCTGACCAGCAGTGGAGCCTTCACCGCTGGCACCATCAGCGGCGACGCCAACGACATCTTCGTTTGCACGCCAATTGAGCTAGGCAGCAATACTTCATGCAGCTATTCGCTTTTCTGGGACGCCGCCGCCGCCGGATTCAGCAGCAGCATCGATGGATTGACCATCACTCGTTAACAAGCAGCCAAAGCGGGAGGGGGTTACCAGCTTCCTCCCGCTACGTGCCCCCTAAAAACCACCGCTGCCACATCTGCTTCAAACAAAACTGCTATAGGCTATCTGGCCAAACCCGCGTATGATGGGCGGCTATGTCTAAAATTCGCGAACACCCATCACAAGCTGCCCCAAGCCCCGCCGAAATAACAGAAAACGTGCCAGCAACGGCCGTTCCCCCACAAACCGACCCTCTCGTCCAAAAATCGCCCATCTTTTACGGCTGGATCATCTTTGCCGTGGGCACGATTGGCCTCACCATGACCAGCCCTGGCCAAACCTATGCCGTCTCCATCTTTATCGAGCATTTCATTCACGACCTGAGCCTCAGCCGCTCGCTGGTAAGCTCCCTCTACACGGTGGGCACACTCACGGGCAGCTTTGCCCTCCCCTTCATCGGGCGGCAAATTGACCAGCGCGGCCACCGCCTGATGGTGCTGCTCATCTCCGTCGGCTTTGGCCTCGCCTGCATCTATATGGGATTTGTGCAGAATGCCATCATGCTAGGTCTTGGCTTTGTGGCCATTCGCATGTTGGGGCAGGGCAGCCTCTCGGTTGTGAGCCAAAACGTTATCAACCAGTGGTGGGTGCGGCGGCGCGGCATGATCATGGGCTTGGCAGGTCTGCTTTTTGCGCTGCTGGGCTTGGGACTTTTCCCCAATTTAATCAATTGGCTCATTCCTATTTACAGTTGGCGCACCACCTACATGATTTTGGGCGGCATCCTGCTGCTTTTTATGGCGCCGGTGGGCGCAATTTTCTTCCGAGAACGGCCAGAACTGTATGGATTGCAGCCCGATGGCTTGGCTGAACCTGTAAAAGATAGCTTAGTGGAAACGGCCGTTCCCACCCTCACCCCCAGCGAAGAAAATTGGACAGTCAGCGAGGTCATTCGCACAGGCGCATTCTGGAACATCTCGCTGGGCATTGCTTCCATTGCCATGCTGTCTACCGGCTTGTTCTTTCACATGATCAGCATCTTCGACGACAACCAGCTATCCGCCGACGTAGCGGCTTCGGTTTATGTGCCCATTGCCGTCACCACCGCCCTGGTAAACCTCGTTGGCGGCTATCTGATGGATCGCGTGGCTCCCCGCTTTTTATTGGCGACTGCGCTTTTGCTGCAAGCCATTTGCCTAGTGATGGTTCCATATTTGTCTACCGTAGAAATTGCCTTTTTGTACGGCATGGTGTTGGGGGGAACCAGCGGCCTGTCTCGCATTGTTGGCAGCGTCATCTGGGCCACCTATTTCGGTCGTCGTCATTTGGGCAGCATTACCGGTCTGGCAACCCCCATCGGGGTCGCTGGTACCGCCTTTGGCCCACTCATCTTCGGCGTTGGTCGGGATACGATGGGCAGTTACAACACGGTGCTATTTGTTTCTGCCATCATGCCGTTCCTGTTAGGCATTGCGGCACTCTTCCTCACAAAGCCCCAAAAACAAAACGGGTAATGTTTCCTTAAATCCTCCTCATTTCGTCCCTCAATTCCTCTCGTGACAGCTTTTGACAGTGTTTCGCCTGTATATTTCGGGGCGGTGGCGGCCAAACGCGCCTCGCTGGCAAACGGCCGTCCCGCACAAGACTTCAAAAGTCTATTAGACAACTTCCCCACCACCAAAGATGGTTAAGACTTTTGAAGTCTACATCGCGCAACAAACACAAGGAGAAACAAGTGGGTTCAAAATCATCACGACTACCAGGGTTTTATAAACGGCCGTTAGCCGAACGCATACAAATCATTGCCGACTGGGCGGGATTGGACAGTGACGAAGCGGCCGTTCTCAACGAACAAGGGCTAACCAACGAACTAGCCGACAAAATGATCGAAAACACGCTGGGCACCTTTGCCCTGCCGCTCGGCGTCGCCGCCAACTTTCAGATCAACGGCCGTGATTACCTTATCCCTATGGCGGTAGAAGAGCCCAGCGTCGTCGCCGCCGTGAGCAACGCAGCCAAGAAGATTCGCGCCGGGGGTGGCTTCCAAACCTCCGCTACCGACCCCGTGATGATTGGCCAGATTCAGGTGCTGGACATCCCCGACATGGACGCCGCCATTGCCGCTATTGAAGCCAACAAAGCCAGCCTGCTGGAAACGGCCAACTGCTGCGACAAGGTGATTGTGAGCCTGGGCGGTGGGGCGCAAGACATTGTGGCACGGCCGTTCCCCAACACCCCCGTCGGCCCCATGCTCATCGTTCACCTGCACTTCGACACGCGGGACGCGATGGGCGCCAACGCGATTAACACTGCGCTGGAATCACTGGCTCCGAAGATTGCTGATTTGACAAACGGCCGTACCAGCCTACGCATCCTCTCCAACCTGGCCGACCAGCGCACCGCCACCGCCCGCTGCACCATCCCCGCCGACCAGCTTGCCACCAAAGACCGCAGCGGCCAAGAAGTGGCCAAGCTCATCGAAGAAGCCAACGCCTTTGCCATTGTAGACCCGTACCGGGCTGCGACGCACAACAAAGGCATCATGAACGGCATTGACGCCGTCTGCATCGCCACGGGCAACGATTGGCGGGCTGTGGAAGCGGGTGCTCATGCCTTTGCAGCAAGGGACGGCCGTTACCAATCCCTCACCGACTGGCACGTAGACGAAAACGGTGATCTCTACGGCGAAATTACGCTGCCGATGGCTGTGGGCATGGTGGGCGGCGCCACCAAAGTGCATCCCACTGCTCGTGTCGCTATGAAAATCTTAGACGTGAACTCCGCGCCCGAACTGGCCCAAGTAATGGCCGCCGTCGGGCTGGCGCAAAACCTGGCCGCCATCAACGCCCTGGCCACCGTGGGCATCCAAAAAGGACACATGGCCCTCCACGCCCGGCAGGTGGCTATGGCCGCAGGCGCACCTGAAGAACTTATCCAACAAGTGGCCGATCAACTCGTCTCCGAACGGCGGATTCACGTGGATCGCGCGGCGCAACTTTTAGACGAAATGAAGAAAAATGTAATTGAGTAATTGGGTAATTGAGCAGTTAATAAAATTGCCGAATTCCTAATTACCAGTTACCTCTCCGAGGTAAAAAATGAGCGAATACAAACCTCAAGATGGACTCATGAAACCAGACCGCCCGGTGGGCATTGTGGGGTATGGAGCCTATGTACCCCGCTACCGTCTGCCCGCCAGCGAGGTCTCCAAAATGTGGACGAACGGCACGGGCGGCACGCCCATCGTAGAAAAAGCGGTCAACGGGCTGGACGAAGACGTGATTACCATGTCGATTGAAGCGGCCAGAAACGCACTGATGCGCGGCCGTATCAACCCACAAGAAATTCGTGCCGTCTGGGTAGGCAGCGAAAGTCATCCCTACGCTGTGAAGCCCAGCAGCACCATCGTTGCCGAGGCAATTGGTGCCGTGCCCAACACCATGGCTGGCGACTGGGAGTTTGCCTGCAAAGCAGGCACCGAAGCAATGCAAGCCGCAATTGGCTTTGTTGGGTCTGGTATGGCACGTTATGCCTTTAGCATTGGCATGGACACTGCCCAGGGCCGCCCTGGTGATGCGTTGGAGTATACGGCGGCGGCTGGCGGTGCGGCCGTTTTGCTGGGTCCAGGCGATGAATCAGTTGCCATCATCAACGGCTCCTACTCCTTCGTGACGGACACGCCAGACTTTTGGCGGCGTGCCCATGCAGAATATCCCTCTCATGGTGACCGGTTCACAGGTGAACCTGCCTACTTCAAGCACGTCACAGGCGCGGCCGAAATGCTGATGGACTCACTGGGCACGACCTCGGCCGATTATGATTGGGCTGTGTTCCACCAGCCCAACGCCAAATTTCCACAGCGTGTGGGCAAAAGCCTCGGCTTCACGCCAGAGCAAATCAAACCCGGCCTGCTTAGTCCGCGCATTGGCAACACCTACTCTGGCTCTACCATGATTGGCCTCACCGCCATTTTGGACATTGCCGAACCGGGCGACCGCATCCTGATGGTGAGCTACGGCTCTGGTGCTGGCTCCGACGCCTTCGACATCGAAGTGACCGACAAGCTGCCCGAAGCGCAAAATCGCGCCACCACGACCGAAGAATATATCAGCCGCCGCACGGAAATTAATTACGCAACGTACACGCGATATCGAGACAAGCTGAAGTTGAGCTAGTTTTGACCCCCTCCCTAGCCCTCCCCCTAGCCCCCTCGGGAGGGGGCTAGGGGGAGGGAAAAACCACCTTATGAACGACGTATCAATCATTGGCCTGGGCCAAACCGAAGTAAAAGAAATGTGGAGCACCTCGATTCGCCATTTGGCATGGTATGCCATCGAGGCAGCATTAGACGATGCCCACGTGAGCAAAGTAGATGCCCTGTTTGTAGGCAATATGGCCACTGGAAAACTCAGTAATCAGATGCATCTGGGCGCATTGGTGGCTGACTTTGCCGGGATGCGCGGTATTGAAGCAGTGACGGTGGAAGCGGCTGATGCTTCTGGCGGTGCCGCCTTGCGTCAGGCTGTCTTGGCCGTAAAAAGCGGCCTGGTTGAAACCGCGCTGGTCGTTGGCGTCGAGAAGATGACGGATCAGGTGGGGAGTCCGGTAACGGCCGTTCTCGCCAGCACCCTCGACGCAGACTATGAAGCCATTCACGGGCTTACTGTAGCAGGCATGGGCGCGCTATTAATGCGCCGTTACATGCACGAATATGGATTAGCTGTAGAAGATTTTGCCAATTTCAGCGTGAACGCCCACACCAACGGTGCAGACAATCCGTTGGCGATGTATCGCAATCGCTTGAAGGCGGAACGGTTTGGCAATGCACCGCCGGTTGCTACGCCCGTAAGCCTGTTCGATGCCGCACCCAGCGGTGACGGCTCAGCGGCGGTCATCATCACGCGCCACGAACGCGCGCAGGATATGGTGCCCCAGCCCGTCCGCATTGCTGGCTCGGCCTTGGCTACCGACACGCTGGCCTTGCACGACCGCAAAAATATGCTGCATCTGCGCGCCGCCGAAATCAGTGCCCAAAAAGCAATGAAAGCTGCGGGCGTCAGCCACGACGACATTGACCTCTTTGAACTGCACGATTCATTCACCGTCATGGCCACCCTGTCGTTGGAGGCAGCTGGTTTTGCCGCGCCCGGTGAGGGATGGCAGTTGGCACGGGATATGGAGATTGGTCGGAACGGCCGTATTCCCATCAGCACCTTTGGTGGACTCAAAGCACGCGGTAATCCCGGTGGCGCGACGGGCATGTACCAAATTGTGGAAGTAGCACGTCAGCTACGCGGTCAGGCAGGCGACAACCAAATCCCTAACGCCAAAATTGGTATGGCGCAAAATTTAGGGGGCAGTGGGGCAACGGCCGTTACGCACATTCTGAGTAATCGGTGAGTCAGTAAATAGCGATCGGTCACCCATTTTTCTCTGGATACTCCCCTTTTGATAGCTTTTGACAGTGTTTTTAGCGTGGCTGACAGGGAATGAGAGGTGTTTTAGCCATAATAGATTGTGACAAACGGCGCAAACGGCCGTATGAATCCTGATAATGTATTAGGGAGACAAAATAATGGAAGTTTCACGCCATTGGCGATTACAAGAACAACGATACAAATTAGTAGGCGAAACGTGCGATACCTGCGGTGTTAAGCTATTTCCACCGCGTGACGTTTGCCTGGAATGCAAAGCACCCGCATATAAACTGTACACATTTACTGGCCATGGTGAAATCTACTCATTCACCACTATCTACGATGCCCCGGCAGGTTTTGAACACAACGCGCCGTACACCGTCGCGCTGGTTAAATTGGAAGAAGGCCCCATCATTACTGCCCAACTTACCGACGTGGCTGAAAGTGAATTGAGTATTGGGATGCCCGTAGAAATGGTTACCCGCAAGCTACGTACGGACGGCGAAGAAGGCATGATTGTGTACGGTTACAAATTTCGTCCTGCTGTTACACAACCTGTCCTGCATTAAATAGTAAAAAGCTCAAAATAAAAGAGGTGCTATTGATCTTTGAAGACAATAGCACCTCTTTTTTTACAAATTTCTCAATCTCCCCCGAAGCTACACCATAAACGAATTTACCGAATCCGAGCCACAGATTCCCGAACAATGAGCTGACTCTCAAAAATCTTATTTGTCACCGTTTTGCCATTGATTAAATCAAGAACGGCCGTGGCCGTAGCCTTTCCCATTGCAATGGCGGGTTGGCGCACGGTAGTTAAAGGCGGAACCATAAAAGCGGCTGCTACTTCATCATCAAAACCAACCAAAGAAACATCATCTGGCACACGAAACCCGCGCCGGTACAGTCCCAGCCGAGCACCTAAAGCCATGGCATCATTGGCAGCAAAGATTGCCGAAAATGTTTGTTTTTCCATCAGCAGCATTTCTATTGCCAAAGCACCAGATTGCTCCTGCAAATTTCCTTCTACAATCAGGCGCGGGTTTGGGGACAAGCCTGCATCTACCAATGCTTGTTTATAACCCCGAAGCCGCTGTTCCACATCAGTTACTGCTTCCTGATAATGCATTTTGGCTGTGATATGGGCAATGTTACGATGGCCTGCCTCAATCAGGTAATTCGTTAATTCATAAGCAGCCTTGAAATTGTCAGCGAAAATGCAGTTGCTATTGATGGATACCAATTCTCTAGCCACGACAACAGTAGGAATTTTTTGTCCAACCTCGGCCAAAAATGCTTCAGAAAGCTGGCCCCCAACAAAAATCAGGCCATCGACACGCCGGTCAGTAAAGGTTTCTAAGGCTCGTCGCTCAATAGCCCTGTCCCAACGGCCGTCCGCAAATAGTGCTGAATAATCAGAATTTTCCAACCCCTGCAAAATTCCTGCCAAAATGCCATCATAAAAAGGACTGCCAAAATTTTGCGTAATCACCCCAATCGTCATGGATTGCCCACTAGCCAGGCTTTGGGCAAACACATTTGGCCGATAATCCAGATCTGCCACAGCTTGCAATACGGCTTCCCGCTTAGGGGCTGTTACGCCACTGGATTTGCGAAGTACCCGCGAAACTGTACTGATTGAAACGTTTGCCTTCTGGGCAATATCCTCAATGGTAATCCTTCTTTCAGCCATAAAAATCACCTCAACAACTCATTATAAATGACCTCGGTTGGTATTATCGTACCTGAAAACGCTTTCAAAACCAAGAAGGAAAATAAGGGCCACTCAATAAATAAGGCGCAGTCACATTGTATACCTTTCACACATGGGAGCTAATTTGCTTGTTTATATTGACAAATAAAAGCAAATAGATTACTATTCTGAAAACGCTTTCAAGAAAATATCGAAATAAGCCACAAACCAAGAAAGTGTTTTCATCATAACAAGCATCACTTTTAACAATTTTCTTGAGGACTCATCTGATTTGCATTGAAATCAAACCAGTCCTAACAAGATCAGTCCAAACAAGTTGTTAAGCGAGCAAGAGAGGAGGTGCTTATTAGATAGGTTTAAGCAATTCAGATTTAGCCACCCTAGTTTTGCACAAGCCTTCCTCAGGCTTGTCACCAAATTTTTATCCACAAAAACCTAAACAATCCTCGGAGGAGAGAAAATGAAAAACATACGGTTTTTACATATCATTCTTTTAGCAGCACTCAGTCTGCTACTATTTGCTTGCGGCGGCGGCGAGGCGGAAGAAGCAGATACGTCTGCTGAAGACACAACCGCAGCCGAAGCAGATACCCCGGCCGAAGACGCTGCTGAAGAAGATGAAGAGATGGCTGAAGAATCAACCGGCGACCGTCAACAGGTTCGCTGGTTTGTTGGTTTAGGCGCAGGTTCTGATGAGCCAATGTTCGAGCCACAAGAGCAAGTTGTTGCTGACTTCAACGCCAGCCAAGATGACATTGAACTGGTGCTGGAAATTGTAGATGCTGACCAGGCATATGCCACTCTGGCCACGCAAATTGCTGCTGGCAACGCCCCCGACATCGTAGGTCCCGTTGGCATTCGTGGTCGTGACTTCTTCCGCGGTGCCTGGCTTGACCTCCAGCCACTGATCGATGCAGAAAATTATGACCTAAGCGATTTTGATCCGGCTCTGGTTGAATTCTATGTTGATGCAGCCGAAGGCCAGCTCGGCTTGCCATTTGCCATCTTCCCCTCATTCCTGTCTGTAAATTATGACCTCTTTGATGAAGCGGGTCTGGAATACCCGCCAATGGAATACGGCGCACCCTACGTCAACGCTGATGGTGAAGAGGTTCCATGGGATCTGGATGCCTTGCGCGACGTAGCTCTGCTGCTAACGGTTGATGCCAATGGCAATGATGCCACCAGCCCCGACTTCGACACAGACAACATTGTGCAGTTCGGTTACTATGAACAATGGACCGACTTCCGCGGCGTTGCCACCCTGTTTGGCCCTGGCTCCCTGGTAGATGATAGTGGGAATGCGCAGGTGCCGGATCATTGGCGTGACGCTGCCAAATGGTTCTACGATGCACAGTGGAACGAAGTCTTCTACCCCAACGGCATTTACGATGCGTCCGACATCATTGCCGGTAACGGCTTTGAGTCTGGCAACGTGGCCATGTCCCACACCCATCTCTGGTACCACGGCTGCTGCATCGGCAACATCGACTTCACTTGGAACCTTGCCGCTATGCCAGCAAACGAGTTTACCGGTGGGCCAACCGCTAAAATGCATGCCGACACCTTTGGTATCATGAAATCTAGCGATAATCCAGAAGCCGCCTGGGAAGTTTTGAAATTCTTCCTCGGTGAAAATGCGGAAGAGATGACCAAAATGTACGGTGGTATGCCCGCTCGCCTGAGCCTGCAGGACACCTACTTCACAACTTTCGCTGAATCAATTGCTGATGGCGATACCATTAACTGGCAAGTTGTGGTGGATTCGATGGCCTACGCTGACAACCCCAACCACGAAAGCTACATGCCCAGCCCGCAAGAAGCCAACGATCGCTACAATGAATTCTGGACTCTGCTGGGCCAGGAACCGGATCGTGATGTAGATGCGGATATCGATCTCCTCATCGAAGACCTACAGGCCATCTACGATGCCGCTGGCAACGAATAAGTTTTCCTAAACAGTATTAAGGACATCAACATAACATAATATGTTGATGTCCTTCTCTTTTTTCCGCTTTTTCTGCTTTTTTATTATGGGGAAGTCATTTAAACAGTGTCGCTAATCGCAAGCGATGCTAATAGAGGAGGCACAGATGGCAGCAATTACTCCGGATACTATACCTGAGGGAACTCAGGCTGGTAAGCAGAAGCGGGGACGCATTGAACAAGAACAAATCAAGTGGGGTTTGATTTTTCTTAGTCCCTGGCTCATTGGTATTGTTATTTTCTACCTCATCCCATTTCTTGCTTCATTTGGTTTTTCACTAGTCGAATTTAACCTTGCCGTCCCAGAAGAGACCTCATTTGTGGGCTTTGCTAACTGGCGACGGGCATTATTCGATGATCCAAATGTGTACGAATCATTCGGCGTCACTTTTCTCTTCGCCGCTATTTCTTTGCCGATTGGCATGATTTTTGCCCTGTTGTTGGCACTATTGATGAACTCGAACAGCGTGCGCGGCAAGGCATTCTTCCGCACCATGTTTTTTATGCCCACAATGGTTCCATTGGTGGCCACTGTTTTGATTTGGGGCGGCGTCCTCAATGAACAAACAGGCTGGTACAACATCTTATTGCAAAATGTTTTTGGCATTGAAGCAGTGGGGGTTAGCGGTCTGCGCTGGCTGGCGGATCCCAGACTAATTTACTTCACACTCACCTTTATCGGCCTTTGGGCAGTGGGGAACACGATGATGATCACCCTCGCTGGCCTGCAGGGCGTGCCCACAGAAATGTATGAAGCAGCAGATATTGACGGTGCCGGTTACTGGCGCAAGATGCTCAGCATTACCGTGCCGATGATCTCCCCGGTGCTTTTCTACAACCTCGTTTTGGGTGCCATTGGCCTCATGCAATATTTCCTGGTGCCGTTCGTCCTCAATGGGGGTAACGGTTTTCCCGATGGAACGACTAATTACGTAGGGATTTACTTCTACAATCAGGCGTTCAAATTCTTTAACATGGGGTATGGGGCAACGATTGCCTGGCTCATCTTCCTTGTTTCTCTTGTTCTAACCGTTGTTTTATTCGGCAGTGCCCGCTACTGGGTTTACTACGCTGGGGAGGAATAATAGCATGGCTTCTGTAACAATACCTAACCGCAAATCAGGCTCCCGATTATCTCCCAAGGCGCGTCAACGTTTAAACACAGTGCTCATGACGCTGTTTACAGCGCTCGTTCTCTTCATTTTCCTACTGCCGTTGGGGTATGGGATCGTCACATCATTGAAGACAGACACCCAGGTCTCCTCTGCTGGTGCGCCTTGGTACCCAGCATCCCCGGTTACGTTTGAGTATGAGGGGAGCGAATACGATGTGTATGAGGTGCCAGTTGACGGCCGTACCGAACAGTGGGCGCTCATCAACAAAGGTCGCGAATCTAGTGAATTCATCGACCCGCAAAATGCCGCCGCTGGCCTGATCCCCTGGGACGGCCGTTGGCGCACCCTTGACCAAGCGTGGGAATGGGACCCGGTTTGGAGCAATTTCGTTGACGCCTGGAACACAATTAACTTTCCACGTCTGCTTGGCAACACCGTCTTCTACGCCGTCCTAAGCACGATCGGGGCTGTCTCCTCGGCTGCCCTCGTTGCTTATGGCTTTGCCCGTTACAACATCCCTGGCAAAGGAACGCTGTTCCTCATTGTGATGGCGACGATTATTTTGCCACCGGCAGTTACATTGGTGCCAACTTATGCGTTTTTTAATCGAATAGGCTGGGTAGGAACCTGGTGGCCGTTGATTGTGCCGCAGTTTTTTGCCAATGGGTACAACATTTTCTTGCTGCGACAATTCTTCTTGGGTATTCCCAAAGCATTGGATGAGGCAGCAATGATCGATGGAGCCGGGCATTTCCGAATTTTCTGGTCGGTCATTTTGCCCCAAGCGAAGGCGGCTCTACTGGCAGTCACGCTGTTCCACTTCTTCTTTGCCTGGAATGACTTCTTCGGGCCGCTGATCTACCTGGCTGGTAATCCAGATCTGTATCCAATTACGGTTGGACTGAACGGCTTCAATGGTCTGTACGAAGGGCAAGATAACCTGATTCAGGCAGCGTCGCTAACTGCAGCCGTTATCCCTCTAATTGTTTTCTTCTTCGCCCAAAAAGCGTTTATTCAAGGCGTTGTAATCACGGGTGTAGATAAGTAATGAGTTGGTCGTTTTCCCCACGGAAGGTGCTTCTGAGCTTGCTCTTGCTACTAATGGCTTGTAGCCCAGCCTTGGCCGATCCAACACCAACCGCAACGCCAGCTGCCACCCCTACCCCAGATTGGGTGCTCGAAGGGTGGCAGCTGGTTTGGCAGGATGAGTTTGAGGGGCAAACCATTGACCCAGCTAGCTGGACACATGAGATCGGCGGGCACGGCTGGGGGAACGGCGAAGCACAATATTACAGTGACGATCCTAAAAATTCGTACATTGAAGATGGCATGCTGGTCATACAGGCTTTGCAAGAAAACGTGCGGGGCAAGCTGTATACCTCAGCGCGACTGAGTACCCAGGGAAAGGTTGAGGTGGAGTACGGCCGTATCGAAGCGCGCATTCAAATTCCTGTTGGGCAAGGGCTTTGGCCTGCCTTTTGGATGCTGGGCAATGACATCGACCAAGTAGGCTGGCCCTTCTGCGGCGAGATTGACATCATGGAAAATATCGGCTCTGAGCCTTCAACAATACACGGAACCGTCCATGGGCCACGCTACTTTGGTGCCAATGGCGTTGGTCGGGCGAAAAACCTGCCGGATAATGCCCAATACACTGAGAATTTCCATATTTTTGCTATTGAATGGGAAGAAGAAGAAATTCGCTGGTATATGGATGGCGAGATGTATCACAAAATCACACCAACAACCATTCCCGGCGACTGGGTATTTGATCATCCCTTCTTCATCATTGTCAATCTGGCCGTAGGTGGCGAGTGGCCTGGCTACCCAGATGGTACCGCCACATTCCCGCAAACCATGAAAATTGATTATGTTCGCATTTACGAAGCAAGTGATGCAGCAGGATGATGAAACAATTTTAATTACAAGATTCAGAGAGCGATTGACAAAGTGATAGCTTTATCATTTTGCCATTCCTTATAGACCGACAATGCAACTCAGCACCTTGCTTTTTTCATTGTTACCCCAAAGGAGGCAACGCTATCGAAAAATAAAAGCAAAAATCATTTCTAAACCAACAGCATTGTAGACATAATGATTGGGTTTCATGCAGCAAAAAGGGGAAGGTGGGCCGTACACATGAACCCCCAACACAGGATGATCAAAGCGCAAAATGACACGCAAACCATCTCCTGTAAGGACGAAAAAGAGTGATGAATAAGAAAACCCGTGCTTTTACTTTTTTGGCACTGGCTGGCTTATTGTTAACAGCCTTCCTGGCACCATTTTCTTTGGCCGCAGCAACGCCAGATGTAGTCATTGATGATTTTGAAGATGGCGACGCCTCTGATTGGGGCTTTTTTGGCGGTAATGAAGCTGGCGGTGGCGGCGGTGCTCTGGACGACAGACCGCAGGAAGGCAGTTTCTACCTTAGCACAGGCTGGGGTGGCAATGGCTCCGACAGCGTTTTTTATGGCGGCTTTTTCAAAAACTTTGAAAACACTGCCCAGATAATCCCACCAGCCGATCCCTGGTTCAACGTTTGGATACTGAACCAGAGCGACGCAACTGTGAACCAATACACGCTGGAAATCACTATTCGTGAAGATCTGAATGGCGATGGCTGGACCGACGGCATGGAAGATTCTTTCCGCCTCGACACAACTTTCACCAGTGCCTCTTTTGATGATGAATGGACACTCGTGAGTGCCCCCCTCAGCGGGTTCTTGGACCTGGCAACAGGTGGCAATGGCACCTTCGACGGCAATCTCGATGAGGTTGTGGTGGTGGTGTCTGGGGTAGAGGGTGCCATCGGCTCAGCAGTTGAAGTTGATTTCGACCAGTTCTCCTTTACCGCTGGCGGCCCATTGGGTGGTGGCGGCGAAGCCATTGTTTTTGATGATATGGAGCATGGCGATCCTTTCGCAAATGGCTGGTTCTCTTTCGGTGGTTCGGTTGGTGGCGGCGGTATTGCAGCCAACTCAGCTGACCTACCTCCTACAGATGGCGGAGCTTTTTCGCTTGAAAGCGGTTGGGGGTCTGGCGGCGTGCCTGGTTTTTATGGTGGATTCGGCCGTACCAGCCTCACAGATTTGTCCATTGTCGACACGTTCAATTTCTGGATCAACCCGGATGCCGATCAGGATTACACATTGGAAATCAACCTGCAAGAGGATGACACCGGGGATGATTTGGCAGAAACGGCCGTTGACGATGAATTCCAATACAACTGTGTGGTTTCCCCCGCTGGCCCCTGTGCCATCAGCGGCGGTGGCTGGCAGCAAGTCTCCATTCCGCTGGATGAATTCTTTGACGACAACTCCTTCTTCACGGGAGGCAATGGGGTTCTAGATGCTGTTTCCGTGGCCAACGGCGGCAACGGGCAACTTGTAAACGTCGTTATTGCCGTCATTGGCAACTCCGGCTCCGATGCCACCTTCCGCACCGATTATTGGGTCTTCTCTAGTGGCAGCTTGAGTGAACCGTCAGTCATCATCGACGACTTTGAGAGCGGCCTACCTACTGGCGTAGATGGCAATGGCGTACCGATTGGCTTCATCACCTTTAGCGATGGCAGCCCGATTTCAATTGCCATCACAGATGCACCTCCGGCGCCTCTGCCCGGCTCGGCAGCAGGCAATAATGTGCTAGCCATGACGGGAGACGTGACGGCATTTGCAGGCTTTGTGCATGCGTTTGAGAATACGGCCGTTGACACCTGGGTGCCGCAAGATTGGAGCAGCTACGAAGGATTCAGCTTCTGGCTGTACGGTCAAAACACAGGCAGTACCGTCTTTGTGGACGTGATCGACAACCGGAACCCCGGTTCAACAGTTGATGATGGCGAGCGTTTCACAGTAAGTCTCATTGATGACTTCTCTGGCTGGCAATTCTTTGAATTCCCCTTCTCCAGCTTCGTGCGCAAAGACATTGGCAACGGTGCGCCAAACGATGGCTTTACGCTCACCCAGGTTCATGGCTGGGCATTGGGCACGCTAAACACCCCCGGCGAAGTGACTTACTACATTGATGATGCGGCCGTTTACGGTGTGGCTGAAATTCCCGAATTGGGCGTTACGTTTGCCGCCTCCAACTACGACATTGAAGAAGGCACCACGGGCAACATCACCGTGAAGCTCAACCGACCCATGAACAGTGACGATCCGGCACAAGTGTCAATTGATTACTTCACTGAAGTAGCATCTGCCACCCCAGGCAGCGAATACACACCAGTATCCGGGACGCTCACCTTTGTCAATGGTGGCCCCTTAGAATTAAGTTTCCCATTGGAAACGTTCGACGATACCAAATGGGAAGGCACCGAGCGCGTCATTCTGCGGCTCACCAACCCTGTGGATGTAGCAGCGGGCTTTGCTCTGCAAGCAACAGCATCTATCGTTGAAAATGATGCCTACGACCCGAACTTGCTGGACGATTTTGAGCGCTACCCATACCTCTGGGACAGTAGTGACAACGTCACCTTGTCGAATCCAACATTGAACCAGGCTTCACCGCTGGCGCGGCCAGGGCAAGATGCGCTTGAAGGCGTCTTGCAGGTTGATGGGCCGCTGGCTGTTGAGATCGAGGTGCAAGGCACGCTCTGTAATCGCGGTAACGGCATTATTCCGGTTGTGTTGTTCTCAACAGACGATTTTGATGCCACGACAGTTGATCACACAACGGTGACTTTGGGGGATGCTTACGAATTCCACAAGAACGGGCGTACGCGCCAGCCCATTCGCCATGAAGAGGATGTAAATGGCGACGGCAAATTGGACCTCGTCTTCCATTTCCGTTTTAGAGAAACTGGATTGGATTGCTTCCCAGACGTTGTGCCTTTTAATGGACAAACCTATGCTGGGCAAGCCATCACAGCTGGAGGATCAAATGCCAGCTTTAACCGCGATTTTGCCATCGGGCAAGATTGGTCCAACGGCGAAGCACTGACCTTCTGGTATTACGGCAGCAACAGTGGCGAAGACGTAACGGTCAATCTGAAAGATAATCGTGCACCAGACCCCGGCCCAGCAGGTTGGGAAATGGTTTGGAGCGAGGAGTTCAACGAACCCGCCGGCACACCGCCTAATCCAGAATACTGGAGTTATGAAATTGGCGATGGTGCGGTTAACGGCATCCCCGGCTGGGGCAATGACGAATTCCAATATTACACCGATGACCCCGCCAACGCTGCCACCGATGGCAATGGCAACATGGTGTTGACCGTTCGTGAAGCGGATGGTTCGCTGCAATGTTACTACGGCTCGTGTGATTACACGTCGGCGCGGTTGATCTCCTGGCGCAAGGCAGAATTTGCCTACGGCCGTATCGAATCCCGCATCCTGGTGCCAGAAGGTGAAGCAGGTTTATGGCCTGCCTTCTGGAGCCTGGGTACCGACATCGACGTGGTGAACTGGCCGCAAACCGGCGAAATTGACTTCATGGAATACGTCAGCCGCCTGCCTAACGAAATCTTTGGCACCATTCATGGCCCCGGCTATGCTGGTGGACAAAGTTTCGGCAACGTCGTTGACTTTGGCGAACCGGTATACAACAACTATCATACCTTTGCCATCGAGTGGCAGCCCGATCTCATCGAATGGTATGTGGACGGCATGCTGTACCACAGCGCCACGCCAGCCGATGTGGCACCGAACGAATGGGTCTTCAACGATCCCGTCTTTCTGCTGCTGAACGTCGCCATTGGCGGTAACTTCGGTGGGGCGATTTCACCCGACCTGGAGCTGCCGCAGTCGATGGCGGTTGATTACATCCGCGTTTACCAGGGGCCAGATACGGCCGAACAGTTTGAAGCCACCTTTGTAGATAACTTCACGGGTTGGCAGCAAATCGAAGTTCCCTTCACCAGCTTTGCCCGCAGCGCCGAGCAACCGGCTGGCGCACCAAACGATGGCTTGACCCTGAGCGAAGTTTGGGGCTACGGCTTCACCTTGCCAGACAATGGTTTGCCCACAGGCACCACCTGGCTAGACGTGGTCGCCGTGAAGCCAGTGCCGCCGCCAACGGCATTAACGGTCACCACGCTGGCCGACAGTGGTGCAGGCTCCCTACGCGAAGCCATTGAGCTTATCGCGGCAGACGGCACAATCACCTTTGACCCCAGCCTGGCGGGTGGCACCGTTGCCCTCACCTCGGGGCAGCTTGACGTGACCCGCAGCATGGTCATTGACGGCAGTGGCGCACCGGGTCTGACGGTAAGCGGCAGCAACCTCTCGCGCGTTTTCCAGATGGCGGCAGGTGCTATCGTGAGCATCAACGACCTGACGGTGGCCGATGGCGTTGGCTCACCGCAAGGTGGCGGCATCCTGAACTTTGGGACGCTGAACCTGGAGAACGTGGTGGTGATGAACAACACGGAATCCAGCACCGGCGCGGCAGACTTCCAGCTTGGCGGTGGCGGCATCTACAATGGTGATGGTGCCACGCTGAACATGAACAACAGTGCGGTGATGAACAACAGCACGCTTGGTCAGCCCGGTGGCGGTATTTATGGCTTCTTCAACAGCAGCATTAATCTCACCAACAGCACGGTGAGTGGCAATGTGGCTGGGGACGTGGCTGGTGGCCTGCGGACATTGGGCAATGTCACCATCGAGAACAGCACCATCAGTGGCAACACCTCCACAGCGTGGCACGGTGGCGCGATGTTCCTGACAGATGGTACAGTAACCATTCTGAACAGCACTGTTGTGGGCAATAGTGCGCCAGACGGCACGGCTGGTGGCCTCATGGTTGCCACCTTTGGCGCACCCGTGAACGTGACGGTGCAAAACAGCATCATCGCTGACAACGGCACCTACAACTGTCAGGTAGAAGGTAGCCCGGCAACGGCCGTTCTCACTTCGCTTGGTAATAATGTGGCCACAGATGGCTCTTGTGCGGCCGTTGGCAGCGACATCATTGTGGCCCCTGGCGGTGCCGGAGTTGATATGCTGGCCGACAATGGTGGCCCCACGCTGACCCATGCCTTATTGGCAGGAAGCGCGGCCATTGATGCGGCGAATACGGCCGTTTGCCCCGCAACCGATCAGCGCGGCGTGGCCCGTGACGCAGCCTGCGACATTGGCGCGTTTGAGTTTCTTCCGTAGAATGATCGTGGTAGGGGAATGGCATGTCATTCCCCTACCAAAGTTACATGTTTTGTTCAAAAACGAATAAGTAAACAAGAAGGCTTTGGCCGGTGTGGTTCCAGCCAAAGCCTTCTTCTTTTTAGTCCGTTTTGTGGAGAGGAGGGGCTATTGATGAAGCATCAAACAGCAGAAGTCTCGATTGGTGAGCAACCCATTCAACATCAATCCAGGCCTGTCTCAGGCGGCTTTGTACAGTTGATGGGGGAAACGTTTTACAAAATTGCTCATTATGACCAGATGCCGCCGTTTTTTATGAGCCTGGTGAGCAGCTCAGACCATTGGCTGTTTATCTCCAGTACCGGCGGGCTGACGGCCGGACGCACCAATGCAGAATCGGCCCTTTTCCCTTATGAGACGGAAGACAAGATTACTGCTCACCACGAGCTGACCGGCAGCAAAACGATTGTACGCGTGGCACGAAACGGCCGTTCCAATCTCTGGGAACCATTTTCTAGCAGATATGCTGGCATTTACGATATCGAGCGCCATTTGTACAAGAATGTGTACGGGAATGTGTTGCTGTTTGAAGAAGTGAATCACGATTTGCAGCTGCGACTGCGCACGGCCTGGCGCACGGGCGATTGCCTGGGCTTTATCCGCACCTGCTGGCTGCAAAATGATGGCGCAGCCGACTGCCAAATTGAACTGCTGGACGGGCTGCAAAATTTGCTACCTTACGGCGTAACCACGCGGCTGCAAAACACCTTGAGCAGTCTGCTGCACGCGTACAAGCGCAACGAGTTAGAGCCAGAGAGTGGCCTGGGCATTTTTGCCCTCAGCGCCACGCTTACCGACCAAGCCGAACCGAGTGAATCTTTGAAGGCAACTGTAGCCTGGCAGGTGGGGTTACCACAACCTACGCATTTGCTTTGCACAGATCAAGTGGACCAGTTTCGCTACGGCCGTTCCCTCACAGCCGAGCACGATATCCTGGGCAAACCAGGTTCCTACCTTCTCTCATCGTCTTTTACCTTAGCGGCTGGCACAGTGAAAGCGTGGCATGTTGTTGCCGATGTGAACCAGGATAGTACGGCCATTACACAGTTAATCCGGTTCTTGCATCAGGACGCAGCGGCCATCACCCAACAAATTGAAGAAGATATTGCGCACGGAACAGCCTTGCTCATCAACCACGTAGCTGCGGCCGATGGCTTGCAACTGTCGGCGCAAGAGACGACTACAGCGCATCATTTTGCCAATGTGCTGTTTAATATCATGCGTGGCGGCATCTATGCCAACGGGTATCACATTGACCGCGCCGATCTTCTCGCGTTCGTGCAAGTACGCAACCGGCCAATTTTGCATTCGCAGGCCGCCTGGTTTGCCGCCCTGCCAGAAAAGATGCCTATCAATGCGCTATATGCGCGGGCAGCGGCGGCTGATTCGGCCGATTTAATTCGGCTTTGTTATGAATATTTGCCGCTTACCTTCAGCCGTCGTCATGGCGATCCCAGCCGCCCCTGGAATCAATTTTCTATCAACTTGAAAAAACCGGATGGGTCACCCCATTTGGATTATCAGGGCAACTGGCGGGATATTTTCCAGAATTGGGAGCCGATGGCGGTTGCTTTCCCTGCCTATACAGAAGGGGTCATTGCCAAATTTTTGAATGCAACCACAGCCGATGGCTACAACCCATACCGTGTTACCCGTAACGGCATTGAGTGGGAAAGCCCTGAACCAGATAATCCGTGGTCCAACATTGGCTATTGGAGCGACCATCAAATTATCTACCTGCAAAAGCTGTTGGAAATTTGTGAACAGAATCAACCAGGCGCGCTGGCACGGCAGTGGAACCAGCCTGTGTTTGCCACCGTCGATGTGCCTTACCGGTTAAAAC
Source organism: Candidatus Leptofilum sp. (assembly GCF_965223285.1). Lineage (GTDB taxonomy): Bacteria > Chloroflexota > Anaerolineae > Promineifilales > Promineifilaceae > Leptofilum. Next base: position 4,456,664 of record NZ_OZ244997.1, on the reverse strand, counting down.
CGTATGAAGAGATGTTGGCGGATTGGTACAACACCATTGATTTTGATTGGAAAGCTGACGAAAGGTCAGAAACGGCCGTTGCCCAAATGGGTACCGACGGCCGTTTACACCGTGACGCCAACGGTGCTGTGATTCACGTAACGATGGTGGAAAAGCTGCTGGTGCTGCTGCTGGCCAAACTCACCAATTTAGTCCCAGAGGGTGGCATCTGGATGAACACGCAACGCCCAGAGTGGAACGACGCCAACAATGCGCTGGTGGGCAAGGGGCTGTCCGTCGTCACGGTGGCCTACCTGCGCCGCTTCATCGCCTTTTGGCAGACGCTATTAACCAATTATGAGGGGGGTGATTTTGCGTTGAATACGGCCGTTGCCACCCTGTTCACCAAAGTCCATTCAATCTTTCAAACGCATCAGCATCATCTGGAAACCGGTTTTTCAGCTCAGGCACGACGCGTGTTGATGGATGAATTGGGAACGGCCGTTACCCAGTATCGGGCCGAAATTTATCAGAGTGGCATCCCCACCGCAAAGACGCATATCGAACCCGCGACTTTGTCCGAATTTTTGGCACTGGCGCAAGCCTACATTGAGCAAACGCTGCATACCAACTGGCGCGCGGATGGGCTGGCCCATACGTACAACATCTTGCGCCTGGATGATCACGGGGCGGCCGTAGAAAATTTGTATCTGATGCTAGAAGGTCAGGTGGCCATGCTGTCTTCTGGTTTGCTGACGCCGGAGAAGGCACTCGCCTTGCTGCACAGTTTGCCCCAAAGCGATCTCTACCGCGCGGACCAACATTCGTACATGCTCTACCCCAACCGCAAACTGCCCGGCTTCCTGCAAAAGAACAATGTGTCTGCCGAGCAAGTAGCGGGGTCGTCCCTGGTGCAAGCACTGGTGGCCGCAGGGGATGTCCGTTTGCTGAGTCAGGACGAGGCGGGCGTGTTTCATTTCAACGGCCGTTTCCGCAACGTGAAGGGGGTCTCAGAAGTGCTAGACAATTTGGCCCAGGAACCCGCTTACGCTGAATTAGTTGCCAAAGAACGCAACTTTATTTTAGAGCTGTTTGAAACCACCTTTAACCACCGTGCGTTCACCGGTCGTTCTGGCACCTTTTTTGGCTTTGAGGGGCTGGGCAGCATCTACTGGCACATGGTTTCCAAGCTGCTGCTAGCCGCGCAGGAATGTTATGAGCAAGCGATGGAAGGTGGGGCAGAAAAGAGCGTTACCGACGCGCTAGTCGCTGCCTATTATGACATTCGTTCGGGCATCGGGTTCAACAAAACGCCCGATGTGTACGGCGCTTTTCCCACCGATCCTTATTCTCACTCCCCCTTGGGTAGTGGTGCGCGTCAGCCAGGCATGACAGGGCAAGTCAAGGAAGAGATCATGACCCGGTGGGGTGAATTGGGCGTGAAGATGAAGCAAGGGTTACTTTGCTTTGCGCCCTCGTTATTGCGTGCCGATGAGTTTTTGCCGCGCGACAGCGAATTCAATTATGTCAATTCAGCAGGCGAAACAAAAACCTTGTCCGTAGCAGCCGGTTCCCTCGCCTTTACGATGTGCCAAATACCCATCGTTTATAAACCTGGCGATAAGGCACAGATTGACGTCTTGTTTGCCAACGGCCGTTCCGCAACGTTTCTGGGCAGCTGCCTGGATGACAAAACAACCCAACACATTTTGAACCGGGACGGTCAAATAAAACAGCTGATCGTTACCGTTTCCGGGTAATGGCAAAGGTGGAGACAATAGTGTCGAGCAAATATTACAAGCAAAAATCGTTGGCGGGCATTGATGTCGCCAATATAACTATTGCTGAATTAAAAGCCCTCGTCGGCCAGCTTTTGGCCCAAAAAATTCATGGCATCTGTTTTAGCCCTTACATCGAAGGACAAGGCCCAGGCACGCCAATTGGTGCGGCGCAAATCCGGGAACGTCTGCAAATTATTCAGCCCCATGTAAATTGGGTGCGCACTTTTTCTTGCTCAGAGGGCAATGAATTAATTCCCCAAATTGCAAAAGAGTTGGGGCTCAAAACGCTGGTCGGCGTTTGGTTAGATGGTGACCGCGAAACCAATGAGAAAGAGCTTCAGAATGGCATCCAAGTGGCCCAGGCAGGCCATGCAGACCTACTGGCAGTGGGCAATGAAGTGATGCTGCGCGGAGAAATGCCGGATGAGGAACTGATCGCCTACATGAACCGCGCGAAGACGAGTGCGCCGAATGTTCAGGTAGGGTATGTAGATGCCTACTTTTTATTTGAAGATTACCCGCGCGTAGCGGAGGCATGTGACGTGATTTTTGCCAACTGTTACCCGTATTGGGAAGGGTATCCCGCTGAGCACTCACTTGTTTACATGAAAGAAATGTACCGACGCGCCATCCATGTGGCCCAAGGCAAAAAGGTCATCATCAGCGAAACCGGCTGGCCCAATGTCGGCACGCCTGAACGAGCGGCCGTGCCATCTTTTCTCAATGCCATTCGCTACTTTATCAACGCCTACCAGTGGGCAGAAGAAGAGAATATCGACATATTCTATTTCTCTTCTTTTGATGAAGTTTGGAAAATAGCGCATGAAGGAGATGTGGGCGCTTACTGGGGCTTGTGGGACAAAGACGGGAATATGAAATATGTCTGATACATCAAAAAAACTAGCAAATCTTAAACAGTTTATCAAAGAAAACCACGGTAACGCCATTTGTTACTCTGGGTACCGCGAAGGCCAAGACCCAAGAAAGGAAATCTTTCCAACTTATGAAGAAATTAAAGAAGACCTTCTAATTTTGGCCAGCAATTGGTCATTTCTTAGGCTGTACGATTGCAGTGAACACGCCGAAACAACCTTAAAGGTGATTCGTGATGAAAAGTTGGCTTTCAAGGTGATGCTAGGCACAGAGATGGCAGCCGAATTGAGCAATCCCAACTGCCCTTGGGGAGCCGATTATGATGATGAAACTCTGGCTGCGAATCGCCAAACAAACAGCGACAATGTTGACCGTTTGATTTCGTTGGCCAATCAATATCCTGACATCGTTTTTTCCGTGTCGGTGGGGAATGAAGCGGCCGTAGAGTGGACCGATCATCTGGTCTCAGTAGAGAGCCTGATTGCCTATACGCGCCGCATCAAAAACGGCGTGTCGCAGCCAGTTACATTTTGTGAAAACTACGTGCCGTGGACCACAAAATTGGAGCCATTGGTGGCAGAATTGGATTTTATTTCGATACACACTTACCCGGTGTGGGAATACCAAACCATCGACAACGCGCTTGAGTACAGCCAACAAAATTACCATTCAGTCGCCGCACGCTATCCCCATAAACCTGTGGTGATATCCGAAGCGGGCTGGACAACAACTTCAAACGGCCGTGGCATTGAGCCAGGGAATGCATCTGAAGACTTACAAGCCAGCTATTACCAACAATTAATGGCCTGGACAAATGAAGAGAAAATTCTCGCTTTTGTTTTTGAAGCGTTTGATGAACCGTGGAAAGGCTCTCCTGATCCTGATGAACCGGAAAAACATTGGGGACTATTTTATGTGGATCGCACACCAAAATTGGTTATGCGGCCACTGGTGAAAGCAGGTTTACTTGCAAATGAGCGGTGCTAGTCGCCACGCGTAAAACCATATTGATTAGCTACCTTGAAGGAAAATTAATAAACATGGAAGAGAAAATCGAAAAATTAATCAAGAATATGACTTTGGCAGAGAAGGCATCCCTGCTCGCTGGTATTGATATGTGGCACACGGTTGCCATCAAGCGGCTGGGAATCCCATCCATTCAGGTAAGCGATGGGCCAAATGGCGTACGCGGCAGTGACGATAATCTGGGGGAGACCTCAGTCTGTTTTCCGGTGGGGATTGCCATGGGGGCCACCTGGAACCCCGAGCTCATCGAGCAGGTTGGGGTGCGGCTGGCCAGTGAAGTGCGCCGCAAAAGAGCGCACGTTTTATTGGCACCAACGGTCAACATTCACCGCACCCCAATTGCAGGCCGAAATTTTGAATGCTTTGCTGAAGACCCGTACCTCAGCGGCACGATTGCCGCGGCCTACATCAACGGCCTGCAAAAAAGCGGCGTAGCGGCCTGCATCAAGCATTTTGTGGCCAACGATCAGGAGTATGAGCGTTTTTCAATTAGTGCCGAAGTAGCGGAACGGCCGTTGCACGAAATCTACCTGGAGCCGTTCCGCATCGCCAAAGAACAAGCCAACCCGTGGACCGTCATGTCTGCCTACAACCGGGTCAACGGCAGCCACGCCAGCGAAAATGACACGCTGCTCCACGAGATTCTCAAAGAGCACTGGAGCTACGATGGCCTGGTCATGTCTGACTGGTACGGCACCTACAGCGATGGTGTGCCAGGGGGCTACCTGGATTTGGAGATGCCGGGGCCAGCCCGCTGGATGAACGTGGAAAAAATTGTTACGGCCGTTCAAAATGGCAAACTGGAAGAAGCACACATTGATGACAAAGTACGGCGGCTCCTCCGGCTAATTGAGCGCGTCACTGCTAACCAGCCTGAATCTGCCAAACCGAATAACCAGTTGCCTCGTCAGGTAGCCAGCGAATCAATCGTCTTGCTCAAAAATGAAGGCAACGTCCTTCCACTGGATGCAGATCAATCCCAAACGATTGCCGTCATTGGTGAAAATGGTAAATGGGCCCAAATCATGGGGGGTGGCAGTTCCCAGGTAAATCCAGATTACATCATCTCTCCGCTTGAGGGAATTCAGCAGCGGGCGGGTGAGAGAACAAAAGTCGAGTATACCATTGGCACGCTTATTCACCGGATGCCCCCCTTGCTAGAGCCAAGCTGGCTGCAAGCCAAAGATGGGCAAACGGCTGGCCTCACGCTCTCTTATTACCACAATTTAGAGCTGGCCGGGGAACCAGCACACTCAGGCATTGCCACCAAAAGCGAGCTGTCCTGGTTTGGCACGGTAAATCCCTTTGTAGACCCAACCTGCTTTTCGCTGCGCCTGGAAGGCACCATGCGCGTGCCAGAAACGGGCGAATACACCTTGCACCTCAGGAGCATTGGCCGTGCCCGCCTTTGGGTAGATGGCGAAATCAAGGTAGATAATTGGCAGGCCGAGGGGGAAGTTGATCGAAATGCGGCCGTTTCCCTCCCGTTCAGCACCGATAAACCCGTCTCGCTAGCAGTTGAATATATTACCGACCCAGAAAGCCCGTGGCGCACCATGCGCCTGAGCTGCGTTCCCCCCATCGCCGCAGACCCAATCCAGGCGGCCGTCGATTTGGCAGCCAAGGCCGATGTGGCGATTATCGTTGCAGGGCTAACGCGCGAATGGGAAAGTGAGGGATTCGACCGGGAAAACATGACCCTGCCTGGTGAACAAAATCAGCTAATCAGCCGGGTGGCAGCGGCCAACCCGCGCACGGTTGTGGTGCTCAATGCTGGCTCTCCGGTAGAAATGCCTTGGCTGGAGGCTGTACCTACTGTTTTGCAACAATGGTACGGTGGCCAGGATGCAGGTAACGCGCTGGCTGATGTCTTGTTCGGCGATGTGAACCCATCAGCGAAGCTACCCACCACCTTCCCCAAGCGATTGCAAGATAATCCGGCTTACATCAACTATCCTGGCGAAAACGGCCGTGTCCATTACGGCGAAGGCATCTTTGTGGGCTACCGTTATTACGACAAAAAAGAGATTGAACCACTGTTTCCCTTTGGGCATGGCTTGTCGTACACAACCTTTGCTTACAGCAATGCACGGTTAAATGGTGAATCTTTCAGCACAGGTGATCCGATCGAGCTGTCCGTGGACGTGACCAACGAGGGCTCGCGTGCTGGCCAGGAGGTGGTGCAAGTGTACGTGCGGGATGAAGCGGCCAAAGTGGAACGGCCGTTACAAGAGCTAAAAGCCTTTGCCAAAGTTCACCTGGAACCAGGTGAAACCAAAACCGTCCGCCTAACCCTCACAGAACAGTCGCTGGCGTATTATGATACGGCCGTTCACGACTGGGTCACTGCACCAGGCAAATTTGAGCTGCTGATTGGTAGTTCCTCACGCGATTTGCGCCTAGGCCAGCAGTTCACCTGGCTAAGCGGACAAAGCAACAAAGATGCTGCCCCAGACACAGAGCAGCTCTCCACCGTCGCCACATAAAATCGCCCCATCAGATGCCTACGCCAATCGTCTGAAATTTGATACACTTCACATCGTAGTTACCAAATAAAAAGCTGGCTTCATTCCGAGGCCAGCCTTTTTATTTGGCGACCCGAAGAAAAACTCGCGCAATCCTTGCAGCTTCGCCCAAAAATGCGGGGAGATTTTCTCGGCATTTGTCAATTTGGAAACGCAAGACTTAACATAAATCAAACCAGGGGAAACTACTCATGCAAACACCATTAGTCATCACTGTAACCGGCAACGATCGGGTTGGGATTGTAGATGATGTAACCAAAATTATTCTGGCGTATCAGGGCAATGTGGATGCCAGCCGCATGGCGCGGCTCGGTGGCGTATTTGCTATGGTCATGCTTGTGTCGGTTGCCGAGGAGGCATTAGAGTCGTTTAAAGCCGGACTTGAAACGTTGCGCACTCAGGATTTTGAGCTGACCATTCGCCCCACCCAGCGTGGCGCGTCCCAAAAATTCAAAGGATGGCACAATTATCAAATTGACGTGCGTGGAGCTGACCACGAAGGCATCATCCACGAAATCACCCACCAGTTGGCTGAGCAAGGCGTTAGTTTAGAAACAGCCGATACCGGCACCGAAGATGCCCCATTTGGCGGCACCAAGCTGTTTACCATGAAAGCCACCGTGTTTGCCCCGCCGAATCTGTCTGTTGAAGGCTTGCAGGAAGAGTTGGATGCAGTTGGGAATGAACTCAACGTGGATATTGAGGTCGCGCCGATTGAGAACTAAAAGGTTGCCCCGGCCAGCAAAATGAACCACAAACTTATTCGCGTCCCTCTCCAAATTGCCAATTTGTTTTCGCAAAAGATTGTGGTACAACGCAGTAAGCATGGTCATCTTCATTAACTTTTTCCGGCGATTTGCCCGCCGCGTCCTGCAGTCCAATATTTTTGTCATTATGGGCCTCACGGCTGCGCTGATTCTTGTTGGCACGCTGGCGTATGCCCACATTGAGGGATGGAGCTGGCTAGATGCCCTTTATGCCACCATTATTACCATCACCACGGTTGGGTATGGTGATTTTAGTCCACAAACGGCAAACGGCCGTCTCTTTGCCATCTTCTTCACCTTTATTGCCATTGGCATTGGCGGCTATGCCATCTCCACCTTTGCCGCTTACCTCATTGAAAGTCGTGTTGAAAAAAGAACCAAATTTTTACGGAAGCGTCGTGCGCAAACTATACCTCTCTGGGGCCGACTATGTACGCATTCCTGCCGTTATGAGCGGCCTAGAAATGGCTACCCACATGATGAACCCCGAAATTGGCAACTGGTGGTACACACTCAGCGGTCTTAAAAAGCAACATACCGCCAACATTCACCAGATTGCCGCCGCCGATAAACCATCATGGATTGGCAAAACAGTCACCGAACTACATCAGGAAACCGAGGTGCTCACGTTAGCCGTGAAGCGCGACGATAAATTTTTAACCCCACCCCCCGCCACGCTCACCATCGAAGCAACCGACATCTTAATTACCCTGATTGCCAAATGAGATGCCTTGAATAAAAGCATGTGTGGCACGCGAACCAGGCGAGATTGACGCCACGCAATTGCAAGAAAATTCAGCCAGCGGCAAGCTGGTTTTTGTGCCTCAAGAGGGGTTGTTATCACTCAAGCAGGTCAATTTCATAAATGTTGTACAGCTCAGAATCTTGCGTGGGGTCTACGCCAAAATTCAGCACCTCTGGGCGTGCGGCCGCCACTTTCAAACGCAGAAACAGGGGCAGTACAGGAAGCTGCTGCGCAAAAACACGCTGCGCCTCCGCATGGCCCTCTCTGTAAGCGGCCGTACCGGGAACACTCCCCAACGCTTGTAAACAGGCCGCATCATATGCCTCATTGGCAAAGCCAGAGTTATTTTGCCCAGCCCAATTATTGGCCACGTCGGGAATCTGGCTGGACAAGAAATATTGGCATGGCGGTTCGATCCCTGTGCTCCAGGAAAACTCACTCAGGTCAAATCGTCGCCCAAACAGTGGCCCATCCGGCCCTGGTGCATATAAATCCCCAGCAAGAAAATATGCAAGCTGGACATTAATGCCGCAAGCCAGTAAATCTTCTTTGAAATATTGAACCAACTGATTGCGCATATCATTTTCCAACGTGGTGATGAGCGTCGGTTCAAAAGGCGTCTCAGATGCCGGAGCCTCGCGAATGCCGTCGCCATTGTTGTCAACAAACCCAGCTTCATCCAAAAGTGCATTGGCCGCAACCACATCGTATGGCCATTCGGTAAGTCCATTGGCATAGAGCGGATGGCGGCTGGGAATGTAGGTGTGCATCACCTCAGAACGGCCGAATAAAATATCATCCACCATCCGCTGCCTGTCTGTACACAGGGCAATGGCCTGACGCACTCGCACATCTTCATACCAATCTGGGCGCGTTACGGCGTGAGCAGGCTCTGGATTAATGCCAAAATCAATATGCTCCCACACGGTTCCCGCCTGAAAATATGGCACCAGCAGCCCGTTGCTCTCTGCTTCTAGCAAAAAAGGCGAATGCTCGCTGCTCAGAGAATCTTGCGTGCCAATATCACACTCACCACTTAATAATTCAGAAATCAACTGGATTGTATCTGGGATAAATTTGAAAATGATGCTGTCCAAACGAGGCAACCCATCTTGGTAATAAAACGGATTGGATACCAGGCGAATATGCTCGCCAGGAACCCATTCCTCGATGGCAAAAGGGCCATCCCCCACTGGCAGACGGCTAGAATCTTCTGCCGCAAGCAGCTCTGTAGAAGACAAATCGCCCCAGCTGTGTTCTGGCAGCGGTTGCCAAAAATTGGTGAAGTATGTGGTGTCATAAAAACCGGGAACGCCCACCCAGCGTGTGGTGAGATTGCCCGTTGCCTGGTAGCTGGCGGTACGGTTGGCCGTAAACTTGGATTGTGGCGTCGCGGGATCAGCAACCAGGTTGTAGCTGTACACTGAGTCTTGCGCCGTTACCGGGGTGCCATCGCTCCAGCGGCGCGCTTTCATGGTGAAATCGACAACTAGCTGCTCCATCTCGATTGGTGCCCCGGTATATGGAGCGGTTTCGCCACTGCTGTTGGTTAGCTCAATCCCCGGCTCGACGATAACTAGATTACCATCGGCGGCGACAACAATGTCACCGCTGTTCACCTCCACGGTTACAATTGTGGCATCTCCATCGGCCAAGCTGGGTATTTTTTCCAAGCCTTGTGCCTGATAATCAAATGATAAGGAGGTGATGTTGTTTTCAAAAATGGCGTGTTGAACGGCCGTTGCCGCTAAGGTCGTGCTGCCATGTGGGTACAGAGAATCTGGCTCCTGGCTCATGCAGATGACCAGTTCCTTTGGATTTGTTTCCAGCTCCTGGGATGGGGTGGCTGAAGGCAGTTCGGCAATTGCGGTGACAACGATTTCTGTCACCACGGCGGTTGCCTCTTCCTCAATTTGAGGCCTGGGTGTTGCTGTAGCTAATTCTTCTGGTGTGGTGCAAGCCGTTAGCAGAATCAGGCAAAGTACAATTATTTGAGAGGCAGCCGCCCTTTTTTTAGGGTTATACATGAAAAAAACCATTCCTTCTCAGGTATTTTACCCTATTATTGTAAAACGGCCGTAACCATATTAAAAATGCCGCGTAAAGTCAGTTCCGATGAGCAACCATTCGCTATAAAGTTGTCTGTTTATTGGGGTAAGTTAAATCTGATTGGGGTTGATCTGGGCTGCTTGCAGCACAGCCAGCACTGGAGGCGCATTTAAAAAGCATTGGCGCAGCCGCTCGTCCTGCAAGGGTTCGGCCGTTTGGCGAATAAATTCTGCGGCAATGTTCAAGTGAACGGCCGCAATCTGCTCATTTTCAGAAACATGGCTCATCGTGGCGTGCAATTTCCAGAGGATACCCCGGTCAACGGCCGTTTGTGCCGCCAGCATGGCCAAATTCAGTTCATTCAGGGCTTCAGCCTTGCGACCCTGATGGAAAAGCAATTCACCGTGGGCAAACGCTGCCAAGGCACGGTAACGATCCGCATTCAGCATTTCTGCTACGTGGGTTAATGCCAACACCACCTGCACAGCCAACGCATCATCCCCGTGTTGCAAATAAGCCCGCGCCAACTGATACAGCGTCAACGCCTCATGCTCCCGATTGCCATGCTCCCGCGTACCTTGCAGCGCGGCCTGCAAATAAACTAGCCCTTGATCGTACTGGCCAGACTCTACCAGGTCTACGCCTAAATTCCGCTTAATTTCAGGGATGAGCAGCTTGGCCCCAGCGTCAGTCGCCAAGTTCAGCGCATTTTGATGATGCTCATACGCTTTTTCCACATCGTACAGTGCCTGGTGGCACTCGCCAATGTCGTTCACTGCTTGCGCCACGCGCCAGCGGTCATTTACCGATTCCAGCAATAAATAGGCTTCACGATGCGCCGACAACGCTTGCTGATATTCCCCTCGCGCCTGTCGGGTGCGTCCGAGGCTGGTGAGAACCCGCCCTTGCTCCCGCGTTTCACCCCCCTGACGAAAGATAGCCAAGGCCTGCGTAAGCTGCCGCAACGCCCGCTCCGTATTCCCCTGGCGACGATCCAAGATGCCCAAGCCGCGTCGCGCCCGCCCAACAACCAGCAAATTTTCGGTGGCAATGCCTTCTTGCAACGCCTCTTCATACAGAGCCGCAGCCACATCGTACTCACCGCGAAAATCAGCTAACTCCCCTAACCGCACTCGTGCCCGGGCTTTTTGGCCGATGTTGTCGCTGGTAATGAGCGATTCGTTGTAATCTTTTTCGGCCGCTCGGAACTCACCAATCAGCCAAAAACAAAGCCCGCGATATTCAAAAACGCGGGCTTGAAATAAGGCAGGGAGACGGTCAAAATCAAGAGCCTCGGTAAAGTATTGAATTGCCTTAAGGAATTCTTGCTCGCTGGAGGCTTTACGCCCTTCACGAAAGGCGGTAGCTGCGGCAGCCGAGACGCCAGCCAGACTAAATTGACCAGAGGAAATGGTATCGGACATATGCCTATGATACCCCGGTGAAAAGATTTGACAATGAAGTTTTCGTGAAACGTATCCAGGGCAGCTATCGGTAATCAGTGGGTCAGTAATCAGTGCAGTGTTTTACTGTTTACTGACCACCGTAGCATGCAGGGCAGCAATGATCTTCCGGTCGGTGACAGCGAAGGCGTATTTGTCTAGATCGGCAAGTGTGACCCAGGCGTGATTGGCGACGCCGAGGTGCTGCGGGCTGCCGGTGAGGTGTCGGGCATGAAAAGCGTGAAGCGTGATGCGAAAGTGAGTGTAAGCGTGCTTGATTTTGGTCACAAACTCCCCGACTTCGATTTGCATCGCCAGTTCTTCTTCGATTTCACGCACCAACGCCTGGGTCAAGGTTTCACCATCTTCCTGCTTGCCGCCGGGAAACTCCCACAAACCACCAAGTAAGCCATCGAACGGCCGTTGCGCAATCAAAAATTTAGCCGCAGGATCACCAATCTTGGCATCTTTTGCCCAAATAATCCCGGCAACCACGTCGTAGTGCGGTGTGCGCTTACGCGGCGGGCGGACGGGACGCTCTAGCTGCGTGCCTCGCCGCCGCGCCAGGCAGTGGGCCGAGAGCGGGCAGAGCAGGCACATCGGCTTTGCAGGCAAGCAGATTTTCTGCCCCAACTCCATGAGTGCCTGGTTGAAATCGCCGGGGCGGGCTGCGGGTACAAGCTGTTCTGCTAGCTGCCAGAGATTATTTTTGGTGGCGGTTTGGGTCACGTCCTCGGGCAAATCGGTCAGGCGGCTGAGAACGCGAATCACATTGCCATCTAGCACGGGAGCTGGCTCATCGAAGGCGATGGAAGCGACAGCTCCAGCAGTGTAATGGCCTATTCCTTTGAGCTTCATCAGATCAGCGGCGGTTTGGGGGAGACGGCCGTTCCAATCCTGAACCACCGCTTGTGCCGCCGCGTGCAAATTACGAGCACGGCTGTAGTAGCCCAGCCCTTCCCACAGCTTGAGCACGTCGTCCAGCGGGGCTTCGGCCAGTGCTTGCACCGTGGGGAATCGCGTCATCCATCGCTCAAAGTAGGGAATGACGGTGGCAATTTGCGTCTGCTGGAGCATGATTTCCGACACCCAGATAGCGTACGGATTTTTGCTGCGCCGCCAGGGCAAATCAGCATGGTCAACGTCCCACCAATCAAGCAAAGCGTTCTGAATCAGCTTGGTATCTTCCATACAGCTACGCTTGTTGGTATTGGATGACGGGATGATGCGTCTTTTGGATTTCGTCCAGGTTGGCGGCGATCAGTTCGCCGCGCTGGTAGAGGTGCTCTACGTGGGCACCGGTTTCTTCCAGCGCCAGCAGAACGTGGTAGCTCTGCACCGTGCCAAAGAGGTCGCGGCTGATGTCGGCCAGGGATTTTGGCTTGGTGCAAATCTCCAGGATTTTGTTGAGACGGTCGTCGTGGGCGGTTTTGATGGCCTGGATACGACCGTACACATCTTCCATCGGCTCTTCATGCCCACCCAACGCCAGTCGCACATTCGGCACCTGCTCAATTTTGGTGAGTGAGTCCAGATAGTGACCTAACCCCATGTTGTTGGTAATACTCTCCGGGGCCTGGTGGGGTGTGGTGCGGCTAAGCACGTGATCGGCCGTTAGCAGCACATCATCCACCAGCAGGCACACCTGTCCCGGGCAATGCCCCGGCACATGAAACACGCCAATGCCCCCCACTGTCGGCGTGCCTTCTTCCAGCAGGAACTGGACGGCCGTAGATTGGTAATATTGCTTGCCAAAGAGATAGACCTGCATCAACGCTTCGCGCCGTTCTTCAGAAACGCCAGCCCCCTCTAAAAAATTGTCCAGACGGCTAGAAGCGAAGATAGCACGCTCTTCATGATTGGAAAGCACGCGGCGATCCAGCACATGCACACCTACCGGCGCGTCCGTGAACTGACGGACAAAGGGCAGGCCACCAAAATGGTCGATGTGGCCGTGGGTGATAAGGATGTGGGTGACGGCTTCCAGGCTGATTGCTTCGTCGAACTGTTCGGCAACGGCCGTTACCCCCGCCAGCAGCTGGTCATTCGCCTCCGCAAAACCAGAACCGCAATCCACTAAAATCAGCGAATCGCCACCGCTAATCAGATAAATATTGTTCACTAAGCTGGGGAAAGATTGCACGGGAAAGGAGTAGATGATGCGCCCTGCGCTGGTGGTGAATTTTTGTGGTGCTTTCATGGGGGGATTTTATTCGGTAATTGGGTAATTGGGTAATTGTGCAGATTGCGTTAAAAAATGTGAGAGGGGGCGTAAATTTATGGGTTTTTGGCGGCGGGACGGCCGTTTCTATGCCACAATGCGCCAAAATAAGCAAGACGGGAACCGATCATGAAACGAGCTGCAATTTTGCTGAGTGCATTTTTTATCTTAACGTTGGCCCTACAAACTGGGGAAAACGTGGCGGCTGGGGAGGAAACGGCCGTTTACCTCCCCCTCATTCTCGATAGCACCAACCCACCCAACCCTGAACCCATGACCGAATTTCGTGGTGTGTGGGTGAGCCGCTTCGACTGGACCAGCTACGGCCAACCTGCCAACCCTGCCAAAATTGATGAAATCGTGCAAAACGTGGCGAGTGCCGGCTTCAACGTCATCTTCTTCCAGGTGCGCGGCATTGCCGACGCTTACTACCAATCCAGCCTGGAGCCGTGGGCCGACCGCGTCAGCGGCGTCTACGGCCAGACCCCAGACCCGCTGTGGGATCCGCTCGCCACGATGATTGAAAAAGCCCATGCCACAGGCATTCAAGTACATGCCTACATCAACGTTTACCCAGTGTGGAATGGTGGCAGCTTTTGCGACACGCCGCCCGACGACAGCGTCGCGCCCACACCGCTTTATCATCAGCTTCTCAACGAACATGGCAGCACCGACGATAAGCCCAATGGCCTGCAGTGGACAACCAGCGATGACGTTTACTGCGGTGCCTACATGCGCGGCACGCCCGCTTCCAGCTTCTTAAATAACCATCTCATTGCCGTAGGGAAAGATTTGGTCACGCGCTACGATATTGACGGGCTGCATCTGGACCACATCCGCTATGGCGGCAGCAGCACTTCCTGCGACCCGGTGAGCGAAGCATTGTATGGGACGGATTGCTTCAGCGATGACGACTATGCGCAATGGCAGCGGGATCGGGTGAGCAGCACGGTGCGCCGCTTTTATGAAGAAGTGGTGCCACTAAAAGAAGGATTATGGCTGTCTGCGGCTGTATGGCCCATTCATGAGCTAGACCCCGCCTGGAACTTCCCCGGCTCGCCTCAGCAGGGCAACCTCACCTACTATCAGGATTCCAAAGCGTGGCTGGCCAATGAGCATATCGACAGCATTTCGCCGATGATTTACCCCGGCAGCAGCTACAACGATTGTGACGATGAGGGCAATTATGAGGAAAACCCCGACCCAACTTCGAGCGATTACTGGATTCGGGCTCGGTGGCAAACGTTAGTGGATGATTTTCAGGGGGATAGAAACGGCCGTTTCATCATCCCCGGCATCGGCGCAGGCTACTGCTCTTTTGCTGAAATCGAAGCGCGTATCCAGATGGCTCGCGACGCGGGCACGGCAGGACATTCGCTCTTTTCCTACAGTGGCTTGTTGGCAAACGACTATTTTGACGATTTAGCAAATGGCCCTTATGTGGAAACGGCCGTTGTGCCCACCATCACCTGGCATCCATAAAAGTTTTCTACTCGTCGCCGATGATGGCGTCGTAGACGGCTTGCAGCTCTTCGTCGGAGTAGTAATGGATGATGACCCGTCCCTTCCCCTTGCCGCTGGTTTCGATATTAACTTTCGTACCCAAGCTGTCCTGAAATTGGGATTGCAACGCCTCTAGTTCGATCGGCAAGCCGGGACGCGGTTTCTTCGCCCTGGGTTTCTTGGCAGAAAGTAGCGTGGTAACGCGCGCCTCTACCTGGCGTACGCTCAGGTTAAACTTGATGATGTCGTTCATCAGGTTGGTTTGCATGGTGGCGTTGGGTAGGGGCAATAATGCCCGCCCGTGCGCGCCGCTGAGACGGCCGTCTGCCACCGCCTGCTGAATATTTTCCGGCAAGCCCAACAGGCGTATCAAATTGGTGATTGTCGTCCGCCCCTTGCCCATACGCTGGGCAATCTGCTCATGGGTAAAGCCAAAATCTTCGGCAAGCTGTTGGTAAGCGTACGCTTCTTCCAACGGATTAAGGTCGGCGCGCTGCACATTTTCGATGATGGCCAATTCCAGCATCTCTTGCGGCGTCGCTTCCTTCACCACCACCGGCACTTCTTGCAAGCCTGCCAGTTGGCAAGCTCTCCAGCGTCGCTCCCCGGCAATAAGCGTGTAGCCACCATTAGCAGCCGTAACGATGAGCGGCTGGATGAGGCCGTGTTCCCTGATAGAATCAGCCAATTCTTGCAGCTTTTGCTCATCCATAGTGCTGCGGGGTTGGTGCGGGTTGGGAGATACGGCCGTTACCGGCACCATCTTCACACCCCCCTCCTCAGCCGGGGCATTGTGGTCGCTGGGGATAAGAGCCCCTAAACCACGACCTAATCCACGTTTTTTGCTCATGCTGCCACCCCCTGTGCCGTCATGTCACCCTTCACCAGCTCGGCAGCCAACACTTTGTAAGCCACCGCGCCTGGGGAGTTTGGCGCATACAGATTGATTGGTTGGCCAAAGCTGGGTGCTTCGCTCAACCGCACATTGCGCGGCACGATGGTACGAAACACCTTACCAGGGAAGTAATTACGCACCTCTTCCACTACCTGGCGACTAAGGTTGGTGCGGCTGTCGTACATCGTCATGATAAGGCCGCGAATGGCCAAATCGGGATTGAGATATTTTTGTACCAGCTCGATGGTTTGGGTGAGCTGGGTGAGTCCCTCCAAAGCCAGATATTCACACTGTACGGGAATAATGATGCCGTCTTTGGCGGCAGTGAGCGCATTCACGGTGAGCATGGAGAGGCTAGGCGGGCAGTCGATAAGGATATAGTCGTAACGGCCGTCTATCTTTGCCAACGCATTTCGCAAACGGTATTCACGGCCAATAGCGTTCACCAATTCAACCTCGGCTCCGGCTAGCGCGGGATGGGCAGGCAGCAAATCCAGCTTGTACGCTTTATGCTGCAATACAATCTCATCAAGAGTAGCCGCTTCCAGCAAAAGATCATACGTCGAGCGTTCCATCTCGTATTTTTCATACCCCAAGCCAGATGTGGCGTTGGCCTGGGGGTCCATATCTACCATAAGCACACGGCGTCCGCTGGAGGCCAAAAAAGCGCACAAATTGATCACGCTGGTGGTTTTGCCCACGCCCCCCTTTTGGTTGGCAACTGCGTAAATTTTTGTTGTCATGAATGAATTACCCAATGACCCAGTTACCCAATTTCCTAATTACAAAAGATGTAATTAAGCAATTAGGTAATTGAGAAATTTTCCTGTGTCACTTGCTGAATTAGCTCAATTTTGGCATCAAGGCCAAGTTTGGTGACGGATTGCGCCGCGATAAAGTTGGCAAATTCGGCTGCTTGCCACGGGTTACGGCCGTTTCGTGCATATTGCGTCAGAAAGGCGGCGGCAAAAATGTCTCCCGCCCCGGTTGGCTCAACCTGCGTCACGCTGGGGGCTGCCACCTGGCGCACTTCCTCGCCATAAAAAACCGTGCAACCCTGCGCGTTTTCGGTCATGATGAGCAGCTTGGCATGTTGCCGATAGCGGATCAACATTTCATCGTTCAGCAAATCTTCTTCGCTCAAAATCACCACATCTGCCAGCGGTAAATATCGTTCCGCCTCCGGCCATTCGCGGGCATACACACGGCCGTCTTCTGTCCAGTGGCGTAGCCACCCTTGCGGCGTCAGCCCAATAATGCTTTCTGGATAGCGGTGCATGATAGCCGGGTCTACCTCATTGGTCAGCGGACCAAGATGCAAAACCGTCGGCTGCGGCCACGCTGACGGCAGATCGTCTACACCTAGCGAGCTAGCAACGGTGTAGAGCATTTGGATACGGCCGTTTTCTCCGTAAATATTTTCAAACGTGCTGGTATTGGCCGAGGGGAGCAGTTTCACAGTAAGGCCCGTTAATTCTTGCAGCCCTTCGTACTCCGGTTGGCAGCTTGTGAGAACGGCCGTGTTGCAACCCAAAGCATGTGCCACGCGTCCACCATAAGCAACCGTGCCGCCTACCAAATTACCCGCCTGGGTCACATCTCTGGTGATGTGCCCGATTACCAAATAATCAATCTTTTTCACAGATGCGATTCTAACATAGCGTCGGATGATGGGCGAGTGTGGGCCAGGCAAAATCGGCTTGCTGGCCACCATCAAATCAATTTCTGCGCCAAAACCAAGGGAGCTAAATCAGAACGATTCTCAGACCTTTTTCAGTAAAGGTCTCATGCTTTTTGAGGGTAGGAATTATATGCTGCTACTGCATGCAATAGTAATGTTTCCAGGCTCTAGTGGACTTCATGAAGAGGGACACCCCTGGGCGCGCCTGACACCGGAGCCTCCAAACTTCTGGAGGTATCGGAATGACGTTAAAAACAAAATTGGCTCACCTTGTTATGGCAGCGGGCTTGCTGTTTGCATTTTTTGCAGCTCCCACATTGCCCTCACCAGATGGTGATTGCTCAATGCAAACGTCCACCTGTGGTGGCTAACGCCAAGCTAGTATTGCGCTCCAAAAGTTCGCATAAAGTTCTTGACGGCGGCGCAATACTTAAACAGTCCGGCACAGTTGTCATAATAACTTAGTGCGGATTTCTGCCGAACTGTAGTAGCCTCATACAGAATGTGCTGGATGGCTTTATTCTCCTTCCTCTGGCGAATTTAACCGTTCAGCACATTCTCCTCTTGCTTGCTGAAAATCATTTGCCAGCTTCCTGGCCCACGGATGGTCTGGAAATTTTTCTAACAAGGCTAGGGCGTCATCATAAGTGACAACGGCCGCTTCCCACTCTTCATCTTCCATGAAGGCTTCCGCAATCGTGCCAACCGTATTCCCCTTTTGCAAATCATCATTCGCTTGTTGCCAGAAAGTTGTTGCCCTTTCTAGGGTCACGCGTGCCTGTACCGGGTTGCCTTTTGCCAACTGGGTGTTGCCTAAATTGTGGGTTAACGATCCGCGCAAATGATACCACCCGATCTTATCCCCTAGCTCATTCTCCCATTTTGCTGTGGCATCTGTAAACACATTTTCGGCCGTCGCAAAATCACCCAACGAGTGGTAAACAGACCCTAATCCGTTCATTGCCTTAAGTCTGTCTACGATACTTGATGTGTTGCCCAATGTCACGAGGGCATTTTCAAAACATTTTTTCGCCTCTTCTAGATTCCCCTGCTGAAAAAACAAGACTCCGAGATTTTGGTAGCTACGCGCCATATGGGTGTAATCTTTTAGGCAATCCCAAATGGCCAAAGCATCCCAGAAGTAATTTTCAGCCTCCGTCAATTTGTTTAACCCCATAGAGGCCAGACCTAGCGAATTGTAGGCAGCAGCCAGCGTTTCTGATGGTTCTTTGGAAAGATAAGATAACGCTTGAAGCCCATGCTGCTTTGCTGTTGTGTGATCCTCACAAAGCAGATAGGTATTCATCAGCCGATGGTGCGTCAAGCCAGAAAGGTTCTTCAATTGATGTTTATCGGCGAGGGCTAAACTTTGGTTTAGGTGGCGCAATGAATCATCAAAATTGCGGTTGAGAAGGTAAATGCGCCCCAAATTTGCGTTTAAATAGCCTTGTTGTTCTGGCGACAAATCCAGGGACAATGCTTCTTTCGAAATAGTAATGCAGTCTGACCAGTACCCCCATCTTTCAAAGGTTGGGAATAGTTCAAGCAGTAATTGCACCGCCTCTTCCTGAATATGATCATAGCCAAAACTTTCTCCAATTGTCTTTAGAATTGAGGCGTGTTGCAGCTTTAATTTATCCGCCTGCTCTGGCTTGGCTGATAGCTGGTTTTTGTAATCAGAGAGGCCTCTGGTGATGGCTCCAACAACAACAGCATTGATGTCAAACGTCATCGTTTTCAGTATCCTCATCGCTACCTCCATTCATTAATGAACGGAGGAAAAGTTCCGTAAGGCGGTGAATGCCATAAGAGCGTTCCCACAAGGTGCTGCTTCTAATCTCCAGCAATGAGCGGCCAATCAATTCGTTAATAGCTGGCCAGAGTCTGGCATCAGGCAAGACGCTCAATTTTGCAATCTGATCGGCATCCATACCGGCTTCGGTAGCTAATGTCATCACCGCCAGTACGGTTTTGGCGTCGTCACTCAAGCCCAGCCACGTTTCTTTTAGAATATGCTGATACATGCCATCACCACTGTCTAACGGCCGTTTCCCCAATGAATCCAGTAACGATTTCAGCGGTCGGTGCCTGGCCAGGTTAACCAGCTGTTTCAGGCAGAACGGATTCCCGCCAACCAATTTGTACATTGGCAGCAATTCCTTATCGTTCGCCTGCACGGCTTCAGCAAAACCAATTTCCTCAGCATAGTGGCGAATAAGGGCCAAGCTATACACCTCTGTTAGTTCAGGTAAGCTGATAGATTGCGACCCGGCGTGTGGGGCTGGTTTGGTCCGCGACGTTAGCAAAAAGCGGCTGGGATTGCTCAATGCTACCAACTCTGAGATCAGGTATGCAGTATCTTCCTGTAATTCCAGATCATCAATGATGATGAGGAAACGCTGGCTTTTGAGAAGCTGTTGTAGATGGAACAGTCGTTCTTCCTGGGATGTTTGGCTAGAAAGTGCTGGCAGCATTTTTTGGCACAGTTGACCAATGAGTTTGTCGAAGGTTTGTGGGGTGGGATACGGCCGTTTACCCCTGCCAACCTCAGAAATTTTCAGCCAAACCACGTCGTGATAATGCAGCCGTTCAATAACGTGCCGAACCGTGAAGTTTGCCAGCGACGTCTTGCCGATCCCGCCGATGCCAGCCAGAGTAACGACCCAAGGAGAGGCTTCAGCCATAAGCAGGTTGCGCAGCTCTTTATGCAGCTTGTCTATGCCGAAAAGCTCAGTGTAGCTCTTGGCCTCTAACTTGCTTTTTTGAGCCGTAATCAACGCATTTCGAGCCGCAAACTCCAAGTCCCAAATAATCTGGGTCAGCTCACTAAACGCACTGGATTGTTTATGCTTAACGCGGTCAAGCGAAGACAACCCTAATTCTTTATCCACTTCAGAAATTGATTTATTGTCCAGAAAACGCTTTCTGAGGATTTGGGCACCTTCTGCCTGGTGATTCTCCAGTTGAGTCAAACCTTTTTCTAGAACAACGTTCACGCAATATCGTTTGGGTTTGGCACTCTCTTTTTTCTGAGTTTCCTGCACAAGCACCAAATTGGACAGCAGATTATCAGGTGGCTCCTGAACTTTATGAAAATGTTTGAAGGCTTGGTGAATGTCCTTTTTGAGTTGCGCTGGTGGGGGAATCTTCTTCATTACTTGTCCTTACGGGGTAGCTGTCTATATCAAGGATTTAAGCCACGGGCTTCAACTTTTTTGCACGGATTGGCTCGATTGAGCTTTTTTACAAAAAAGCTGCCTATTCTCGGCTTTTTTTTACGTTGCTGGTTGCGCTTCATGTTACAGTGCTAGAAAGTTCCAGGTGGGAAAATTGCGCAAGTTGGCAGGCTCTTCGCCTGTCATCTTGCCATTGTAGAGGATTCAGGAATATGAAGTCAACAAGCAAGAATTGCTGTATTTTGATTACGGCAGGATTTGCAGAAAAAAGCGTTTCTCAAGCCATAAACATCTTGCAAACATTACATATCGAACCCACTTTTTTGCATCTCTTTGTTAGCCCTTTAATGGATGACCTCCTTGCCAACTATGGCGTTGGTTCTACTCTTATTGGCGATACAGCATATTCACCTTTGCCAGATGGATTGCTGTTTGCTGGTGGCCCCATATGCGCCTCCCATTTTTTGATTGATCCCCGCGTTTACCAATTTGCAGAGCAAATGTATGAGGCAACCAAGCCCGTTGGTTACTTGTACCCTGTTTCTACACGATTGGTGGAACAATTACGGCCGTCCCACATGAGCAAACCGCTATTATTGCAGGAAAGATTGCGCATCGACCAATTTTTGCACAACTTTTCGCAACGTATGCGTTTGCCAATCCCCTTGTCCTATCAACAACTGGCTTCATTGCCGGTTTTATGAGGCTGACGCATGAGCATTCGCAGGCAAACGACCTTTGTGGCCACCATGGGGGGGCAGCCACAGGTGATTACCTTTGCCGTGGATGCTTTATTGGCTCGGGGCGTTCGGCTAGATCAAATTCTGTTAATCCATTTGGATATTGCTAGCTCACGCTTACAAACGGCCGTTCAAAAAATCATCACGACGCTGGCGGAGCCTCGCTACCAGGGGCTCAAGCTGACGTTTCATCCCATTACCACCGACGTAGGCCCCGTCGCAGATATCCGTGACGAGGCAGATTCCCACGCCACCTGGGAAGCCCTCAGCCAACTCCTCATCGAACTTAAAAACAAGCAGCATACGTTACACGTTTGCATCAGCGGTGGGCGGCAAATGTTGGGGTTCATGACGATGTCGGCAGCAATGCTGCATTTTGGGCATGAAGACAGGTTGTGGCACAGTTACACGCCCGACGAATGGCTCCCCCGCACCCGTGATGGCAAGATGATGCACCTGCCGCCAGAGGCTGGCTTTCAGCTAATCGAAGTGCCAATGATGCCGTGGGGCAGCTACTTTCCGGCATTACGGCAACTCACCCGCCCCGTAACGGCCGAAACCGATGTGCTAGCAGGGCCACGTGGGCTGCTGGATGATTTGGAAAATATTAAACGAACGGCCGTTCGCCAACGACTCACCCCGCGCCAAAACGAGGTGCTGGACGCTTTTGCTGACGGCCTCACCCCCAAACAAGTCGCTAAAAAACTTTTCATTACGATGAAAACGGTCAACAGCCACAAAACTGTCATTCTAGCGGAATGCCGCAATGCCTGGGGGATGGATGAGTCTGCCTGGCTGGATTACCGGTTTATTGCTGAGAGGTTTGCCAATGCCGATGGGTAAACGGCCGTTTCCATCTCCCTCTCCAAATTAACCTTCCATAAATCCACGTCCTATTTTCGCCACACGCAAGTTATAGTTAGCCGCAAATCATCAAGATATTGTGAAGGTATTCATGAAACATAAACGCATTGTGTCTCTCTTTGTTTTGGCTTGGATTATTATGTTGGCACTGGCCGCTTGCTTTCGCAGGGAGACGCCGCCGGGACCAAACATGGCGGGTGGCAGCTATGAAAGTGCGGGCTACGATTATTTTCTTTGGCAAGAAGGGCTAGGCATTATGATTTGGCACGATGCCATCCAGTCATCAACCTGTGACAGCGGTGGTGCGGTTGGCGACGCCACAAATTTGACGCAGTGTGCGGCCGTTTCCGAAAGTGGGTCTGGCTTTACCTGGCAGATTGAAACGGCAGACGGCCGTTCCGCCCAAATCCAGATCGACAATCAACAATTTGATCTGGCAAACGGCACCGTCTTTTTGGTAAAAACAGCCGGGGGCGAAACAGAGATTCAGCAGCTACAGCGGGATTTGTCTGGCGTCACCTCAGAAGGCAGCAGCATCACCACCTTCGGTTTAGCCGATCCTGAGATTAGCCAATTTGTTCAAGCAATATCCCCAGACGAATAACCATTCCACGTGAGCCTCATTGCGGCAATCCTCATTATTACCTCGGCGTTTATGCACGCAGGCTGGAACTTTATCAGCAAGCGGCGCAATCCTTCGTTGGCTTTCTTTTTTGTAACGGCCATCTTTGCCACCCTCATTATTTCTCCCATTCTATTCATCCATCGCCATGTTTTAGGATTGATTTCGACGGCCGTTTGGGGGCTGGTTTTGGCAACGGGCATTGCCCAAGCAATTTATTTCTTCGGCCTGGCTGGAGCTTACCGAAAGGGTGATATTTCCTTAGCCTATCCATTGGCTCGCGCCATGCCCGTTCTATTTGTAACGGCTATCAGTTTGTTGTGGGGCAATGGCGGTGAGATTGGCGGCCTGGGGCTGCTGGGGATGATTCTCATCGCTGGCGGCTGCATCATTTTGCCGCTGCCCCATTTTCAATATTTGCGGCTAGGCAGCTACCTAGATGTGGTCACACTAATGGCTTTGGTCGCCGCCATCGGCACTACTGGCTACACTCTGATCGATGATGAGGCTTTGCGGCAGCTTCGCGCCACGTTGCCCTTGGCCAACAGCCAAATCACCCTCATATTCATTGCCTTGCAAACCAGCAGCACCGCGTTACTGTTGGGTTTGGGTACTTTGCTTTACTCGCCGGAGCGGAAGCAGCTCTGGAAAATCGGTCAAAATCGCCGGCTGATGCTAACCAGTTTGGTTACAGGCGTGGTGATTATGGCCACCTATGGACTGGTGCTGGCATCAATGGCCCACGTTACTAACGTAAGCTACGTCGCTGCCTTTCGCCAGTTAAGTATTCCCATTGGTGCTACGTTAGGGCTGACGCTCCAGAAAGAGCCTCGCTATTTGCCCAAAATAATTGGCATCGGCATCGTCTCGGTTGGCTTGGTATTCGTAGGGATTGGCTAATTTCTTTGGCTGGAGAAGTTCAACTTTTGGCAAAAGTTGAACTTCTATTCTTCTACCCTGTATTTTTCAACCCCGAAGCAATCCCATTAATGGTTAAGAAGATCGCGTGAAGGATTTGCTGTGCCTTGGGACTATCTTTTTCTGGCAAGAAGCGCAGGCGGCGCAATAAAGCCACCTGCACAAAGTTCAGCGGGTCTACATATGGATTGCGCTGCCGCACTGAGCGTTGCAGAACCGGATCGTTGTCCAGCAGTTCCCGCTGCCCCGTCACCCGCAAAATCCAGTTGACCGTACGGCCGAACGAGCTTTCAATTTCGCCAAAAATCTTCTGGCGCACCGCCTCATCCTCAACCAAATCGGCATACCGCCTGGCAATGCCCATGTCGGCCTTGGCCAACGACACCTGGGCATTGTCAATCACCACCTGGAAGAACGGCCATTTTTTATACATCGTTTGCAGGCGGCGCACGTTTTCTGGAGACTGATTGCCGTAGGCTTCTAATGCCTCGCCCACGCCATACCAGCCGGGCAGCACATGGCGGCTTTGCATCCAGCTAAAGCCCCAGGGGATGGCGCGCAGGCTGTCGAAGGTGGCTTTGGCGGTGCGGCGCGACGGCCGACTACCGATGCGCATCTGGCTAATTTCGGTGATGGGCGTGGCTGCGCCCCAATAGTCCAGCAGTTCGGGCGTTTCGTAGATGAGCGTGCGGTATGTTTTGTAGGAAATGGATGCCAATTCGTCCATTGCCTCGCGCCAGTCAGACTGCGGCTGGGTGGTGCCGCCGTGGCGCGGATCGACGCTGGCCGTCAGCGTGGCGTGAACCACTTGCTCCAAATGGCGGCGGGCTACCGCTGGATGGCCGTACCGTTCGTCGATCACTTCCCCTTGCTCCGTGATGCGGATACGGCCGTTTACCGACCCCGGCGGTTGGGCCAAAATAGCGCGATTGGCCGGGCCGCCGCCACGAGCAATCGTGCCGCCACGTCCGTGGAACAGCATGATTTCCACATTGTAATCAGCACAGGCTTTAGCCAACACTTCCTGCGCCTGGTACAGTTCCCAGTTGGCGGCCATGTAGCCCGCATCCTTGTTGCTGTCGGAATACCCAATCATGATTGTTTGCTCACGGCTTACACGCGCCAGATGGGGGGCATAGGCGGGATGGTTGAACAAATCGGCCATCACGTCGGGGGCGTTGCGTAAATCTTCGCGGGTTTCAAACAGCGGCACAAAGGTCATGCCCTCATCTTCGCGATTGGGATCGAGGCAGAGGCCGTGCCATTTGGCCAGGAGCAGCGGGGTTAAAATGTCTTCTGGGCCGTGGGTCATGCTCACAATGTAGGGGCCAAGCAGTTCCGAGCCGTAAAAGTTGAAGGCGCGCTGCAATATTTGGAACAGCGCAAGCGTTTCAGCAGCTTCTGGTGACAGGTCGGTGAGTTGGCTCAAATCTGGGTTGGGGGAAGCGAGTAAATTGGAGAGAATTTGGGCGCGTTCGGCGGGTTCCAGTTCGCCAAAGTTATCGTGGAGTTGCAGTTTGTGCAGGAGTTCGTCGAGAACGGCCGTATTAAAATCACTGTACTGGCGAATGTCCAGACGGGCCACGTGCAGGCCAAACACCTGTGCCTGCCGCCGCATCCGAGCCAGTTGGTCTGCTGCCAAGTCGTCGAGCTTGCTTTGTTTTAACGTCTTGTCCATCAGCTCAAGCGGTTCCAGCAAATCCTTCATGCTTTTTAGGCGGAGCGGCGGGTTGGCTTCCCCTTTTAAACGCGCTACCATGTCGCCAGAAGCGGCCATTG
Organism: Candidatus Leptofilum sp.; assembly: GCF_965223285.1. Taxonomy (GTDB): domain Bacteria; phylum Chloroflexota; class Anaerolineae; order Promineifilales; family Promineifilaceae; genus Leptofilum. The sequence goes on along the minus strand of NZ_OZ244997.1, from coordinate 4,431,078 downwards.
CCAAATCTTCAGCCAGGGCAGCAGCCCACAAACGGTACGGCTCGTTGGGATACCGATTTTGCAAAAAGTCTAGATGCTCAGACCTGTTTTGCACGTCAGCCAGTGCGTCCAGGAATTCTTGCTGGATGGGGGTGAGTGAGTCTGCAACGGTGAGAGAGCGTTTGAGCCGCGTGGCGGCTTCCTGGTGCTGCACCACCGCCAATCCACGATGTAGCCGCAGCGTTTCGGCCGTTACGTCGGCTGTCACGTTGGGGTTGCCGTCCCGGTCGCCGCCAATCCAGGAACCAAAGGTGAGGAAGTTCTTGGGAGGGGTGAGATTGGGGTAATAGTCGGCGATGGCTCGCGCCATGCTAGCATATACCTCGGGCAAGGTGTCCCAGATGGTGGCTCCCGGGTAGTAGAGGCCGGTTTTCACTTCGTCGGTGACGGTGATAACGGCCGTTCGCGTTCGGTTCGTCAACCACAGTGCGGTCACCTCAGCCAGAATGCTAGCCATCAAATTTGCTTTCTCGGTGGGCAGCAAATCACGGACGTGCAAATCCGTTAGGGCGGACGAGATGCGGCGCAGCTTGGAAAGCACGGTTCGGCGTTTGGCCTGTGTGGGATGAGCCGTAAACACCAGCTCCACATGCAGCTTTTCTAGCAGCTTGCCCATCTCGTACTCATCCACGCCCATCTGGTGCAGTTGGGCGATCGCCGCCGCAATTGATTCTTTCAGCGGCTGCGGATGGGCTTTTCGTTCACGGTCACGCAAAACGCGCACCCGATTTTGCTCTTCAGCCAGATTGATCAGTTCAAAATAGTTGGCAAATGCCCGCGAGAGTAACTCTGCCTTTTCGACGCTTAGGCCATTCACAATTTGCGCCAGTCGGGCATCAATCTCCGGGCTGCCATCCATGCGCCGTGCTTTGGATAGGGCTCGCACCCCCTCTTCCATCTCAAACAGCTCTACCCCTGCCTGGCGACGGATGACCTGGCCCAAAATATCACCTAGTAGGTGAATGTCTTCGCTCAGTAGCTTTTGGCTTTTTCTTCGTTTTGCCATAATTTAACTTTTTAGGTGACAGTCGTTTTGGAAGTGACTGTCACCTGCTCTTGATATAATTCTCGTAATGGTAGAAGGCAGCAACGACGAGGGCATGGCTGATACGGCCGTTTCCAATCAACCCCGCAATTTCCTCAATCGGGATTAACTCGACTGCAATATCTTCCGCGCCATCGAACTGCGGTTCCTGCTGCCAGCGGGCGTTCAGCGCCAGGTAAGTGTGGCAGCGGTTACTCAAAAACGCTGGATTGGGAGCCACCGTGCCGATATGGATGATTTCTTCAGCCACGTAGCCTGTCTCCTCTAGGAGTTCACGCTGGATTGCTTCGGCAGGATCGTTTTCGCGCGGGTCTACCATGCCGCCGGGGATTTCTAATGTGATTTCGGCCGTCCCGTGGCGGAACTGGTAAATCATCACTACCTTACCTTCTGGTGTAAGCGCCACCACATTTACCCAATCGGGCGATTCCAGCACAAAGAAGCTGTGCTCTGCCCCGGTGCGCGGTGACTGCCGCACGTCTCTTCGCATTTTGAAGATACGGTAGTTGGCAATCTCTTCGCTGTCGAGCTTTTCCCAATCTTCCACCATAAGTGATGTTTATACGTTAAATCACGCTTGCTAACAACATCAATCATCCACTGCCCTTGCCCTGCCTCTATCCCCAAATCAAGCATGGTGCTTGATTCAACATGAGTCAATCCAACTACGTATCATCAACTTGCCGCATTCATTCAAACAAATTAGATGTTCAACCCAGAACAGTTTGGGTACGTTGTGGGAACGGCCGTTTGCTACGCTGCTTCTGTTCAAATCAATCTCCAGGCAAGCACTATTCCTGCTATTACATAAGGATGAAACCATGTATCAAACTGTGACAGAAATCAAGAATGACATCATAAAAATTGACGAGAGTTATTGTGGCCCACCTGGCGTTGGTAATGGTGGGTATGTTGCTGGTTGTCTGGCACAGGCAGTTGTTTGCGATGGGCAGGCTGTTCAAGTGACTTTGCGCCGACCAATATTTGTCAATTTACCTGTAAGATGCCATAGAGCCAATCCTAATACCGTTGAACTGCATGATGGTGACACGATTGTTGCTGAAGCATCGGTTGCAAACCTTGATTTGGAAGTTCCGCCGCCACCAAGCCTAACCACGGCAGCCGTTGCTCGGCTTTCTTACCGAGGATGGCACAGTCACCCATTTGCCAACTGTTTTGTTTGTGGCCCAAAGCGGCAAGCTAGCGATGGTTTGCGCATATTTCCCGGACCAGTAGGTCATGATGGCCCGTACGCCGCACCCTGGAAACCCCATCGCAATTTGTCTGATGCAAATGATACTGTGAAGCCCGAATTTGTGTGGGCCGCGCTAGACTGCCCGGGTGCATTTGCCGCAATGGGTGAGCATGTTCGCCCCCTGCTGTTAGGTCGTATTGCTGCCCAGATTTATACGCCGCTGATTATCGAAAATGATTATGTGGTCGCAAGCTGGTTGATTGCCCAAAACGGCCGTAAACATCATGTAGGATCGGCCGTTTTTACCACCAATGGCATTTTGCAGGCCAAAGCCAGAGCTGTCTGGTTCGATCTCAAATAGATACAAAAAAAGGAAAATACCGTGAACTTAGAACTAGAAGCAATACCGTTCGCCTCACTCACCGACATCGCTACGCTGCTACGCACAACCGAATTAACCTCGGTGGCGCTTACTGAGCAGATGCTGGCGCGGATCGAGCAGATGAACCCTAAACTCAACGCCTTTATTACTGTAACGCCAACCGAAGCACTGGCGCAGGCACACCACGCTGACATCGCCTTTGCCCAAGGGCGAGATTTCGGCCCACTGCATGGCATTCCCATCGCTGTCAAAGATCTGTTTGCCACTCAGGGCATTCGCACCACCAGCGGCACCAAGCTGTACGCCAACTGGATACCACAAGAGGATGCAACGGTGATCCGGCAGCTCAAAGCACTAGGAGCGGTCATCCTGGGTAAAACAGGTTTGCATGAACTGGCTTGGGGGTCAACTTCCATCAATCCTCACTACGGTGCTATCCGCAACCCATGGCACACCGATTATCATCCCGGTGGCTCCAGTGGCGGCTCCGCCGTGGCGGTAGCGGCAGGGCTGGCCTATGCTGCTCTGGGAACCGACACCGGCTGCTCCGTGCGCCAGCCTGCACACTGTTGCGGCATTGTGGGGCACAAACCTACCTTTGGGCTGGTGAGCAAGGCGGGCGTGACGCCGCTCTGCTGGTCGTTGGATCATGTTGGTTTTCTCACCCGCACGGTGCGAGATACAGCTCTTTTACAACAACACCTGGCCGCCTACGATCCAGCCGATCCGTATTCAGTGCGCCAACCAGCCGTTGATTACGTGGCAATGCTGGAACGGCCGTTGCCCGGCATTCGCATCGGCGTTCCACATAGCTACTTTTTTGAAGGGGGGGATCCCGAAGTTGGGCAAATCGTTTTGGAAGCAGCCAGTTGTTTAGAAGCGTTAGGGGCAACCATTGTGGATGTCTCATTGCCCAATTTGGCGCAGGTCAGCGAAGCAGTGAGCCTAACGTTTGCTGAAGCCGTGGCTGCTCACGGCACGGCTTGGCGACAAACTCCAGAAGGTTTCAGCCAGGAAATGCTGCGCCAGTTTGAACATACTGCCAAAATTAGCGGGGCAGAATACGCCCAAGCCCAACAGTCTCGACAGCAATTCAGGCAGGCAGTAACGGCCGTTATGACTCAGTGCGATCTGCTTCTCACCCCTACCTCGAGCATTGCCGCCGAACCCATCGCTGCCGAACCGTCGCCGCGCGGCCACGAACGCCCCAAGAACACCCGCCTGTTCAACTTCACAGGACAACCCTCCATCTCCGTACCCTGCGGATTTACGCAGACTGGACTGCCCGTTGGTCTGATGCTTACCGGGCGCATGTTTGAAGATGCCACCGTGCTGCGTGCCGCCCATGCCTTTGAACAGGCAACCTGCTGGCACGTTCAAAGACCACCAATTGATAAGGTTACGGCCGTTCCTGCCGGGCAATCGCTTTGAGCAGTGGCGTCTGCAAAAACGCCGCCTTCATTTCAGGATTATCTAGCTCGGCAGCCAGCCCTTTGCCGATCTGATGAGCGCGTTCGTGCGCTTCTGCTGCCTTGGCGGGCTGATCAGCAGTCAGCAAAGCCTGCCCGTAATAATGCGCTGCCCGCATCTCATCATATACTAGCCCACTCGTTGCCCAGGCAATAACCGCCTGCGCCAAAGCTGGCACTGCTGAGACGATCTGATCTTTTTGCAGTGCCAGCCGCCCCAGCGACTCAAAATAGATGGCTTGATTCTCTGGCGATCTATCCGCCAACGATTCTAAAATATCCAGCATTTCATTAACTTGCTCAAGACTTTGGGCATCCCCTTGCGCTAGCCGCCATTCGACAATGGTTAAACACCAATAGACAGAAGACAGCATCTTGTCTGGCCGCTGCCAAATTGCCAGCATTTGGTCAAATGTGTCTTTTATCTCAGGGGTCGGCTGTTTGGCAAGCCATTGGGCGCGGGCTATCTGATTGTAGAAAGAAAGCAACATATCTGGTGCATCCAGCCCTGTCACCAGAGGTTTGACAATGGCCAACTCAGCTAAAGCTGCTTTAGGCTGGCCACAAGAATTGGCAACTTGAGCGGCAAAGGTGCCCACCGTTATTGGATTCAACGCGACCGCTTCCCGTTCTGCCAGCCATTGCTGGATTTCTGCCAATTGCGCCAGACTTTTGCGCCATGCTCCCTGATCCCAGGCCACAATCATACGCAAAACGGCCGCACCAATCAAAAAAATCTCCGTCTGCGTTTGTTCTGCATACGCATACGCTTCGTCAATGGTCGCGTTCAATTCATCATGCCGATATTGATTCCTGAAAGAGACCATTAAATTATGGTAGGCACGGCCAGTATCGTGGGGCAAGCGCAGCGTTTTGCCCAGCCGGATGCTTTCTTGCAGCATTGCATCCCCACTTCCTTTTTCGATCCGGTTTTGTGCCGTGCCGACATTGTTGAGTGCATGAACGCGAACGGCCGTTGCCTGCAAACGATCCGCTAATGCCAAAGCCCGTCCCCCCCATTCCATGGCCACTTTGTAATTTGAACCCAGCATATGAATTTGAGAAATGCCACTCAACGTCCAGGCAAGCTCTACGCTATCTGGAAACTGCTCTAATAGAGCTAAACTTTGTTGGTAATGTGTTAGGGCAGCAGTGCGGTCATGCAATTCCCAGTTCATACGCCCCAAATGGCGGTGAATAATTCCCATCGCTTTGGCATCTTCCAGCCGCATGACGCTCGCCAGTGCTGCCTCAAACAGCCGTCGTGCCTCTGGCACTTGCCCCAGCACCCACAATGTTTCGGCCAGCTTGCGCTGCAAGACGGCCGTTTCCGCCACAGCGTTTTCGTTTGTATATGTCAGGGCTTGTCGGTAATAGTGCGCCGCTTGGTCAAGAGCTATGGCTTGCCGCGCCTGGTCGCCTGCCTGCTCCAAGTAACGACGCGACTTATGAGGAATAACGGCCGTTTCAAAATGACGCGCCAGTTCCACGGCCACCGAACTGGTATCAGCAGCAAAAAGCTGCTCTAGTGCATTGCCCAATGCTTCATGATGATAAACGCGCTCTGCCTCATCTAGACTGTCGTACAAATACCGCTGGATCAAAATGTGGCGGAAGCGGTACCGCGCCAGGCGCACCCCGGCACTCTGCTGGACGTCCACCGCTTGTACCAGTTGGTGCTTTTTATCAAGTTCCTGGCTGAGTTGGGTTTGCACAAAACGGCCGTTTAAGTTCAACGCTGCTGCTACCAGTTCTGCTGAAAACCACTCCCCTACCACACTGGCCGTCTGTAAAATCTCTCGCTGTGAGCCATTCAAGCGACGAATCCGCTCCCCAATCGCCCCCTCCACGCGGGCGGGTAGCCGCTCCCAATCAATGCGCGAGGGCGTTATCCAGCGACCCTCTTCATCCTTCACCAAATCCCCTCGCGCCTGCATATCGCGCAGCAGCTCCAACGTAAAAAGCGGGTGGCCGCTGGTTTGCTGGTACAGCGTCGCCTGAAAATCAGCCGGGAGCGCGTGTGGCTCCTGCGCCAGCAGTGCGGCGACAAAGGGTTCCCCGCCTGCTTGCCCTAAATCGAGGGTGATGTCGCCAAAGCTGCGCTGAAATTCATAAATGATTTGGCGCAGTGGGTGGGGCATGTCGGAGCGATCGAGTGCCACATCGGATGGCCGATAGGCAACCACCAGCATTACAGGAAATCCTACCAGCCGTCGTCCCAAATGGTGCAACAACGCTGCCGAGCCGCTGTCAACCCACTGGACATCATCAAGCAGCAAAAGCAGTGGCCTTTGCTGGGCAATGCTTTGCATCACTTTGGCATATTGCTCTAGCAGTGCCGCTTGCTGAATTTGAAGGCCGTCTTGGGTTTTACTTTGTTCACTGTGCTGTACGGCCGTTTCTACCTGCTGCACCCACAACGGCCGTTCCGGCACAAGCGTGGCCAGGCGTTGAGCAAGCGGCCGTGCAGCCAGCAGCGTCCCGATGAGGTCTGGTGCGTGATGCAAAATTGCTGGCACAACAATGGGTAACAACGATGAGCGTGGGTGGGCAGCAGAGGGAGGAATGAGTGCCGCTGCCTGCCTGTCACCTGTGAGAAAATTCAAAACGTCGCGGAATGGAAAAAAAGGGTCACCACTGCCGGTGTAGGCATTGCAACTGCCGCTGGCCACCGCCAGCGACGGATGGGCAGCCACGGCTTGATGGGTGAACGCTTGCAGCAAGGCGGTTTTCCCTTGCCCGGCTTCTCCTGTTAGAAAGAGAGTTTGGAAACGGCCGTTCATTGCTTCATCTAGTGCTTGATGCAATCGTTCCAGTTCTCCTTCACGCGCTACAAATGGAGCGGCTGGCTGCGCAGGCATGAGTTGCTCAGTCGGCACAATGTTCGTTGGCCGGGCCGATTCCGGCAATGGAGGCATATGCCACTGTCGCATTTGAATCGCCTCATGCAGGGCATCGGTTTCTGGCTCAGGCGTGACCGCCAGCTCTTCGGCCAGCAGAGCGGCGCATTTCTTGTACTGCTGTAGCGCCGCTGCCTGCTGGCCGCTTTGCGCATACAGCTTCATGAGTAGTCGGTGCACCGCTTCATTGAGCGCATCTAGTGACAGCCAGCGCTGGGCGTAAGGCAGTGCCAGCGTATAGTCTCGTTGCTGTTCATACCAAGTCACCAATAACTGTAAGGCTTCCACTAGCGAATGGCGCAAGCTTTCCCCCTGAAAGTAACACCACTCATCAAATTCGGGCGCATCTGGCAGTGAAAACCCGGTTAGAAAATCTTCCTGATACAACGCCACTGCTTCCGTAAGTGCTTGTAGGCATGTGGCACACAGCAGCCCCGCTTCATGTTGATGGGCATGCACAGCATTAAGGTGCGCCTGAAAGACAAGCGTATCTACCCAGATGGGACTATTGAGATTCAACCCAACCTGCGAACGCGACACGTTGAGCAGCTCATCGGGCAGATTTTGCCGGAGGAAGAACAGATCACGGCGCAAATTGGCACGCGCTCGTGTGGGATCCTCTTCAGGCCAAAACAGGGTCACGAGCTTTTCGCGACTATGCAGCCGCTGCGATTGTGCCAGATAAGCCAGGATAGCAACGGAGCGGCGGCGACGATATAGAGAGATGGGCTGCGTATCCTGCTCCAGCCGGGGAGAGCCAAACAGGTAAATCTTTAGCATCCCGCTCATTTTACCACGCCTGGGTATGGTTTGGGTGCGGCAGGGGAACGGCCGTTTTTTACATTGCTGTCATCCTAATCAAACAGCCAGAACCAACAGCGTGTTCTGGTAATAACCCGGAGGTTTAACATGAAAAAAGTTTATTTTGTAATTGGGGCTGTAATGCTCCTGGTAGGTGCTGTGTTTGCAATCCCAGCACTGGCGCGTGGACAAAACTCACAAGTCGCCGATGTATTTGCGTTTGACCCATTCCCCACCCATGGCGAACAAATCACAGGTGCCCAGGCAAAGCTGCGTCGCAATGAGGATGGTTTGCAGCTAGGCCTAAAAACAAATGATTTAGAACCAAATACGGCCGTTACCATCTGGTGGATCATCTTTAACAACCCGGAACAGTGTGCTGGCTACCCCGACACCGAATGTGGCCTGGTTGACCTGGAAAATCCTGGTGTTGCCCCGGAAATCAGTTACGCAACGGGTGGGGTGGTGAACAGAAATGGCCAGGTGCGCTTCACCGCCAACCTGGGGTCTGGCCACACCACTCAAGAATGGTTTGGCAATGGCTTAATCAATCCCATCTCGGCCGAAGTACATGTGATCGTCCATTCACACGGCCCCGTTATTCTGGAGCTAAAAGACGACATGATTAGCACCTTCCGTGGCGGCTGTCGGGATGATGAAATGATCGTCCCCGGACACCCTGCTTATGATGACGGTACACCTGGTCCAAATCAATGTGAAGATTTGCAATTTGCTGTCTTTCAGCCGTAACGATCAAAATCCAATAATTTAGGTTAAGGGTGCCTAATGTTTCGCCCAACAAATTTTGGCAGACAGCCGATGCGTTGCGAAATAAATATGCAAAAGCAAACTTCCGGAGATTTTATCCTCCAAAAGAAGTTTGCTTCTGCGCCAGCCGCACCCCTTTTTTCCAAAAGGAGCAAAAAATGAATCCAATAATGAACATTAAAGATAACGTGCTGTCGTCGTCGGCAGCCGAACAGTTTCGCCAGGCACTGCACGGCTATTTGGTTACCCGAGACGATGAAGCGTTTGAAGAGGCGCGGCAGCTTTACAATGGGATGATTGATAAACGGCCGCTTCTCATTGCGTACTGTGCCAACGTGGCGGATGTGGTAATGGCCGTTAAATTTGCTCAGAAGCACAGCCTGCTCGTGGCTGTACGTGGCGGCGGGCACAACGGCGCGGGGCTGGGTAGCTGCGATGATGGCCTGATAATAGACCTGTCGCGGCTCAACCAGGTGGAAGTGTGTCCAGACAACCAGACAGTGCGCGTCGGGGCAGGCTGCGCCAGCGGGGATATAGACAAAGCAACCCATGCCCACGGGCTAGCCGTGCCGCTAGGTATCGTCGCCTCCACCGGTGTGGCCGGACTGACGTTGGGGGGTGGACACGGCTACCTGACTCGCAAATATGGTTTGACCATTGACAATTTGTTAGAAGCGCAAGTGGTGCTGGCAGATGGCCGCATGGTAACCGCCAGCGAAAGCGAAAACAGCGATCTTTTTTGGGCACTGCGCGGCGGCGGCGGCAACTTTGGCATTGTCACCAACTTTCTATTTCAGGCACATCCGGTCAGCTCGGTGTACGGCGGCCCCATTTTTTGGCGGTTGGCCGATTCACCCGCAATTATGCGCGCGTACCGCACCTTTATTGGCACTGCGCCGCATGAATTATGCACCTTTTTTGGTCTGAAGGTTGTGCCGTCTGTTGACCCGTTTCCGCGAGAGATTTGGGGTGAGAAGATTTGCGCCCTCATCTCTTGCTACACAGGCACGGCAGAGGAGGGGGAAAAGTTGTTACGGCCGTTGCGCGACGCCCTGCCCGAACCGATTATGGATGGCATGACGATGATGCCCTTCCCTGACCTGCAAAGTATGTTTGATCCGCTGCTGCCTGCTGGGTTGCAATGGTATTGGAAAGGTGATTTCATCAACGAACTGCCCGATGAAGCGATTGATTTACACGTACAGTTCGCTCAAAACTTCCCCACCGACCAGTCGATCATGCACCTGTATCCCATTGATGGAGCCGTGCATGAGGTGGAAGCAGCGGCAACCGCGTGGCATCAGCGGGATGTTACATGGTCAATGGTCATTGCTGGCATCAGCGATAATCCCACCAAAGCCGACGCGCTCAAGCAGTGGGGGCGCGACTATTGGCAAGCCATCCATTCGCACTCGGCGGGAAGCGCATACATCAACTTCATGATGGAGGAAGGGCAAGCACGCATCAAGGCAACATATGGCGCAAACTATGAGCGATTGGCTACCATCAAGCGTAAATACGATCCCACCAACTTCTTCCGGGTGAACCAGAATATCCTACCCAAATAAAGCGGATTCACCATCTTACAAACCAAGAAGTGCCCGCAGACCCTTATCAGGTCTGCGGGTTACTTTTTGGGTCAAGGAGTCAAAGCAAAATTTGACGAAATGCCAGGCGCAGTTTAGACTCGACCATTCGGTCAGACGCAACGCACCAATCAGCACGCAAAATAAGAAAATCGGAGGTACACCATGATTGTGGGGATGGATTTTGGAACCACAAATTCGGGAATGGCCGTGTATGACGGCCGTTCCGTGAACATCATACCGCTCGATCCAGCCAATAGTAACCCACGTGTCGCCCGCACCGCCCTCTACATTACCAACGAGCAGCAAATTTACATCGGCCGCGACGCCCTCAATCGGTATTTTGAACAAAATGTGGGGCGGCCCGTCAAAACCAAGAAAGTGTGGATTGGCGAAATTGAAATTCGCGGGGCAGATATGCATTACGTCACCGACGTGTTTGTCTACGTGGACGTTTTCTCGCCGGGGCGACTGCTTCTCTCAATTAAAACAAGCCTGCGCGACAGTGACTACCCCGGCACCGTCATCGGCCAGCATTATTATTCACTGGAAAATTTAATCGGTCTCTACCTCAATATCACCAAAACCCGCGCTGAGCAGCATTTGGGACGGCCGCTCAACCAAGTCGTGCTGGGCCGCCCCGTTCGCTTTGCCACCGACCCGGAAAAAGATCGGCTGGCGCAGGCGCGGCTGCTGCAAGCGGCGTTCCAGGCAGGCTACCAAACCGTCTACCTGCAAAAAGAGCCCATCGCCGCTGCCTACAGCTACGAAGCCAGTATCAAGGCACCGCAAAACGTACTGGTTTTCGACTTTGGTGGCGGTACGCTAGACCTGACGGTGATGCGGCTGGGCGAGCGCGTCAGCCAGCGCGTGCTGGCCACGGGCGGTATCCCGGTGGCCGGTGATGTGTTCGACCAGAAACTGGTGCGGGCCAAGCTGCCGCGACACTTTGGCGAAGGCAGCTATTTTGGCCCCCGCCACAAAGCACTGACCATTCCTAGCTGGATTTACGACTCGTTTTCTAGCTGGCAAACAATCTTGGAGCTGCAAACGGCCGAAAACAAAACCATGCTGCGCGACATTGCCCAAACCGCCCAGCGTCGTTACCAGATTGAAGCCTTGGGGAGCTTGGTCTCCAGCAACTACGGCCTGCAAATGTTTGACATTGTAGAACAGGCCAAGCGGACGCTGTCAGAAAAGCGGGGGGCTACCATTACCCTTGAGGGTCCCGGCTTCAAGGTGCAGGAATTTGTCACACGCACGGAGTTTGAGACGATCATCCGGGCAGAAATCCAGGCGATTGATGCCCACATTGAGGAAACGATGGCCGCCTCTGGCCTCAAGCCAGCCCGAATCGACGCCGTGATTCGCACCGGTGGTTCCAGCCAGGTACCTGCCTTTGACGAGATGCTGCAACGCAAGTTTGGCCCTGATAAGGTGCGGCGCGTAAATACCTTCAGCAGCGTGACGGCAGGCTTGGGCATTTTTGCGCAAGGCGTGGCGGCAGGCACGGAAACTGCCAGGGCATACATTGCAAGCGACTTTGCCCCAGCCGAACCAGTTGAATCGAGTCGGCCACGAGTTAGCCCGGCTAACATCGAGATATTGCGGCGGCGCATTCAGGTGCAGGAAGGCATTATAGAAGCAGAAGCCACCCAATCGGATCACGCTTTGGTGGTGCTGGGCGAGGGCAAGGTGGTTACGGCCGTTCCTCTACCAAATATTTTTAGCCACAGAGGACACAGAAAGGAAAGAGGAGAAAAAAGTCTGCGGAAATCTGCGGATTTTTCTCTTGCAGAACTGGCACTCCCAGACAATGCTCAGTGCGCCATCACGGCCGCTTGGGACGAGCCTCTGCTAATTCTCACTTCCAAATTTCGCTTTTTGCTGCTTACGCCACGCCAATTGGCAGAGTATCAGGTGGCAAAGGTCACGCTCAACCAGGTGTTTCGACTGGAAAAACGAGAAGTGGTAAGTACCGTGGCGCGCTGGCGAGAGATTAAGCAGCAAGAGAAGCTGCTGTTGGTGACCTCCGCGGGTTTGGCACGGCCGTATCCCACCCGTGTCATGATTGAAAGCATCGAAGCCCCCGTGCCATTGATGTTTGACCAACCGCTGCCCGGCGTGCCAATTTTTGCTAATGGGTCTGAGGGAAACGAGGAGTTGCTCCTGTTTACCCGCAGTGGCAAGGCCTTGCGTACCCGGGTGGGCAACTTGCGCGGTTCCGGCAGCCAACTGATGAACGTGGCCAAGGGGGACAGGGTGGAAACGGCCGTTCTCGCTCAACCTAAAACGCTCATCCTGCTCATCACATCTGATGGCTACGGCCGTCAGCTTTTGGCAGAATGGTTGCACGCTCCTGAAAAAGCAAATGACAAAGGTAAATCTGTGATTGCGCGGCGCAGCGACCTCATTGCTGCCGTCCCCAATCTTGAAGACACTCCCATTTATTTACTGACCACACAGCGATTGCTAAAGTTGGGAAACGGTCGCCTCCCCCTGGATGAGAGCAGCAAAACCTCCCAGCTGCTCAAGCTACACAAAAATGAAACAATTTTGACAGTAATCACTGTTCAGTAGGTCAGTGACCAGTTTTCTAACCCAACTGATTACCGACCCACCGATTACCAAGCCTCTTCCGGTACGCCGCGAATCATCATTTCCACTAAATCATCGGCCGTCAGCGAATCTCCCATTTTGGCTTTCATACGCTCAGCAAATTTGGCAGAAACGCCGTGGATTTTCATAGAGATCAAATCATCGGCCGTGAGCGACTTGCCCAACACCGCCTGCATTCGCTCGGCAAACTGCGGGCGCACGCCGTGAATGCGCATTGTCACCAGCGTCTCAGCAGACAGGTCTGGCAGATTCAGTCCGACCATAGCGGCTGCATAATGGGCATCAACACCATGAATGCGCATATTGACGAGTTGCTCGGCGTCTAAATCGGGCAGGCTCAACGCGATCATCTGCTTGATGAAATCGGCCGAGACGCGATGAATGCCCATGCTGATGATGGCATCTAGGTCAAATGGCCCTAAATTACTGCTTTGCAATTGGTGGATAAGCTCTGGCCGAATGTTGTGGATACCCAACTGCACAATTTGGTCAATCGTCAGATCGGTTAGGCCCATGCTGCGAATTTCTCTAACGAGATTCGGCCGTACGTTGTGAATGCCAAGCTGCACCACATCATCTACACTCAAATCATCCAACCCCAGCTCACGAATTTCCTGAATCATTTCTGGACGCACGCGGTGAATGCTAAGCTGAACGATGTCGTCTACGGTTAGATCCGTCAGGCCCAACGCCTGCACCTGACGCAAATAATCTGGCCGCACGTTGTGGATGCCGAGCTGCACCACGTCGTCGGCGGCGAGATGGTCTAGACCTAAACTGCGCACTTCTTGGATGAGATTCGGCCGTACGTTGTGGATGGCCATTTGCACAATTTCGTCTACCGTCAGGTCAGTTAAACCCGCCTCGTGCAGGCGGCGGATGTAGCCGGGGCGAACGTTGTGAATTTGCAGCTCCCACAGCTCGTCTTCTGTCAAATCTTTCAAACCAACCTGGGCCATTGCCTGAGCAAATTGGGGCGTGATGCGCTGGCGGTTACGGCCTCGACTGCGGTCATCCCACTCCCATTCGTAGCTCAAGGCGGGTGGCGTGACCAACTTGGTCGGCATGGGTGGTGTCGGCGGGGTAGGTGGTGTCAGCTTGGCGGATTTGGCTTCGCTGGTAGCCAATGCCTCCAGCAGCGTATTTGCTTCTTCGGAGGAGATTTTACCCTCGGCCAGCATGGTTAAGATCATTTTGCGTTCTTCGTTCATTTTTGTCTCCTTACGCTAGTGGACAGTGGTTGGTGGCTGGTAAAAGTGACTCGCCACTATTAACTAGCCGCTATTACTTACTAAAGCAGTTGAATTGTTTCTTTGAGTAATTCATCATCAACACCTTCAATGGCCATCTGGACAAAGGCGTCGCCATCGAGTTCTTCTAAGAATTCCGCATCTTTCATTTTTTGAATAAACTCTTTGGCAACACCTTCAATGCCCATTAGCACGATGTGGTCTCCGGTGAGGGTGGGTATTTGCAGGTTGTCAACGGCCGTTAAAAAGTCCGTATCCACCCCTTCAATCCCCATTTGCACAATCTGGTCGCCAGTTAGGGGTAAATCTTCTAGCTGGGCTACGGTTTTTATGAAGTCTGGGTCAACGCCTTCCAGTGCCATATGGACGATCTGGTCGCCGGACAATGGACTATCTTGCAGCTCGCGCACGGCGCGTATGAAATCTGGATCGGCACCTTCACGGTTAAGCTGCAGGATTTGTTCTGCAGTGAGCTTGGGTCCAGCTTTAGCAGGTTTGGGCGGTACCGGCGGAATTGATGGAACGAGAGGGGTGGGGGTTGAGGTAGCAACGGCCGTTTCGGCCACAGCCTCCAGTAATAAATCAGCCTCATCCACCGTAATTTTGCCGTTTTTCAGCATCTCTAAAATGTGGGCACGTTCTTCTTTCATGGGATTCTCCTTATTCTTTTGGTTTAGCAGGGGGCAACCTGACGAATCGCCCTGAACTGTACGGCCGTAGCCGCAAATCTGTATTTTCTAACTGGATTGGATCAATCTACGATGTCGGTTTGAGTGCTTTCAGCAGCTTGGCGGCTTCATTCACATCAATTTCGCCGCTGTCTACGCGGGCCAAAATTTCCTGCCGACTGTGACGCAAAGTTTCTTCGGCCACGGCTGGCTCCACGTCCTTGTTTTCAAAGCCGAGTGCTTCTACAATTTCATTCAGGCGGTTGCGGATGGTCCAGTAAGACATGCCAATCTCTCGCTCCATCTCCTTTACATTGCCCTTGTTTTTGACAAACAGTTCTAAAAAGTGGAGATTCTCTGGGGAGAGTTTGGAAAAAATGTTGGGGGTAAATTCCCCTACAACCATCGTGCCACAGCTACGGCAGGTTTGTTGGGTCACAACCAGCTCGCCAGCACAGGCTGGGCAGGTTTCTAGCAATTTCCGCATGAATATGTTCCTTCTTGGCAAATTCGACTGTTTAAAGCAATCGAATTTGTGTTGAGTTTGCAAAAAATTAAACGATGTGGGCAATATACACAAAAATTTTGGTGTTGTCAACAATATTTTTGGTTTTTCGTCAAAATTGTTCGATAATTTGTCAAAATCGTGCGTTTTTTTGCATTTGTCACCAAATTTGTGCGGTTTGGCTCTGATTTTTTAGGAGATCATTGGCTCAGTGGCAATTAAGGGGCATTTGATGCCAATGGTGGACATCTGTGGCAGGTTTGGTATAAACTGATTTGTTCTGTTAGATGATTGTCTAATAGTCTTTACGAACACGCAGGCCTCAAAAACAAAAGAACGGGAACACACAAACTTTGTTTGAGGTCTGAAATTTTGCAGGTGAAGAAACGGCCGTTTCCCCACTTGCCATCTGTTGGAGGACACACTTCATGAAAGAAGATGCCGTCTATCGACGATTGCTGGGATACTTGAAGCCATACCGAACCCAGCTAATCCTCGCTTATCTTTCAATGTTATTTGCTACCCTGCTAAACCTGTTTGTGCCTCAAATTATTAAGGATGCCATTGATAACGGGTTGGCGGCAGGTGAGCCACGCGCCTTGTTTGTGGCTGGAGGCATCATTTTGGGCATTGCTGTGGTGCGCGGTCTGGCCGGGTTTGGCCAGCTATTTTTCGGTGAATGGCTAACGCACCGCGTCTCTTACGATTTACGGAACCACTTTTACAACAGCGTTCAGGCATTGCCCTTTAGCTTTCATGATCGCACCTTAACGGGCGATTTGATGAGCCGCGCCACCAGCGACATTACCGAAACTGAGCGATTTGTGGGCATTGGGCTGATGGGTCTAATTTCTACTACCCTGCTTTTGGTGGGTGTGATTGTGGTGATGTTATGGGAATCCGTTCAGCTTTCACTGTTGGGGCTTATCCCCATTCCGCTGCTCATTTACGCCACCATTCGCTTTGGCAACACAGTTCGGCCAATGTTTAAACTGATTCAAGAGCAAATGGGCGTGCTTTCTTCCACCATGCAGGAAAGCATGACCGGCATTAAGGTGGTGAAAGCCTTTGCTCAGGAGCCGCACGAATTGGCTAAGTTTGATCACGAAAATGATGAATGGTTCGACCGTCGCTACGGACTCATTAAAACCTGGGCAGACAATTGGCCACTGTTCACTTTCTTGGTGGCAGCGTCCATCTTTTTGCTGCTGTGGTTTGGCGGCCCACGGGCTTTAGATGGGGAGATCACGATTGGCACTTTGTTTGCACTGATTTCTTACATCCTTATGTTAAGTGCACCAGTTCAGCGGCTGGGCTTTTTGGTGAATCTGGCAGCAACGGCGGGAGCCAGTGCCAAGCGCGTGTTCGACATCATTGACACGCCTAGCGAGATTCAGGAACAGGCAGATGCTATCTGGCTAGAACGGGCAGAAGGCTCTGTAACCTTTGAGGGTGTTGACTTTGCCTACCGGGAAGATCGTCAAATTTTGGCTGACATCTCTTTTCATGCAGAGCCTGGCCAAACAATTGCCCTGATTGGCCCCACTGGCTCTGGCAAATCAACCGTAACCAATCTAATTCCCCGCTTTTACGATCCCACGGCGGGAAAAATTTTGGTGGATGGAGTAAACGTGCGCGCAGTGCAAGTGCAGTCGCTGCGGCGGCAAATTGGCATTGTGCTGCAAGACCCGTTTTTGTTTAGTCAAACGGTGGCCGAGAATATTGCCTACGGCCGTCCCGATGCCACCTTGGATGAAATTATTGCTGCCGCCAAAGCGGCCCGCGTCCACAGGTTTGTAACCGAAATGCCAGATGGCTACGACACCCGCGTGGGTGAACGGGGTGTAACGCTCAGTGGCGGACAAAAGCAGCGGGTAGCCATTGCCCGCGCCTTGCTAACAGACCCGCGCATCCTGATTTTGGACGATTCCACCAGCAGCGTAGACACCGAAACAGAGCATCTCATCCAGGAAGCATTGGCAGTGCTGATGGAAGGGCGCACGACATTTGTGATTGCTCAGCGGCTGCTAACGCTGAAAAATGCGGACATGATTTTGGTGTTGGACAACGGCCGTATCGTTGAGCGCGGCACCCATGAGCAACTATTGGCAGAGGCAGGACTGTACCGCGAAATTTACGATTTGCAGCTAAAGGATCAGGAAGCGTTTGTGGCCTTGGAAGCAGAAATGGGAGGTCGTGCATCATGAGTAACCAACAAAAGCAGCAGCAAAACGGCCGCAGCAACGGCCGTTCCCGCGAAAAGCAATTTGATCCCAACATGGGCATTGAAGAGCGTGAGCGGCAAGACCGCGAAGAGCGCATTCGCGCCCTGCTACGAGAAGATGATGACGAACTGCTGGGCAAGGCATACGACGGCCGTCTCGTCCGGCGACTGATGGGGTATATGCGGCCGTACATGCCGCGCCTGGTGGTTGCCATCATTTCGATGATAGCCAGTTCCCTACTAGCCGTCGCCCAGCCCACCATCGTTGGCCGCGCCATTGATGATGGCATTCGCGCCAGCGAGTTTGACACTTTGCGTTTATGGACAGGCCTGTTTATTGCTGCGGCCGTCGGTGAGTGGATCACCAACCGCTTCCGCATTGCCATTATGGCTTATGTGGGCACCAAAGTGGTGGCCGATTACCGCAGCGAGCTGTTTCGGCACCTGCATACGCTCTCGCTCAACTTCCACAACAACTACAGCGTCGGTCGCCTGATGAGCCGCCTCATTAGCGATGTAGGCGTGCTGCAAGATTTTATTACCTGGTCCATTACCGGCCTGTTCCGCTCCTTTTTCACACTGACGGGCATTATCATTGCCATGCTGGTGCTGAACTGGCGGCTGGCACTGGTTACCTTTGCTGTATTGCCGCTGATGATTATTTTAACCAACTATTGGCGAGTGCGGGTTCGCGGAGCCTATCGCGCCACGCGGCAGCGTCTGGCGCTTATCAACGGCTATCTCAACGAATCTATTTCTGGCATTCGCGTGACTAAAAGTTTTATCCGCGAAGCAAAAAACAGCCAGCATTTTGATGACCTCAACTACTCTTACTTCAATGCCAACGTAGCTGCCAGTCGGCTCACGGCCATCTTCTTCCCTGGTGTCGATTTTATGGGTTCTTTGGCCACGGCTTTGGTGGTGGGGGTCGGCGGCTGGCTGGTGCTGGGCGATGCCCTCACCACCGGAACGCTGGTTGCCTTTGTCCTGTACATCGACCGCTTCTTTAACCCGATTCGGGAGCTGGCACAGCGGTACAATACCTTCCAGGCAACGATGGCTGCCAGCGAGCGCGTCTTCAACTTGCTAGACACCCAGCCAGATTTGCTGGATGCACCAAACGCTACTGAACTGCCACCTGTGCAGGGGCATGTGGCCTTCCAGGACGTGACCTTTAGCTATCAGGATGGCGTGCCGGTGCTTAACGGCATTACGCTGCACGCGGAGCCTGGGCAGCGCATTGCACTGGTTGGCGAGACGGGCGCAGGTAAGAGTACCATCATCCGGCTTGTTGCCCGCTTTTTCGACATCACGGGCGGTTCGCTGACAATTGACGGGCATGAGGTGCGCCAAGTGTCGCAGGCCAGCTTGCGCTCTCAGTTGGGCATTGTGTTGCAGGATACGTTTCTGTTTACGGGGACGATTGAGGACAATATTCGCTACGGCCGTCTCGATGCCACCGATGAGGAAGTGATTGCGGCCGCAACGGCCGTGGGTGCCGATGCCTTTATTCGCAATATGCCTGAAGGTTACCAAACGGAAGTGGGCGAAAATGGTGTGAACCTGAGCGTGGGACAGCGACAAATCATCTCCTTTGCCCGTGCCTTGCTGGCCGACCCGCGCATCCTGATTTTGGATGAAGCCACCAGCAGCGTAGACACCACCACAGAAAAGGTGATCCAGCAAGCGTTAGACACGCTCATGGAAGGGCGCACCAGCTTCGTGATTGCCCACCGACTAAGTACCATTGTGGGGGCCGACCAGATTGTGGTGTTGGATGACGGCCGTATTGTAGAGCAAGGCACGCACCAGGAGCTGTTGTCCCAAAAAGGTCGTTACTACAACTTATATACGATGCAATGGGCG
This sequence comes from Candidatus Leptofilum sp., assembly GCF_965223285.1. Taxonomy (GTDB): domain Bacteria; phylum Chloroflexota; class Anaerolineae; order Promineifilales; family Promineifilaceae; genus Leptofilum. The sequence goes on along the minus strand of NZ_OZ244997.1, from coordinate 4,411,761 downwards.
GCTGAAGAGGACGCAACCAGCCAACAGCAATTTAGCCAAAACTAAAACCCCGCTTATGCAATTGCTACGAGCCAAGCGAGCCTGATTTTGTGAACCAGGCTCGCTTGGCTCAACTAAAATTCTCCCAACATTCACGCTTACAATCTAACTTTGCAGCCGCTTTAGGCATAATGTCTTATCATTTACCAAGTCACTGGTACTTATGAGGAATCGAATTCCGCCCGGCTGCCCCCTTAAAATAAACCTGTCTAATTGTAATCGAGCGCGCAGGGTTTTATTAGTTCAACCAAAGGGCAAGTTGTAATGGCGCAAGTTGTGGGCAACGGGGCAGTTGCAAACTCTCAAAAAAGTCATGGCAACGGTGTAGAAACGGCCGTTGCCATTCCCCAACAGACAGCTACTGAAAACAGAAAATACCGGGGATTGTTTGAAGCGACCCCTATCTCGCTGTGGGAAGAGGATTTTTCAGAGGTGAAGCTGTTCATCAACCAGCTACACGCCAAAGGTGTTACAGATTTCAGAGCATATTTCGAGACCCATCCCGAGGACGTGTTTCATTGCATCAGCCTGGTCAAAGTTATAGATGTCAACCAAGCCACGCTGGAACTGTACAAAGCGTCTAGCAAAGAACAGCTACTAGAAAATCTAGACAAAGTTTTTGGCCCCGAAGCCTTTGGCATCTTCAAAGAAGAGCTTATCCTCATTAGCCAAGGAGATACCTCTTTTGAGGCGGAGGGAATTAATTGCACCCTTGATGATAAAGAACTCATTGTCTCAGTCCGTTGGTCTGTCACGCCAGGGTTTGAAGACACCCTTTCGCAAGTGATTGTTTCCATTATCGATATTACCGAGCAGCGAAAAGCCGAAAAGCAACTGCAATTACAGGCAACAGCTCTGGAATCTGCCGCAAACGCCATTACCATAACCGATGAGAAAGGAATTATCCTTTGGGTAAATACCGCCTTTACCAAGCTCACCGGGTATACACCGGCAGAAGTTATCGGGAAAAATCCAAGAATCCTAAAATCTGGCAAAAATGGCGACGCTTTCTATCGCGATCTGTGGCAGAACATTAAGGCAGGTAAGGTTTGGCACTGTGAAGAGCTAATCAACCGCCGCAAAGACGGCACGTTCTATTATGAGCGCATGACCATTACCCCGGTAAAAAATGACGTAGGCCAAATTACCCAGTTTATTGCCATCAAAGAAGACGTGTCTGAACGCAAACAAGCTGAAATAGCGTTGAAAAAGGAGCGAGATTTTGCGCATCAGGTGATGGACAATATGGAGCAGGGGCTTGCCGTTGTCAATGCAGGCTTAATTATTGAGTATTGTAACGATGCCCTGGCTCGTCTGGTTGGTAGCCCTGAAAAAAGTCTCGTCGGTCAATCACTTTTTGCTCTGGTGCAAACAGATGAGCAGCGGCAGATGCTGTTCCCGACTAAAGAAGAGTATCTGGCGGGGCGAATGAGCCGTGAGACGGAGTTTGTTCATGCGGATGGCAGCCACATTAATGTGTTAATAACGGCCGTTTCCCGTGGCAAACGGTTCGAGGATGAAGGCTCCATTTGTGTGGTCACCGATCAATCTGCCCAAGTTAAGATTAAAAATGCGCTAGCGGCTGCCCGCGACGAGGCCATTGAAGCGTCTCGTCTAAAATCGGAATTCTTGGCCAATATGAGCCATGAAATTCGCACCCCCCTCAACGCCGTCATTGGCATGACCAGCCTCATGCTCGATTCCGACCTGACGGACGAGCAGCAGGATTTTGCCCAAACCATTCGCAGCAGTGGCGAAGTTTTATTAGCGTTGATCAACGACATTCTCGACTTCTCCAAGATTGAAGCGGGGAAGCTGGAATTGGAGGAACGGCCGTTTGCCGTGGGTGATTGTGTTGAAGAAGCATTGGACGTTGTGGTTGCCAAAGCGTCAGAAAAAGGCTTGGAACTAGCCTACGTCATTGAAGATAACGTGCCGAATGACATTTCTGGCGATGTCACCAGAGTGCGCCAAATTTTGGTGAACCTGCTAAACAACGCCATCAAATTCACTAAAATTGGCGAGATCGTGCTCACCGTTTCTCGTTACAATGAGACAGTCACAGACTCCTCTAGCAAAGCAATTAGCCTACAATTTTCCGTTCAAGATACGGGCATCGGCATCCTCCCCGAAAAATTAAGTCGATTATTTAAATCATTCAGCCAAGTCGATGCTTCCACCACCCGAGAGTATGGCGGCACAGGCTTAGGCTTGGCCATTAGCAAGCAATTGGTAGAAATGATGGGAGGACGCATCTGGGTAGAAAGTAAATATGAGGTAGGCTCTATCTTCCACTTCACAATTTCCACCAGCCCCGTTGCCTCTAAGCGACGCGTGTACATGCAAAAAACATTGCCGCAGCTTGAAGGCAAAAATTTGCTCATTGTTGATGATAACAAAACCAACTGCAAAATTATGGTGAAACAGGCAGAGCTTTGGGGAATGCACCCCCAGGCTGTGCAATCTGGTGCCGCAGCTTTGGCGTTGCTCCGCCAGGGTACGCCCTTCGATCTGGCCATCCTGGACATGCAAATGCCAGAGATGGACGGCATTATGTTGGCTGAAGAGGTTCGCAAACTGCGGGATGAAACGTCCCTGCCACTGGTTATGCTCAGTTCCATTGGGGATCGGGAGGATTTTAAGGAGTCAGATTATTTTGCCGCCTTCCTTACGAAGCCAATTAAGCAAAAGTTATTATTCGACACATTACTAAACGTCTTTTCTGATACGGCCGTACAGTCCAGACGCCCCAAAGAAAAGCTCAAAATCGATCCAGGAATGAGCCAGAAACATCCTCTCCGCATCCTGCTGGCTGAAGATAATCTGGTAAATCAAAAAGTCGCCTTGCGCATTCTGGAAAGAATGGGGTATCGTGCCGACCTGGCTGGAGACGGATTGGAAGTATTAGAATCCTTGCAACGCCAACCGTACGATGTTGTTTTGATGGATGTGCAAATGCCCCATATGGACGGGGTCGAAGCCACCGAGCAAATCCGTGACATCTGGCCCCCAGAACAGCAGCCAGACGTTATTGCCATGACAGCCAACGCCCTGATCGGTGATCGAGAAAAATATTTAGCCGCCGGAATGGATAACTACATCAGTAAGCCCGTGCGCATTCAGGAACTGTTGCAAGCGTTGGCCGAGGCCAAACCACTTTCTGCCAAACAAAAAGCGTGACCTGTTACGCACAGGATCAAAAAAAGCGATCTCGCGTGAGATCGCTTTTTTTATTTCTAAATGGATTTCTTAGGCTTACTGGCTGCCAGGAATCTCCAACGTTTGCCCAACGTAAATAACATAGGGGGAGGTTAAATCATTTGCTTCGGCAATGGTTGGCCAGGCCACACCATATTGCAGCGAAATGAGGAACAGCGTTTCGCCCTGCTTCACTACATGCGAGAATGCCGGCGCCGGGCCAGGGGCATCAACGGGAATTTTTAGCTCATCCCCAGCCTTAATCAAGTTCGGATTGACCAGCCCATTTGCCTCGGCAATTTGCACCCAGCTAATGCCAAACTTCAGACCAATACGGAACAGGTTGTCGCCAGGCTGCACAATGTAAGTCGTTTCTGTTTGAGGGGACGGCGTTGGTGTCGGGCCTGGGTCTGGCTCGGATGCGCCGGGGAGTTTGAGCACTTGGCCAACGGTTAGCACATTTGGATTTGCCAAATTGTTTTCGTTGGCAATGGCAACCCAGGAAATACCATATTTGAGGCCAATGCGATACAGGTTTTCGCCAGCTGCTACCGTGTGGGTGGCTGGAATCGTATCATCTGCGTTGTCCTGATTGTTATCGGCATCATTGTCGGCACCAGCATCTGTATTATCGTCTTCGTTCGCGTCTGAATTGTTGCCGTCTTCGGCCGTATTGCCATCGTCGGCATTGCTATCATCTGCATTGTCTTCTGCTGGGTTTTCTTCACCCTCTGCGGCATCGCCAGCTTGCTCACCGCCAGAAGCATCGCCTGCGCTGCCACCCGCTTCTTCGTCGTCAGCAGGGGCTTCGTCCCCGGTTTCGCCCGCAGTATTGTCAGCATTTTCTTCGCCGCCACTCTCTTCTGCGGTGTTATCGCCTTGTGCGACTTCACCAGAATTGCTGGCATCATCGGCTGGTGCCGTGGTGTCGCCATCGGTGCCACCGCCCTGGTTGACATCGGTTACTTCGCCAGCCTGATCACCGTCACCGGGGTCTTCTGTACCGCCAAGCGGCCGTTCGCAGGCAACCGCAATTAACATGAGCAAAATGAGCATTGTTATTAAATTTAGTAAGCGACGCTGGGAAACCATCTCATACCTCCACTAACGTGACGATGTTCTCATTTGAGGAACCCAAATGAGGGAATGGTGGTTGGCAATTTTGCGTCCAATCACCTTGTTTACATTAACATAACCAATTCCTGGCTAACTATAACACGTTCTTTGCTTTACGTAAAGTTAAAAATGTAAATTTTTACTCTTTGTTGCAGGTAACAAGCCTCCATTTTGGTGAGTGGAAGCTGGGGTATGCTATAATCGCCGCAATGTGCAAAGAGTAAGAGGAAAATGGACCAAAAGTTTGTTGCGGGATTGTGCGCAGCATCCATTTGGATCATCGCTGTGCTGGTGCCGTCGTATCGTATCTGCCCAATTAATTATGTAATGAAAGAGTTCACGGCAATTCACTTAATAACGTGTGTAAGTTTTTTGCCCTAGGATCATTGCTAATTTACAGATGGGTGAAGCTATTTGGCAAGAACTCTCGGGGGTGGAGAGAAACGGCCGTATCTCTGAATATCTACAAGAAGATAATTTTATGAGCGGTGAGTTCATTCTCATAATCGACGACAGTCGAGAAATCGTGAAACATCTAACCGAAACGGTCCTGCCCAATTTTGGGTATCACACCATGCACGCTTACGATGGCAAAACGGGCCTGGAAATCATCCGTGACAAAGAGCCAGACTTGGTAATGCTGGACTTTAATCTACCCCAGATGACTGGGTTAGACGTACTCCAGCAGATGGCACAGGAATCCCTGCGGACTCCCGTTGTGTTGATGACCGGCTATGGTTCTGAACTTAGTGCTATTGAAGCGTTTCGGCTGGGGGCCAAAGATTATTTGATCAAGCCGTTTACGGTTGATGAGATTGTAGAGACAATTGATCGGGCTCTGGTAGAAATCCGCTTGCTGCATGACAAAGCAAAACTGGCAGAGCAAATTCGGTTGCTCAAGGTGGAAATGAGCCGCCAGAATAACGAAATGCGCACGCTGTCAAACATTGGCAAAGCATTGACAACGTTATTGAGCGTGGATGAGGTACTCCAGCGCGTCTTAGAAGCAGCTACTTACCTCACCAATGCGGAAGAGAGCACCATTTGGTTGCCTGATGATGAGGGGAAACATTTACGGCCGTACGACCTTCAAACTTCACAACGCCCTGATGTCGAAGCACCCATTCTACCGTTGGCTGATTCCCCTGCGGGGGAAGTGATGCAAACTGGACGGCCGTTGCGCCAGGCTTCTATGAGCGGGCAGGGCATGAAGGTAAAAAGTGGCTACTTTGCCCATGCGGTGCTGTATGTGCCGCTACAACTGCGGGGCATTTCGCTCGGCGTGTTGGGGGTGAGCAACCGCTCTGCTTACCGCGCCTTTAGCAAGCAAGATGAATTTCTCCTCTCTTTTTTAGCTGATTACGCAGCGATTTCTCTGGAAAATGCCCGTGTATTCCAGGCTACCGACCAGGCATTAGCAGCCCGCCTGGAAGAGCTAAACACGCTCATTCACATCACCCAAACCATTACATCCTCTCTCGATTTGCAGGAAGTCATTCGGCTAACCATTAAGCAGGTTCATGATAGTTGGAACATTGAGGCTTCTTCCTTGTGGCTGCTGGATGAATCGACCCAAACCCTGCGCGTGCTTACCAATGTGGGAACGGCCGTTGAAGAACTCAGCAAAATCGAGCTAAATATTGATCAGGGCATCGTGGGGCAGGTCGTTTGCAGCGGTCAGCCCATCTATACCAACGATGTGTTTAATGATGAGCGACATTACCATGAAGCAGATGAGAAGACGGGCTTTAATACGCACTCGCTGCTGTGCGTGCCGCTCATATTCCGGGGCAAAGTGGTGGGGGCAATGCAGTTACTAAACAAGATTGACGGTGACTTTGATGAAGCCGATTTGGAACGCGCCCGTGCCATCGCTGCTGCCATTGCCATTGCCGTGAGCAATGCGCTGCTCTTCGACGAGACTGAATCACGTAAGCAGCAGCTAGAAAGTGCCTTACACCAACTGGATAACGCTCGTTTGCCCTGATGTCACTCACTCATCCCCTGCTTGAACCCATCCGAAAGCTTCACGCTCACATTCAAACGGCCGTTGTCACAGCGTGTGAACAAGCCTCCCTGGAAAGTTTATCTGCGGTGGTAAGGGAAGCTGAAGGAGACACCATTTATGCGGTGGATCGAGTGAGTGAGGAACTGCTCATCGATTTCTTTGAGCGCGAAGTAGCTAACAAAATACCCATTGTGCTTATTGCCGAAGGCTTACCCGGTGGGCAGGTGGTTTTGCCAGAAGGAGCCGCAGCAGAAACGGCCGTCTGGCGCATTATCGTAGACCCCATTGACGGCACGCGGGGGTTAATGTACCAAAAACGAAGCGGCTGGATTTTAACGGCGGTTGCCCCCAACCGCGGCCCACACACCAATCTGCAAGATATTGAGCTGGCCGTACAGACGGAAATTCCGCTGGTAAAGCAACATTTGGCAGATTCTGTATGGGCAGTACAGGGGCAGGGCGTGGCGGCGGTGCGCTACAATCGGCTCACAGGGCAAGAAACACCGATTCAGGTACGGCCGTCTCGTGCCACCACCATCGCCCACGGCTTTGCTATGATCGCTCGCTTCTTCCCTGGTGCTCGGGCTGAGCTAGCAGCCATTGATGAAGAAATTGTGCTGGGTGCATTGGGGCCGGTTCAACCTGGCAAGGCCCACTGCTTTGAAGACCAATATATTTGCACCGGTGGCCAACTGTACGAGCTAATGGCTGGGAAAGACCGGTTTGTAGCAGATATACGGCCGTATCTGGAACCACTGCTTGCTCAACAAAACAGGGCCTTGGGCATCTGCTGCCACCCATACGACATTTGCACGGCACTCATTGCCGAGGAATTAGGTGTTATCATTACCGATGCGTCTGGGCAGCCGCTCAACCACCCCCTAGACGTAAGCACAAATGTCGGATGGGTTGGTTATGCTAACGTACACATTCAAAAGCAGATTGAGCCATTGTTCCAAAAAGCACTCCGCCGACGCCAACTGCTGCCAGCTACCAAACCCATGCCTGTACCTGCAAATGGCAAGGAAAAAACACCTAAAAACTGTGGAGGGTTACAACAAGTATGAATTTACAAGCATTTTTAATAGGCTTGGCCATAGGCCTGGTTAGTTCCGTTATTGGTGCCGTCGTGGAATATCTCATTGTGCGCCAGCGCGGCAACACAACCGAAGAAACTGAACGCCTGCCAGGCTGTATGTTACTCATCTCTGGCGGTTTAGGCGGGGTTGGCCTTTTGGCAATTGGGTTTTCGCTCCTCACCTCTGGCGAAGTGGTACGCATGTTAATCACCGGTGTAGGTGTTGGTGTCGGCTTTTTTGGCGGCTTTGTCATCATGATGCTTATCTGGTTTGCTACCAATCGGCCCGGTGGTGGAAAATAAAAATGGGCTATTGTGTGAACAACAACCCATCTGTCCAATCAATCTTTACGCTTTCATTTCTGCCCGAATCGCTCACCTGAGCTGCGCTAACGCCTCAAGCACACGATCCACTTCATCAAACGTGTTGTAGTGGACAAAACCAATACGCACCAAACCACCTTCATCCAACAGCCCCAAACGTGCCATCACGGCCACTGCGTAATAATGCCCGTGCCATACAAAGATTCCCTGTTCACCAAGCCTGGTAGCCACAGATTCGGCCGTCATGCCGTCGATGCTGACGGCAAAGGTGGGCGTACGCTCCGTTAGTCGCTCCATATCGGTAATGCCAAACACGCGTAGGTCAGCAACTTGCGTCGCCCCCAGCAAAAAGCGTTGGCTCAAGGCCATCTCATACGTTTTGATTTGTTGCATTGCCTGCACCAATTGCTCACGCCGGGTACCGCCCTCGCCAGCAATTGAGGCCACGTAATCCACAGCGGCCGTAACACCGGCCAGGCTCTCAAAACTTTGTGTGCCAGTTTCCCATTTGCCCGCTGGTTTCGCCGGAGCTGGGCGCACCTTGTAAGCGGTCAACGCATCCAGCAGTTCATATTTGCCGTACAAAATGCCCGTATGCGGACCAAAATATTTGTAAGCAGAAGAGATCAGAAAGTCGCAATCTAAAGCCTGCACGTCAATGAGGCCATGTGGCGCATAATGCACTGAATCAATCAGGACCATTGCTCCGGCGGCGTGGGCAAGTTCGGTAGCGTGCTGCACGTTTGTAATACTGCCCACAGCGTTGGAGGCGTATGTAATAGCCAACAGCCGTGTCTTCTCGTTGAGCAAATCCGTCAGCAAATCCAGACGCAGGGTGCAATCCACCGGATCAAAATCGAGCCAGCGCACAATGACGCCACAATCCTGGGCTGCCAGCAGCCAAGGGGAGATGTTGGCATCATGATCCAGACGGGTCACAATGATTTCATCACCAGGCTGCCAAGTGCGGGCCAGAGCGCGGCTAAGGCTGAAGTTGAGGCTGGTCATATTCTGACCAAAAACAATTTCATCCGGGCGACGGGCGTTGTAGAAATCCATCATGGCGGTACGTGCGGCGTTGGTGATGTGGTCGGTGTATTGGCTGGTAAGGAAGGGGCCACCAGAGTTGCTGCCACCGTGGCTAAGATAGCCTATCATGGCGTCAATTACGCTTTGGGGAACCTGGGTACCGCCGGGGCCATCTAGGTAAACGGCCGTTCTACCATCAATTTCTAGCTGGAGGGCAGGAAACTGCAGGCGTAAAGAATTAGGGTCAAAAGGAGATAAATTATTCATAGCAGCAAATTATAACAGGTGCCAGGAACCTGACGATACGCGGGGTGCAGAGGTCGTGGGTTCAAATCCTGCTGCCCCGCCAGATGTAACAAACGGCCGTTATTGCTTAAGGGTTATTTTCTGAGCTTGGGAATGACGAGAAGCTGTTGACAATCAAATATTTATGCGTAAACTACTGAATACGTATTCAACGCATCGGGAAAACAGAACTTTGTTATCGCTATTTATGAGAAAATAGGGCATGGCTCAAAATCAAGTTACCTCCATAGATGTTGCCAGATTCGCCGGCGTTTCACAACCAACGGTATCTCGCGCTTTTGATCCTGAAGCGAGCGTCGCTCCAGAAACGCGCCAGCGTGTGTTGGACGCTGCAAAAGAGTTAGGCTACCAACCAAATGTGATTGCCCGCAGCCTGAGTACGCAACGAACCAATATTGTGGGCATTGTGATGTCCAATCTGACAGACAGCGCATTTTACCCCAATGTGCTGGATGTTTTTACAGACAGGTTTCAGGCTTTAGGTAAACAAAGTTTGCTCTTTAATGCCCCCCCAGATCGGCCAGTAGATGATATTTTGCCGCGCATTTTGGGCTACCGTGTCGATGCACTGGTGATTGTTTCCACCACACCCAGTAATGAAATAATTGACGAGTGCACAAAGAAAGGCACCCTCGTCATCTTGTTTAACAGTTTTGCCCCAGATACCAATGCCATCAGTGTTTGTTGTGACAATGTGGCCGGAGGCAGTGCGGTGGCTGATTTACTCCTAGACACCGGACATAAGCGCATTGCTTTTTTGGCAGGCATTGCCAGTACAGCTACAAACAAGATGCGTGAAGGTGGCTTTGTCAATCGGCTGAATGAACGAGGCTATACGGCATTAATCCGTGAACAGGGAGCCTATACGTATGATTCCGGGTATGCAGCAATGCGTCGCTTGCTGGCTCTTAACACGCCACCAGACGCTGCCTTCTGTGCCGCCGATGTGATGGCGTTGGGGGCAATGGACGCGGCACGTGATGCAGGTCTGGCCGTACCGGATGAATTATCAATTGTTGGCTTTGATGATATTCCGGTGGCCGGATGGTCGGCTTATAAGTTGACGACCTTTCAACAGCCTATTGCGCAAATGGTAGAAACGGCCGTTTCTCTCATCACCGCTCCCAAATTCCCTACACCAAAAACCCATTTGCTGCCTGGCAAACTCGTTATGCGCACCTCAGTTCGGCAACCATAGGAAGGGTAAGGTGGAAGTTCGTCACGCCGCATTCAACAGGATCGTGAATAAGCAAACTGCCCTTGAGCAAGTGGCCACAGGCTTTGATTTTGTCGAAGGCCCAGTTTGGCACCCAACCTACCAGAGTGTACTTTTTAACGACATCTTAGGAAATTCAACCTACAGTTGGCGAGCTGACACGGGCGTGCAAAAACGAAATCGGCACAGCTATATGGCCAACGGCAACGCTTATGATCACAGTGGTCGGCTGATCACCTGTGAACATGCCACCAGTCGGGTTAGCCGCACCGATTTGACGACGGGTGCTTATGAAGTTTTGGTTTCCCATTATGAAGGCAAACAGCTAAACAGCCCGAATGATGTGGTGGTCAAGCGAGACGGCCGTATCTATTTCACCGATCCCACCTCTGGGCGCAGTGCCGGATACGGCATCCCGCGCGAGCCGGAACTCCCTTTTAGTGGCGTTTACCAACTTGATCTAGCCAGTGGGGAATTGACCTTGCTCATTGACGATTTTGCCAAGCCCAACGGCCTTTGCTTTTCATCGGATGAGTCGCTGCTGTACGTGAGCGACACCGAGCAGCAGCACATTCGGGTATTTGAGGTAACGGCAGATGGTGGGATTGAAAACGGCCGTCTCTTTGCCAATCTCACGGGTGACAAACCGGGTGTTGCCGATGGGCTAAAAGTAGATAGTCAGGGCAATGTGTACTCCTGTGGCCCGGGTGGCATTCACATCTTCACAGCAGACGGACTGTGTCTTGGCGTTGTTGAAGTGCCAGAACAGGCCACCAACTTTGTTTTTGGCGATGACGATTTGTGTTCCTTGTATATCACTGCCGCAACCAGCTTGTATCGATTAAGGGTGCAAGTGCCAGGCATTGCTACATTTCATCCTCAAACAGAATAATTTAGGAAAACTATGCCTAAAAATGAAAGTTTAATTCCAGTAGAGCCGCTTAAACAATTTCTTTCAGATCTTTTTCTTGCCTCAGAGATGACTGATGAGGAGGCTTGCTTTTGTGCCGAAGCCCTGGTGCAAACCAATCTATGGGGCATTGATTCCCATGGGGTACTGCGTGCGCCCGTTTATCTAAAGCGCTTGTTCAATCGGGCCATGAATCCAGCACCAAACATTCAAAAAGTTCGGGGCAGTGGTGCCTTTGAACTGCTGGACGGTGACGACGGAATTGGGTTTGTAGTTGGTCGGACAGCAATGGTGAGAGCCATTGAACTGGCCCAGCAGTTTAGCGTTGGCGTTGTTGGTGTCATTCGCAGCAACCATTTTGGCGCGGCAGGTTTGTATGCTCGCATGGCAACCGATCAGGGTCTGATAAGCATTGTCATGACCAGCGTGATGCCCAACATTGTGGCACCAGGGGGCAGTCGCCCAATCACGGGCAACAATCCCATCGCTATTGGCATCCCCACCTTTGGCGACTTTCCCTTCTTGCTAGACATTTCGCTCTCTAACGCCGCTGGGGGCAAGCTACTGCTGGCTAGCAAAAAGGGTGAAAAGATTCCTTTCGATTGGGCTACAGATAAAGACGGCCGTCCCACAGATGATCCCGATGCCGCTTTTGCCGGATTCCTTTTACCGCTAGGCGGGCACAAAGGGCTTGGCCTATCCTATGTCGTCGATATTCTCAGCGGGCTAATTACCGGCGGCGCCATTCAGCATGAGCTGAAAAGCATGTACAAATATCCCGATGACCCCAGCCTGACCTGCCACTTCATGATTGTCATTAACCCGCTCATTTTGATGAGTCAGGAAGAAATGCAAACCCGCATGACGGCCTTTTACCAAACCATTAAGTCATCCCCCATGTGGGATGACACCAAGGAGATGATGCTGCCGGGTGAAATTGAACACCGTACGGCACAAGCACGCCTAAAAACCGGTATCCCCATTCCTGCTGCGCTTCGGGAAGAATTAATAGCTCTGGGTCAAAAGCATGGGGTGGTTTTTCCCGGCTGAAGCAGTAAATTTTTTGCATGAACTGTATACGTATTCAGCCATCTAGATCATTGAATTGAACAAGTTTTTGGAGCGAGAACATGAAAACGATTATTACATCCCCCACAAAAGAAGTTGTCATAGGCACTGGACATCCCTTTGTCATTATTGGCGAGCGAATAAACCCGACGGGGCGCAAACTGCTAGGCAAGGAGATGGCTGCAGGCAATTTTGATCGGGTGCGCCAAGATGCCATTGCCCAGGTACAGGCCGGGGCGCATATGCTAGACGTGAATGCGGGCATCCCGATGGCTGATGAACCAGCTGTACTTGCCGAAGCCATTCGCGTGGTGCAATCTGTGGTGGATGCGCCTATTGCCATCGACTCATCCATTGTGGCCGCGTTGGCCTCTGGCCTGGAAGCATATGAGGGCAAGGCACTGGTCAATTCTGTTACGGGGGAAACCGAGCGATTAGAGTCGGTATTACCGCTGGTGGCGGAGCATGGTGCGGCCGTTATTGGCATTGCCAATGATGAAACCGGCATCTCCCATGACCCCAATGTGCGCTTTGCCGTAGCGCAGCGCATTGTGGAACGCGCTGAAAGCTATGGTATCCCTCGCGAAGATGTCATTATTGACCCACTGGCAATGCCGGTGGGTGCAGTGCACGGAGCGGGAGCAACCTTTATTGAGCTGGTGCGGCGCATCCGGAGCGAGCTGGGAGTAAACACCACCTGTGGTGCTTCAAATATCTCGTTTGGCTTGCCAGGACGGCCGTCTCTCAACGCTGCCTTCCTCTCCATGATTATTGGCGCAGGCATGACCTGTGCTATCACCAATCCGCTGGAAGAGGAAATGATGAAGGCTATTTTAGGCGCCGATGCCCTGATGGGGCATGATGAAAATTGCCAGGCCTGGATCGCCCATCACAAAAAGCAGACGGCCAGCAACGGCAACGGCCGTGGACGACGGGCACGACGGCCGCGTTCTGCAAGCAGTGGTCAGTAAGCGGTAAGCAGTAATCAGTTTTCGGTAATCGGTGATGAATTTCATCATTCATCCCGCATAATTCATAATTTTCTAGTAAAGGAGAAATCAGAATGTCAGAAGGAAAAGCAGTTTGGTGGCAAGAGATGACCGCCGAGGCCATTGTGGCCCATGCCAAGAAGGACGACATTGCCCTCTTGCCAATTGGGGCAATTGAGCAGCACGGGCCGCACTGCCCCTGTGGTGATGACAGCTACAACGCCATCGGCATGGCCGAGCATATCTCCCGCAAAACCGGCGTGATGCTCCTCCCCTGCCCCATGTATGGCTCCCATCCGTTCCACCATTGGGGAATGCCCGGCAATATCCCGCTCACTTATGAAACCCACATCGGTTTGATCACAGACATTGTTAAAGGCGCGACCGTTTCAGGCTTTAATAAGTTCATCATCCTCTCCGCCCACGGTCAAGTGTCGTCAACCATCGTTGCTGTGCACAAATTAGGTCTGGAAGGCATTTTCACCCTGTCCCTGCACTGGTACGACTTCTTGCGCGATGACAAAGACGTGCTGGAAGATTGGATGTGGCACGCTGACGAAGCAGAAACCTCAGTGGCTCTCTACCTCTTCCCCCAATTTGTAGATATGAGCAAAGCGGATAAGGGTGGCGGCGAACCGCTGGTAGACCGCAAATTTATCATTGCTCCCGGTGCGGCTCCTCGTCCCGGAACGATGTACCATTTTGAAGGCACATTTGCTCGCCCAGAGTACCGCGAACTGAAAAATGGCATTATCGGCGATGCCACCAAAGCCACCGTCGAAAAAGGCGAAAAGATTGTGACTCGCCTGACCAACCATGTGGCTGAACTGATTGAAGATATTCGCCAACGGTATGAGCCTGGCGTAAAACCACTAGAGACTTGATTTACGATTGACGATTAACGATTTACGATTGCCAGAGCGCAATCGTAAATCGTCAATCAAAAATCGTAAATCGAAAGGGTTTTTGAGATGAAATTTAAGGATAAAGTTGCCATTATTACCGGGGCAACCAAGGGCATTGGCGAGGCCTGTGCCTATGAGTTTGCCAAAGAAGGGGCGAAGGTTGTTGTGACCGGCCGTTCGGTGGATTTAGGTGAGCAGGTGGTGGCAAAAATTGAAGCTGAAGGGGGTGAAGCCCTCTTTGTGCGCTGTGACATCGGCCAAAAAGCCCAAATTGATGCCCTGGTTGATGCCACCGTTGCTCATTTTGGCACGGTGGATGTGGTAGTGAACAACGCCGGGGTTAACCACAGTGCCGACTTCTTCGACATTTCTGAAGAAGATTGGGACTGGGTGATGAGCGTTGACCTGAAAGGCACGTTTTTTGTGAGCCAGGCGGCGGCCAAAGTAATGATTGAGCAGGGCAAAGGGGGTTCTATTGTCAATGTCTCGTCGGTGATGGCGCAGTTGGCGTTGGCGGATCAGATTCCGTACTGCGCGGCCAAAGGTGGCGTCAATCAGCTAACGAAGGCGATGGCGCTTTCGCTGGTGGACAGAGGCATTCAGGTTAACTGCTGCGCTCCCGGCCCGGTGCTGACGGAGTTAATGGAGCGGGTGGTTCACAATGAGGCCAAGCGGAAGCAGTTGATGGATCGCTTGCCAATCGGCCGTATTGCCACCTGTGAAGAAATTGCCCGCGTCATTATTTTCTTGGCCAGCCCAGAAGCGGCCATGCTGGTAGGCCAGACGATCTACCCAGATGGCGGACGCAGCATTCAGGCCTTCCCGCGCCGGATGGAAAAATGAGATGGTGGCTAGGTGCTAGTGGCTGGTAATCAGCCACTAACCACCATCCACTAGCCGCAAAGGAAAATCATGTCACAACCCAAGATTGGTCTAATTACTTTTGGCGATCATCGCACCCATGAGTGGGAGCATGTCTTTAAGAAGATGACGGAGCCGCGCCATCAGGAGGCGGTGGCTTACTTTGAGCAGCTTCCGGTGACATTGGTTGCCCAGGAGTCGGTGGCGCGGACAAAGGATGAGATTGATGCCCAGGTGGACGCGCTGCGAGCCGCCGGGGTGGAAGTGCTGATTGCCCATACGCCCTGCTGGACATCGCCTAATTTGGTGGTGCGCGGCATTCAGCGGCTCAACCTGCCAACGGTGCTGCTGGGCAACAAGCATCCGGGCACGCACAGCACGGTGGGGCTGTTGGGGGCAGGTGGCACGCTGAGCCAGATTGGCTACCCCCATATGCGTCTGCGCGAAGATTTTACAGAGGATTTGGCACAGAAAGTGATGCCGTATTTTATGGCAACGGCCGTAAAAGCTCGGCTCCAGGGCAAGATGTTTGGCCTTTTTGGCGGCCGTTCGCTGGGCATCGACACGGGCACATTTGACCCCATGCAGTGGAAAAAGCTGTTTGGCGTGGACACGGAGCATATTGACCAGCTAGAAATTATTCGCCGCGCTGAGCTGGTGCCGGAAGCGGACACCAAGAAGATGATGACCTGGCTGACGCGGGTGGTGGGCAGCGTTCAGTACAACGACGACAAATTCACCCCGGAGAAGTTAGCCTTTCAGGTGCGCTGCTACCTGGCAACCATGGAGATTATCGGGGAGATGGGGCTAGATTTTGTGGCAATTAAATGTATGCCCGACCTGACGACCCATTTTGTGCCCCAATGTATTTCTGCCGCGCTGCTGCCTAGCCCGTATGACGCCGACGGCCGTCGTGACCCAATTATGATGGCTTGTGAAGCAGACGGGGATGCGGCACTAACGATGGAGATTTTGAAGGAAATTTCTGGCGGTCTGCCGGTGCTGTTCATGGATGTGAGCTATATTGACGATGAGCGGGGGCTGTTTTACTTCCCCAACTGCGGCGCGTTTTGCTCCTGGTATGCGGCTCGCTCGGATGATCCGGCTGAAAATATGAAGCATATTGAGCTGCGCCCGGCCAATCGGCCTGCGGGCGGGGCAATTACCTACTTCAACACCGCCCCCGGTGATATGACCCTGGCGCGACTGTATCGAGAGAACGGCCGTTACCGCATGGGCATCATCTCCGGCGAAACCGTCCACATCTCACCCGAGGAGCATGACAACTTTGTCCAGGCCAGGGGCAGCCACCAGCTACCCACCGCTTTCCTCAAGCTGGACGTGGACATAGATAAATTGGTGGGCAACTTCGGCTCCAACCACGTCATGGGCGTAGCGGGAAATCGAGTAGAAGAACTGCTCCATTTTTGTGAATTGATGGAAATTGAGCCTGTGTTTTTTAATGAATAAGGAGCAATACAGAGGGATTTATGGACAGAAGAGAGCGTTTCAAAAAGATCACCAATTTCCAAGAGGCAGACCGAGTACCGATAGATCTGGGCAGCCATGTGGCGACGATTCACCGTTTTGCCTATGAAAAGCTGAAGGTGCATCTGCACAATGACCCCGATATTAAAAATACCGACCTAGTTTTGGACAGAATGGTGCAAAATGTGGTGCCAGACGAGAAGGTTTTGCGCCGCTACAACGTTGATTTTCGCTGGATTGCGCCCCACTGGATTGACGTGGTGGACGTGCGCGACGATATTTACCGCGATATGTGGGGCATCGAATGGCAATATATGCTGGATGCCTACAGCGTCTACTCCTCGCCCTTGAGTGAGGCCAAAACGGTAGCCGATCTGGAAAACCATCCCTGGCCAGACCCGTATGATCCCAAATTAGTCACCGGACTGGCGGAACGGGCTAAATGGCTGTATGAAAACACCGATTATGTGCTGGTGGCTGACGCGATTAAGGGCGGCGTTCTCACCAAAGCCTTGCAAATTCGGGGCTACGAAATGATGTTTGCCGATCTAGCCAATAATCTGGAAATGGCCGAAGCCTTGATGGACAAGCTACTTGATTTGTACAAACAGTTTTATAGCCACTTTCTGGACGCGGTGGGCCCTTATGTGCAGATGGTTTACTTTACCGATGATATTGGTGGGCAATCGTCCATGATGATTTCGCCAGACACCTTCCGCCAGTTGGTAAAACCGCGCATTGCCCAGCTCATTGACCACATCAAGAGTGAAGCGGATGTAAAGTTTATGTACCACACCGACGGCACGGTCACGCCAGTGGTGGAGGATATTATTGAGATGGGCGTGGATATTTTGAACCCCATTCAAACGTCGGCACTGGGGATGGAAACGGCCGTTCTCAAAGAGCTATACCACGGCCGTTTGTGCTTCCATGGGGCGATTGACGTGCAGCAAATGTTGCCTTTTGAATCGCCAGAAGGGGTTCGTTACGATGTTGCTCGGCGCATTTATGATTTGGGGCGCGGCGGTGGCTACATTTTGGCTCCGTGCCACAACATCGGCTCCGACGTACCCCCAGTAAACATTGAGGCAATGTATGAGGCGGCACAGGAATACGGCCGTTACCCCATCAACCTGGAACATATTTTGAAACCAGAACATCTACAAAAGCCAACGACCGAGCAGATCGCCGCCCAAGCTGCACCCAAAAAGCTAAAACGGCGGCCAAGACCAAGGAAATAATTTACGATTGACGATTGAATAGTAAACCAATCGAAAATCGTCAATCGTCAATCGAAAATGGAGTTATGATGAGTAGGGCAGACGAAATCTTAGACGAACTATACGACAACACAATTGATGGTGAGCGCGATCCGGTCGTGGCTCTGACCAATGAAGGGCTAAAATTAGAGATGGATCCGCTGGTCATCTTGTTCGACTCCTTGATTCCGGCACTAGAAGAAGTCGGCCGTCTTTTTGAAGAGGGTACCTTTTTTGTGCCGGAGATGCTGGTGGCGGCCAAGGCGATGGCTGGGGCAATGGGAGTGTTACGGCCGTTGCTGGCCAACACCGATGCCAAACCCGTCGGCACCTTTGTCATGGGCACGGTCAAGGGCGACATCCACGACATTGGCAAAAATTTGTGCAACATCATGCTTGAAGGCGCAGGCTTTAACGTGATAGATTTGGGCGTAAACGTCGCCGAGGAAACCTTTGTCGAGGCCATCCGCGAACATAAGCCAGACGCAATAGGCATGAGTGCCTTCCTCACCACCACCATGCCCATGTTTATTCCCACCATTGAAGCCATTAAAAATGCCGGTTTCCGCGATGATGTCATCATTTTCGTGGGTGGCGCACCCGTAAACCAAGAATATTGCGATGCCGTCGGCGCCGATGGCTACGCACCAAACGCCAGTGCTTTGGTGCGTGAGCTGAAAGCGAAGATGGGGATTGGGTAATGGTTGTTAGTGGCTGGTGGTTAGTGGCTGGTTGCAGTTTAAGCAGCTTACTAGCAACCAACAACTAACAACCAGCAACGAGAGACACTATGAGCAACGACACAACACAGCACCAACTCATCTTCATGCCGTCGGGGCGGCGGGGCAAGGTGGCAGAGGGAACGGCCGTTCTCGATGCCGCCCGTCAGTTAGGGGTGGAAATTGAAAGCATCTGTGGCGGACGGCTGACCTGCAACAAATGCCGCATCCAGGTAGAGGCAGGCAGTTTTGCCAAGCACGGCATCAAATCCCACCCCGACCACCTCTCCCCTATGTCTGATGACGAAGCCTACCTTCTGGAGAAGCTAAATAGCCTCGACTGCCGCCTTTCTTGCCAGGCGCAGGTGCAGGGTGACGCCCTCATCTTTGTCCCGGAAGAAAGTCGTGGCCAAAAGCAGATCATTCGCAAATCGGCCACCGAGCGGGTGATAGAAATTGCCCCCGCCATCCGCCAGATTTATGTGCAGGTTGATAATGCCGAACTGGGCGAGCATCGCGGCGACTGGGGGCGTTTACAGGATGCCATCGCCGCCCAGGAAGATTTACACAACCTCACCATTGATTTACGGGCTCTTCGCAAATTACAGCCCGCCCTGCGAAAAGAAAAATGGGCAGTTACGGTTATTATTTGGCAAGAGCGCGAAGTGATTGATGTGCAGCCAGGTTATGCCGAAGGCATTTATGGCCTGGCGGTAGACATCGGCAGCACGACCGTGGCGGGGCATTTGTGTGATTTACGCAGCGGCCAGATTTTAGCAACCGAATCGGTCATGAATCCGCAAGTGACCTATGGCGAAGATTTGATGAGCCGCATCTCCTACGCCATCGAAAATAAAGATGGCGTGACAAAGATGCACGAGGCGGTTATTGAAGCCTTGAACAAGCTGGCGGCGCGAGCGGCAAAGTCGGCTGGCATTCAGGCACGGCACATTCATGACGCTGTGTTTGTAGGCAATACGACAATGGTGCATCTGCTGCTGGGCATTCATCCGCAGGAGCTAGGCGGTGCGCCCTTTGCTTTGGCGAATCGGGATGGCATGGATATTCGCGCACGGGAGCTGGGGCTGCGCTTCCACCCCGGTGCCTTTGTCCACATCTTGCCAGCCCAGGCAGGCCATGTGGGCGCAGACAATGTAGGTGTTCTGCTAGCAGAGGAACCACACCAGCAAGAGGACATCATGCTGGTCATTGATGTGGGCACCAATGCCGAAATTGTGCTGGGCAACCGGGAATGGCTGCTCAGTGCATCAAGCCCCACGGGGCCAGCCTTTGAAGGGGCGCAAATTGAACACGGGATGCGAGCCGCGCCCGGTGCCATTGAGCGGGTGCGTATCGATCCGGTCACCAAAGAGCCGCGCTTCCGGGTAATTGGCGAAGAGAAATGGTCAGACAGTTGGAATTTAGCCGCCGCTGCCCCACCGGAGGAGCAGCCCCAGCATTTGGCGGCGGGGATTTGTGGCTCCGGCATCATCGAGGCGGTGGCGGAGCTGTATTTAGCACAGGTTTTGCTGCCAGACGGCCGTTTCAACCCCAACTGCCCCTCTCCCCGCCTGCAATGGGAAGGGCCTAGAGGTTCCTACGTTTTGGCCACAGAAGATGAGACGACATCGGAACGGCCGTTACGCATCACCCAAAACGACGTGCGGAATATTCAGCTAGGCAAATCTGCCCTCTACGCAGGCGCCAAGCTGCTGATGAATCGAGCAAACATCACCGAGGTAGACAAGGTGATTTTGGCCGGCGCCTTTGGCAGCTATATTGATACCAAACATGCCATGGTGTTGGGGCTGATTCCCAACTGTGATTTAGCCAAGGTACATGCCGTAGGCAATGCCGCCGGGGATGGGGCGCGGATTGCCTTGCTAAACAAGCAAAAGCGGCTTGAGGCTCAGGAGCTGGTGGAATGGGTGACGTATGTGGAAACGGCCGTCGATCCCGATTTCCAGGATGAGTTTGCCAACGCCATTCACATCCCCCACGCCAGCGATTCCTTTAGCCACATCGCCGACATTTTGCCCCAGAAAACGGCCGCTTCGGCCAACGGCACTGCCCCTCGTCGCCGACGACGGCGAGCCGTACTGAACCGGGAATAGCGTGGGTAATACTTCGGCTTCGCTCAGTATAAGCCTGCGAAATGTTTGATAGGATTGTAAGAATACAAAAGTCTATTTAATAGTGAGTGAAAATCTAGAAGTAGCGAAGACTTTTGTATTCTACGCTACGTAAAATGAGCTTGTGATTGAGTGAATTGGGTAATTAAATACCCAATTACCAATAAAGGAGACAAAAGATGGCAAAAGTAATTATTGTTGGTGATGGGCCTGGTGGTTTAAGCGCGGCCCTGCTTCTGGCAAAATTGGACACCGAGGTGACGGTTTTCGGCGTGGATGACACGGATATGCACAAAGCAATGCTCTACAACTATCTGGGCATTCCAGAAATGACGGGCAGCGAGTTCCAGAAAGTATCGCGCCAACAGGTTGCCAGTTTTGGGGCTGATTTACAGAAAAAATTAGTGACGGGCATTGAAAAAACGGCCGATGGCTTTGTGGTGACAACAGAGGGTGGCGAACAGCACCAGAGTAAATATGTCATCTTGGCCGAAGGCAAAAAGGTGGCGTTGAGCATGGAATTAGGCTTAACCCAAAAAGCCCAGAACGTACCCGTTAAGCGCGGGGGTTATTCAGAAATAGAGGGACTTTTTGTCATCGGCCGCAGTGCCAACATTCTGCGCAGCCAAGCCATCATCTCTGCTGGAGAAGGCGCCGCCACCGCCCTGGAGATTCTGTCGGCCGAGGCAGGCAAAGATATCCGCGACTTTGATTCTGTGTAAGCACTATTTTGGCAGCATCAACGAAGGTTCAGATTATTTATTGGCGGGATATTCCGGTGCAGGTTCGGGTGAAGAACGGCCGTAACCGCCATACCCGCCCCCTCTCCGACCGCTTTCAAAAAACGGTGCATCGCGCCGCCTACCGTGCCAAAGCCATCACCGGAGAAGCCTACATTGAGGAGTGGCGGCCATCTGAGTGGCAAGAGCGAGAGGGTGAGTTGGAAGATGTGGCAACGGCCGTTGCCGCCGAACTAGAAGCTGTTTTCTCAGATAAATTGTTAGATAATTTGGCACGAAACAAAGGTTTCCAGGAGAAAAGTTAATGTCCGTAAAGGTTCAAATTATCTATTGGCGCGATATTCCTGCGCAAGTGAAAGCACGTGCTGGGCGGCAGCGGCTGTCCAGGCCACTCTCCAAACGTTTTGAGGTAGCCATTGACGAAGCCGCCATGCGAGCAGGCATCACCGACTCCGACGGCTATCTGGCAGAGTGGCGCAATGGAGAGTGGCAAGAGCAAGAGGGCAATCCCGAAACGATTTTAACCACCCTGGTTGATGAATTAGAAACCGCCTATCCCCCAGAGCGTTTGCGCACCTTAATTAAGCAGGGTGGACTGGAACAGGAGTCAGAATGAGCTTGCGCTTCTTACAAAAATATCCCCACTTCCTAGAAGTGGTCTACGACGGCTTTGAACGCCTGCTAAAACCATTTCGTCGCTGGCTAAAGCCGGATTCTCGTTTAGAAGGCATCGTCACCTGGAGCGAGGAAGTTGGCAAACGCGCCGTCTTCGACTGCAAAATGTGTGGCCAATGCATCTTGCACAGTACCGGGATGACCTGCTCCATGACCTGCCCTAAAAATTTACGCAATGGACCATGTGGTGGCGTGCGCCTTAACGGCCATTGCGAAGTGAAGCCAGAGATGCGCTGCGTCTGGGTAGAAGCATATGAGCGTTCCCGGCACATGCCCACCTACGGTCATGAGATGTTGACCATTCAGCCTCCCGTTAATCGGCAGCTCGAAGGCTCCTCTTCCTGGATAAATATGCTGCATGGTATTGATACAGAGCTACCCAAAGGCTGGGTACAGATAACTGATATTTCAATTGTGAATCCCGAACGAGTGGAGCAAGAAAAAGCGTCATGGACCCAAATTTCAAATCAGGTAGCCGCTTAGAACGTGTCTTAAGAAGCGGCCGTTTTGCGGTAACGGCCGAACTTAATCCACCAGACAGTGCCGACCCAGAGGATGTTTATAAAGCCGCTCTGGTTCTCTCAGAAGTATGTGATGGCATTAATGCTGTTGATGCGTCCGGGGCGCATTGCCACATGTCTAGCGTGGCCATCTGCGCCTTGCTCACCCGCGCCGGGTACGATCCTATCTACCAGGTTGCCTGTCGCGATCGCAACCGCATTGCCATTCAGGGCGATTTACTGGGTGCAGCCGCGATGGGCGTGCGCAATGTTTTATGCATCACAGGGGATGATGTGTCCGTGGGCGACCAGCCAGAAGCCAAGCGTGTATTCGACCTGGATTCCATCCAGCTGCTGCAAACGGCCAAGATTATGCGAGATGAAAGTCGGTTTCTAAGCGGCCGTAAACTTTCTACCCCTCCCCGGCTCTTCCTGGGCGCCGCCGCCAATCCCTTTGTGCAGCCCTTTGATTGGCGCCCCTTGCGCCTGGCCAAAAAGATTGCTGCCGGGGCCAACTTTATCCAAACGCAATATTGCTTCGATGTGCCCCGCTTGCGTGAATATATGACGCGCGTTCGCGATTTAGGATTGCACGAACAAGCCTTTATCCTGGTTGGCGTTGGGCCGCTCCGCTCTGATAAAGCGGCCGAATTTATGCGCAGCAAAGTACCCGGCGTCTTTATCCCGGATGCGATTGTCGAGCGACTGCGCAAGACGCCAAAGGGCAAAAAACGGGCTGAAGGCAAACAGATTTGCATCGAAATCATCCAGCAGGTGCGCGAAATTGAAGGCGTAGCTGGCGTTCATGTAATGGCCTATCGTCAAGAGGAACTGGTCGCCGAAATTGTGCAGGATGCAGGCTTGCTGCCACGGCCTCGCGGAAATGATGTGCGTATACGCACCAGAACACCCGTTGAGCAACCGTAATCTTTGCACGACAAATATTAGCAGACACACTTTAACAGGTTGTTACCCAGGTAAGCGAAAAGTTAACGCAAAGTCGCAAAGGAAGAAAAATGAAAAACTTTTTTTCCTTGCACCTTTTGCTTTTTTGCATCTTTGCGATGAAAAATCCGACTTTGGTAAAAGCGTGCTCACTTTGAGATATTTCTTGACGCGGAAACGATTCCGAAGTATTCTGGTGAAAATACCGGAAACGATTCCGGTATTCTTCGTGAAACTTGCGAATTTGGCTACTTCTAAGTAAACCACAGAAAGCAACTCAATAATCAAAGGGTATCTTCTTTTTGGTTTGCTTAAGCAAAAGCCCTCTCTGCACTTAAGCTAGTTCAAGGTGCGTGTTGGCTTTTACACAGACCCTTTTCCAAATTATGCCTGTTACGATTGAAGATATTTCTAAACAGCTGGGTGTCTCCATCTCCACCGTTTCCAGAGCGTTAAACGGTAAGGTTGATGTCTCTGAGGCAACCAAAGAGCGTGTGCAGCAGGTTGCCCAAGAAATGGGCTATCAGCCCAGTGCCGCCGCCCGCAATTTGCGCCGCCAGCGCACAGAAAAAATCGGATTCGTGTTTAATACCGCTATCTCAGGGATCAGCGACTACTTTGCCGAGATCATCGCCGGTGCCACAACAGCAGCAGAAGAAAACGGTCACAATATTGTACTTTACACCAATGCAGGACATTCCCCTGACGAACTCCTAAAGTTATGCAAAGCACGCGAAGTAGATGGGCTGGTTCTGGTCTGGGATCATGTGCCTGCAACTGTAATTGACCCTCTGCTTGAAGAAGCGTTGCCCTTTGTCATTTTAGGGCGAAGGGTCAATCATCACCAAGCCTCTTATGTTTCTCCAGACAATTACAATGGTGCTTTAGCGCTCATGCGCCATTTACTCGATTTAGGGCATATGCGCATTGGCTTTATTGATCGTCCGGCCATGAAGTTAACCCACGTAGACCGCTTCGCAGCCTATAGGGATGCTTTGGAAGGTGCAAGCATCCCCTTTGATCCCTCGCTTGTCATTGCAACTGATGGTGAACAAAGCAACAATCAATCTGCGACGTATCAGCTATTAGATTTGCCTTCTCCACCAACGGCCGTTATTGCCTTTCATGATCTCATAGCGATTGATGCTCTCGAAGCTATTCTGGAACGTGGCTTGCATGTACCCCGAGACATCGCCCTGGCTGGCTTCGACGGTTTGAGTGCCTCCTTGCTTACTAAACCCTCTATTACGACAGTGAAACAACCCTTACGTAAAATTGGCGAGCAGTCGGTTCAAGCACTGCTTTGCTTTCTGGCTAATAATAAGCAGCAGCCGATTCAAATTACTTTGCCTGTTCAATTAGAAATCAGAGAATCAACCATTGGCTAGTCGTCCCACCTTGTTGTTTGCTGTAAAGCAAGCGGAGACGACCAGAACAGCATAAGCTCACACCATGAAAATCCGCAGATTGGCGACTCTGGTCACGCAGATTGTTCATAATTCATAGCTTTCATAGGAGGCGCGATGGGATAAAAATCAAACGAAAAGGACCAAAAATATTGTTACTGTCTTAAATATTCCGTACAAGGAGAAGAACATAATGAAAAAATTTAGTTTCTTGTTCATTGCCATGCTGCTTTTGGGCTTTTTTGTTGTCGCCTGCGGCGGTGGAGACACCGAAACGGCCGACGATGCCGAAACAACCGATGACAACACCGCCACCACAGACGATGCCGAAACAGCCGATGATGCAGAAGCGGCCGATGACGAAGAGATGGCTGATGACGAAGAGATGGAAGAGCTGCCCTACGGCCTAACCCCAGGCAAGCCGTATGACGGCACGACCATCGACTTCCTCACCTGCTGTCCAACGACGCCGCAATTTGCGGCATGGGCAGCACGCGCAGAAGAGTTCACGGAAATGACCGGTATCACCGTTAACTTTAACAATGAGCCGTGGGGCTCGTTCCAGGAGCGTATCGTTACTGAGTCGATTGCTGGAACAGGTGCCTATGATACGGTTTTGTGGCTCGATGCTTGGGGACCCAACTTTATCCAAACGCTGGAACCGCTTGCGCCGTATGCTGAACGCGACAATATCGACTACGTTGACGACTATCCCCCGTCATTTATGGAAGCAGCTGTGTTAGACGATACGCTTTACGGTTTCCCGGTACGCACCCACTCATTTGTTATGTTTTATCGCGAGGATGTCTTTAATGAACTCGGTTTGGACGTGCCAACCACTTGGACAGAGGTGATAGAGGCAGGCCGCACAATTCAAGAAAACACCGACCTAGCTGGTCTCGCCAATTACTATGGTGTTGGAACAGGGCAGAATTTGTTCGTCTGGGCGCTTCAGCTCTGGGGGAACGGCGGTGATATTTTCGATGAAGAATACCGTCCGATATTCAACAATCAGGTAGGTGTTGAAGCGACAGAATTGTACGCTAGTTTGGCAGAGATTGGACCCGAAGCCCAGTTTTCCATTGGTGAAGGGGATGCCCGCCTCTCTGTGACCACAGGCGAATCGGCAATGATCATCGGCTGGTGGTGGTTTGCACCGACCTTTGACGACCCAGAAGCGGCGGCGGAAGAAGTTATCGGCAACGTCACTCATGCGCCGCTGCCGGCTTGGGAAGGCCAAGAGCCGTTCGGATTCGCTCTCTCGGAGCCAATCGGCATCTCAGCCAACTCCGATGCCAAAGATGCCTCGTGGGAGTGGATCAAGTTCCTTTCCAGCCCGCAGTTTGATCGCGAAATCGTGACGGACAAAAGCGACCCGGCTCTCTCGACGGTGGTCGTCTCCCATTCGTCTAACCTGACCGATCCAGAAGTCAATGAGGTCAACGGCGGCATTCACGCTTCGGCCGCACCCGGACTGGCGAATTCGCGTCTGATGCCGCTGATTCCAGAGTGGGCGGAAGTTCAGTCGATAATCGAGATCGCGCTCAACGATATCGTGCTCGGTGCAGACCTACAGGAGACGCTTGACGAGGCTGCGGCCGATGTCGAGGCCGTCATGGAACGTGCAGGCTACTACGAGTAAACAGTCGCGCGACGGTTGACACAAAAGGCGCGAATAGGTGACTATTCGCGCCTTTTTAAACTTTTATCCCGTCTCGTACTTTAGTTATTTAAGCTCGCCCAGCCGGGTTTAAGGAAGGAGAAATGTAGCGATGCAGAGAGGAAGAGTTACGAGGTATTTCCTGATCGGGCCGACACTGTTCGTTGTGTTTGCCGTGTCACTCTATCCGATGATATTTGCCTTCATCACGAGCTTCCGGGATTGGCGGCTGGCTCGCTCGCTGTCCCCCGAGGAGTTCGTCGGCTTTGAAAATTACACGCGCGCCTTTTTGGATGAGAACTTCCTCAACAGCTTTTGGGTCACAATGCGCTATGTCGTACTCTCCGTGTCCCTTTCCATTATATTGGGGCTGCTGTTTGCCGTCATTTTACAGAGGCGAAGCGTGCTGACGTCGATTGCAAAGGTGGTGTTGGTGCTGCCGTTTGCCGTGGCGCCTGCACTGCGCGGTCTTACGTGGCGTTTTATGCTCAATCCGCAGTACGGTGCCTACGACAAGCTGATTGATACTCTGCTTCCCTTCATGGCCGACATCCAGTGGTTGTCTGAACCGTTCTGGGCGCTGTTAATGATGGCGTCAACCGAGGTTTGGGGCTGGTCGTCGCTGGTGAGTCTGATGTTTTTGGGGGCACTGGGTACGATCAATCCAGAAGTGACGGAAGCCGCTGCCCTCGACGGCGCAAATGAGTGGCAGACGTTCTGGCGTGTAACCATTCCGATGATCGCGCCGATCATTCTGTTGGTGACCCTGCTGCGCATCATTTTCTCACTCAAAGTCTTCGATCAGGTGGTGACACTGACCGGTGGTGGCCCAGGCAATTCGACCGAGACGCTTAACTACTTCGTTTACAAGGCTGGCTTCCGCTTCTATGACTTCGGATATGCGTCGGCACTCGGTTATATCTTGGTGGCAATCTTGTTTATAGCCGCCTTTTTCTACGTCAGGATGCTATTAGGAGGTGAGCAAGATGCGTAAAAATAGTACCCGCAAAATGGTGATGAGCCTGCTGCAAACGACAGGCATTTTGTTCATTATCTTCTACATTTTATTTCCGATCTACTGGATCGCGAGCACGGCGTTCAAGACGCGCCGCGATGCGTTTTCCACTAGGATATTGTTCACGCCGACGTTTGACAACTTCACCAAGCTGTTTGACGGCAACCCATATGACTTCACGCCGCTGATTCGCAACAGCGTTATCATTGCGTTTACGACGGTGGTCATTGCCGTGCCGCTGGCGATAATGGCAGCCTATGCGTTTTCACGCTACCGTTTTCGCGGCAAAAATAGCCTGCTGATCCTGGTGTTGTCTGCCCAGTTTCTGCCCGCCACCGTTGTTTTGCTGCCCTACTTTATTCAGTTCCGCAACTTGGGTCTGCTCGATACGCTGCAAGGCCTAATCATCCTCAACCTGGCCGGCGCGATCCCGTTCGGCATCTGGCTGGTAAAGGGATTCATCGACTCGCTACCACAGGAGATCGAACAGGCTGCACTGGTTGACGGTGCAACTGAGTTTCAGGTGCTCCGCTACGTGACGATACCGCTGATCAGGCCGGGTATCATCGTGGCGGTTGTGTTCGCATTCGTGGGCGCGTGGAACGAGTTTCTATTCGCGTTTATTATGACCAGTTCGGAAAAGGCGCGGCCAATGATGGTGGGTCTGCTGTCGCTGGTTGAGGTTCAGGGCGTTCCGTGGGAGCTGATGTCGGCTGCTGGTCTGATCATTATGGTGCCGATATTTATTTTGGCGGTAGCGATCCGCGAGCACTTTGTGGGCGGTTTGACGATGGGGGCAGTGAAGTGAGAAAACAGGGACGTAGTGCGTATGGCGTATTGCGTAGGGAGTTACTGCGGGTTTTGGTTTTGTTGGGATTGTTTGGTTGGGGGGGGACGGCCGTTTCCCAAGCCCAAACTACTAGCCCAGACCCTTTTATAGACGTGACGTCTGCTGCGGGGATTGCTGCTGAGCATACGGCCGTTTGGGATTACGAAGATGTGCAGGGCTACCTGGGCGTAGGACAAGCCTGGGGCGATTACGATAACGATGGCTGGCTAGACCTCTACGTCACGGGCAACCAGTCCGAAAATGTCTTGTACCACAATCAGCAAGACGGCACCTTTGCCGAGTCGCCCCTATCGCCCGTTTTAAGTTTGCCCCAAACCTTGAGCGGCGGGGCGATTTGGGCCGATTACGACAATGACGGCTGGCAAGATTTGTACGTGCTGGTCAAGGGTGCCAATCGCCTCTTCCACAATGATGCAGGCGGCGGGTTTACGGAAGTGACAGAAACCGCTGGCGTGGGCGACACGGGCACGGGCGAATCGGCTGCGTGGGGGGATTACGACAACGACGGCTTTCTGGATTTGTACGTGGTTAACTGGACGTGCGAACCCAACTGCGACCCCATCGACTTCAACCAACATCAAGACAAACTGTACCGCAACAACGGCGACGGCACCTTTAGCGATGTCTCCGGCAGCCTAGTTTACGACAAGCTGCTCGGGGCAGGCTTTGCCGCCAGCTTTATTGATTACGACAACGATCAAGATTTTGACATTTACGTTATCAATGACGAATATCAAAATCCCATCGGCAACGTGCTGTTTCGCAACGATGGTGCGGGCTGCGGCGGCTGGTGCTGGACAGATGTGTCGGCTGCAAGTGGTGCCGATGTGGTCTTAAGCGGCATGGGCATTGCCGTGGCCGACTACGACAACGACGCCGACCTCGATATGTACTTCTCCAACATGCTCAACGCCTTTTCCCTGCTGCAAAACCAGGGGGATGGCACCTTTGCCGACCAAGCCGAGGCCGCGGGCGTGCATTTTGGCTGGACCAATACCGTCGGCTGGGGCACGGGCTTTTTTGATTACGACAACGACGGCTGGCAGGATTTGTTCCTGGCCGCCACCGGCTTTGTCCAGCGCGATCTAAACGTCGCCCCCGAAGGCATGATGTTTTCACACCCCAACTATCTTTTTGCCAACGACCGGGACGGTTCATTTACCGATGTATGGGCTGGTGGCGAGATGCCCAGCATGGGCTTTGCCTACGCCGATTACGACAATGACGGCTGGATGGATTATGTGGTGGGCAACTGGAATGAAGGCTACCGCCTGTTCCGCAACAATGGTTTTGTGTTGGGCAACTGGCTCACCATTGACCTAACGGGTGGCGGACCGGTGAACATGGATGCAGTGGGGACGCGGGTGGTGGTGACGACGACAGACGGCCGTTTCCAAACCAAAACCGTCACCTGTGGCGGCAGCCTGGGCGCAGGCCACGATATGCGGCTCCACTTTGGCCTGGGGCAAGCTGAGATTGATTCGGTTGAGATTGTTTGGTCGGATGGGGAAACGGCCGTGTTCAACGAAGTTGCTACAAACCAACTGTGGCAGGTGACGTATGGCGATCAGGAAGCAGGTGGTTTTGGGGGGACGGCCGTGTTTACGGCCGTTGCGCTCATCGTTTTGGCGGGTGCGGGTTTGCTGTTTGTCCGTCGTCGAATGGCTAAAAATTAAAATTTAAATCGGAAATAGACGATTCGTATTGCGTATTTCATAAAGCGGCGCAGCCCTAGCTAAAAATCTCACGTAAAGTCGCCAAGTCGCAAAGGAAGAATAAAGGATTTGCATGAAAACGATGTAGCTAACATGGTAAGCAACTTCTCACATATTTGCGTTTGACAAATAAACGCCTGGGCATACTCGTCAACTTTAGCGGCTTTTTGCTTAAAAATAATATCAAGCGTGTTGCGAACGATTTAAAAGAGTAGACAACAAAAACCTTTGCGTCTTTGCGCCTTTGCGTGATCAAACTTTTTACGCTTCCGGCGCATATTTTTCTTTACGAAGTAATGAGAAGCATCTACGCAAGAGGAAGAGGAATCCATCATGGGAATGCAAAATTTTTCGTCGGAATTCAAGACCCCTGAACAGTATATTATTGACATTACTTACAAAATTTGGGAAGAAAAGGGCGTGGAGCGCATCCGAGAATGGTACTCAGCCGACTGCCCTGTTCGCTCGCCAAGTGGCGTTTCTAACACAGTGGAAGACGTGATAAACAATACGCTTTCATCTATGCAGGTGTTTCCCAATCGTGATCTGTTGGCGGAGGACGTCATTATTGGCGACTTGGCCGATGGCTTCCTCTCGTCCCACCGGGTGCGAACCGTTGGCGTCCATGCAGGCGACGGTTACTTAGGCCCGGCCACTAATCGGCCAATCACCACGGTGGCGATGGCCGACTGCCTTTGCCGCGACAACCAGGTTGTCGAAGAGTGGGTTTTGGGTGATCAAGCCAAGAATTTACGCCAGTTGGGCATTGATCCGGTAGCGTATGGCAAAAAGACAGGCAAGGATAACCGAGAAGCCTACACCATTGGCAACGAGGCGATGCGCCAACGCTGGGCCGACCCAGAGGGCTTGACCATCATCGGGGATAAGTCCATTGCGAACCGAATTATAGACACATATGCCGCCATCTGGAATGACAAGAACCTAACGATGATGGATGAGCAATATGATCGGGCGATCCGTTTTGAGGGACCTGGCGATGGGCCACTTTACGGCCGTACCCGCACCGCCAATCTTCTTACTAGCATCCTGGCTTCCATGCCAGACGGCCGGTTTGAGCCACACTTCATCATCGTCCGCCAACAAGAGGCACGCCCGGTACGCATCGCCTTGCGCTGGACTTACTGCGGTACGCATAGTGGACACGGCCGTTATGGTGAGCCCACCGGTTCTCCCATAGCCATCTTGGGCATTTCCCACTTTGAACTCCGCGATGGCTTGATTGTGAATGAGTGGTTCGTGATGGATGAGGTGGCGATTTATGCACAGATAGCGGCACATCAGGAGATTGGAGATTAGAAACTAGCAATCTCCAATCTCTAATCTCCAGTCTCCCAAAAAGGAATTTACAACATGGGCATGCAAAATTTTTCCCCAGAATTTAAGACACCCGAACAATACATTATCGACATTACCTACATCATTTGGGAAGAAGGGGATGTGGGGCGCATCCGAGAGTGGTACGCGCCCATCTGCCCGGTGCGGTCGCCACATCGCGTTTACGACACGGTGCAAGATGTGATTGACGAGACGTTAGAAAGTATGCACGTCTTTTCCAACCGCCGCCCTATGGCTGACGACGTAATTATTGGCGACAAGCCAACTGGTTTCTATTCCTCACACCGCGTCCGCTCTGTGGGTCTGCACACGGGGGATGGCACTTTGGGGCCAGCCACGGGTCGGCCTTACCAAGGATTGGGGATTGCCGACTGCCTTTGCCGGGATAATCGCATTGTGGAGGAGTGGAAACTGCGCGACCATGCTAACTTTGTGCGCCAGCTAGGGCTTGATCCGGTGGCTTACGGCCGTTCCCTAGGCCAGAAAAATCCCGAAGCCTACGCCATTGGCAACGAGGCGATGCGCCAACGCTGGATAGACAACAACGGTCTAACCATCGTCGGTGACAGCGACATCGCCAACCGCATTATCGACACGTATGATGCACTATGGAACGAAAAACACCTGAACGTCCTGGCTGATAACTACGTGCGGGCAGTGCGTTTTGAAGGGCCAAACGGTCATCTTAGCTATGGGCGAGAGTCGGCCAATAATTTGCTAGCCAGCATATTGGCTTCTATTCCCGACGGCCGTTTTGAACCCCATCACCTCATCGTCCGCCAGCGACCAAATCGAGCCATCAACGTGGCCCTGCGTTGGTCTTACTGCGGCACCCACAGCGGCATGGGACGTTACGGGTCGCCAACTGGCTGTCCGCTGGCACTGTTGGGCATCTCCCATTTTGAACTGCACGATGGGCAGATTGCTAGTGAATGGATGGTGGTGGATGAGACGGCCGTTTACGCCCAAATTGCAGCACACCAAGAGATTTGAGATTAGAACCTGGCAATCTCCAATCTCTAATCTCCAGTCTCGAATTACAAACACTTCACCCAAAAAAGGAACCTAGCTAATGGGCATGCAAAATTTCTCTCCAGAATTCAAAACGCCAGAACAGTACATCATTGACATCACTTACAAGATTTGGGAAATGCGGGGCATAAACCTTATTAATGATTGGTACGCCGCCGATACCCCTGTTCGGAGACCACACGGCGTTACCAATACGGTGGAAGCAGTTATCCTGCACACGCTGGAAGCGATGTCGGAATTCCCAGACGAAGAAGCCCTAGCCGAAGACGTCATCATTGGCGATAAGCCCAGCGGTTTTTATTCATCCCATCGAGTACGCTCCCAAGCCACCCATTTAGCCGATGGCTATTTTGGACCAGCCACCCGTCGCTTCGTCAGCAATCTGACCATCGCTGACTGCCTCTGCCGTCACAACAGGGTTGTGGAAGAGTGGTTGGTCAGCGATGGGGCCAGCATGGCCCGCCAACTCGGGCATGATCCGGTGGTTTTTGGCAAAAATTTAGGGCAGAAAAATCCCAAAGCCTACACAGTCGGCAACGACGCAATGCGCGAGCGTTGGTCTGACTCGGCAGGATTAACGATTGTGGGTGACAACGGCATCGCCAACAGCATTATCGACACCTACGCTGCCATTTGGAATGATAAAAACCTCACGATTATGGATGAGAAATATGATCGCGCCGTGCGCTTTGAGGGGCCAAACGGCCATGTTTGTTACGGCCGTACCCGCACGGGCAACTGGTTGTACACGGTGCTGGCTTCTATTCCAGACGGCCGTTTCCAACCCCACCACGTCATTGTACGCCAGCAGGCAGAATGCCCCATGCGTATTGCCTTGCGCTGGTCTTACTGCGGCACCCACAGCGGCATTGGCCAGTATGGTGAGCCAGCCGGAGCGCCAATCGCCCTGCTGGGCATTTCCCATTTTGAACTGCGCGATGGCCAGATTGTGAATGAGTGGCTGGTGGTGGATGAAACGGCCGTTTACGCCCAAATCGCTGCTCATCAAATGGCTGACTGATCAAATCTGGAGGAAGCACGATGACCCAAGAAGATACGCCGGGAAAAGCGTATTTGCAGTATCAACCGATAGACCAGGCGCAAAACATCGCCAACAAAGAGTGCATCCTGGCCATTATGCAGCAAATGCTCAACACGCCGCTAGCAGAAATGGACGACGCTATCCGCGCCAGCTACCATGCCGATGCCAGCGTCAACATCTCCCACCCCCTCAATGAATTGAGCGATGCCCACACCATAGGCAAGCAGTTTTGGCAGCCACTGCGCCACGCCCTGCCTGATGTTGAACGCCGCACCGATATTTTGGCCGGGGGGCTTTATCGCGGGGCTTTTTTGGTTGGTTGCCTGGGTCACTATGTAGGCACGTTCCAAAATGATTGGCTGGGCATTCCGGCGACGGGCGGCGTTGTGGCAGTGCGCTATGCCGAAGGACACATGCTGCATGAAGGCAAGATTGCCGAGAGTTATATCTTTGTTGATTTTCTAGACTTGATGCGGCAGGTGGGCTACTGGCCGATTGCTCCCAGCTTGGGGAGCGAAATCCAGTGGCTGTCGCCGATGACGCACGATGGCGTGATCTTGACACCGCAAGACAATGCGATTTCGCAACGAACCCTGGCGCGCATCTTCAGCATGTGGCACGGTCTGGATATTCATGAAGGCGCGGAGTTGACAAACGAATTGATGGATATGATTGAAGCAGAAGATGCCCGGCATTTCCATCCCGACTTTCTGTGGTACGGGGCGGCGGGCATTGGCACAACCCGCGGCGTGAAAGGGTTTGACGATTATCACGGCCATCCCTTTGTGAAGGCATTCCCTGACCGGGGTAGCCGAGACAAAGCCCATTTCATCCAAATTGCAGATGGTAATTATGCAGTAACGGGCGGCTGGGGCTATTTGCAGGCCACTCATACCGGCAGTGACTTTTTGGGGATGCCGCCGACGGGTAGACATATCGAAATGCGGGTGATGGACTTTTATCGCTGTGACGAGGTAACGATCTGTGAAAATTGGGTTCCCATGGACATCCCCCATATTTTGATGCAAATGGGGGTAGATCTGTTCGGCCGTATGCGGCATCAGTTCCGGCAGAGTGGCAAATTAAGTATTAGAAATTGGCTGTTGAGGAGCGGGGGTTAATTATGGGCATGCAAAACTTTTCACCAGAATTCCAGACACCAGAACAGTACATCATTGACATTACCTACAAAATTTGGGAAGAGCGCGGCGTGGGGCGGCTGCACGATTGGTACGCAGCCGACTGCCCGGTGCATTCGCCCCACGGCGAGGAAAACACCCTCATTGATGTGTTCAACCACACGCTGGGAACGATGCACCTCTTTCCCAATCGGGACATTTTGGCCGAGGATGTGATCATTGGCGACAAGGCCGACGGCTTTCTCTCCTCCCATCGGGCGCGGTCGCCCGGCAGACATTTGGGTGATGGCATTTATGGCCCGGCCACCAATCGCCCCATCGTCTCCCTGGCCATTGCCGACTGCCTGTGCCAAAACAACATGGTGGTGGCCGAGTGGCTGCTGCGTGATCAGGCCAGTTTGGTACAGCAAATTGGACTTGATCCTGTTGCGTTTGGGCGGGAATTGGGCAGTAAAAATCCAGAAGCATACACTGTCGGCAATGAGGCGATGCGCCAGCGTTGGGCTGACCCTGAAGGCGTGCCCATTATCGGAGATACAACCATTGCCAACCGCATCAACGACACGTACACGGCTTTGTGGAGCGACAAGCAGCTCAAAATCATGGATGAACAATATGACCGGGCGATCCGCTTTGAGGGGCCTGGCGGTCAGCTTTGCTACGGCCGTCCTCGCACCGGCAATATCTTCTCCAGCATTTTGGCTTCGATGCCAGACGGCCGTTATGAACCGCATCACCTCATCGTCCGCCAGCAGCCAGAACGCCCCGTGCGCGTCGCCATCCGCTGGTCTTACTGCGGCACGCACAGCGGCAACGGCCGTTACGGTGAAAAATCGGGCGTACCCATCGCCATTCTGGGCATCTCCCACTTTGAGTTGCGCGACGGCAAGATTGTCAATGAGTGGATGGTGGTGGATGAGACGGCCGTTTATGCCCAAATTGCGGCATATCAAACATCATAAGGCAAAATGAGATGATAGCAGAACGACTCGCGCGACTGGAACGCGTTATGCAAGGGTATATTGACCGGCACGAGTTGGCCGGCATTGTCACCCTGATCGCACATCATGGTCAGATTGCCCATTCAGCACAGTTTGGTTATATGGATTTGGCGACGAAACGGCCGATGCAGGCGGACACTATCTTCCGAGTTGCCTCGATGGCCAAGCCCATTACTAGTGTAGCGGCCATGATGCTATTTGAGAGAGGTCATTTTCTATTAACTGATCCGATTTCGGCCTATATTCCAGAGTTTAAGGATTTGCCAGTTTTTGCCGGAATAAAAGATGGCCAACCGGAATGGCATAAACAAACCCAAGAAATCACCTTTTGGCATCTGTTGACGCATACGTCAGGGCTGGGTTATCCTGAAAGCGACAATCAAAACGTTGCCGCTTTGTATCAAGCTGTCAAACCCAATGACAGTGCTTCTCTGGAAGATTTGGCTATTAAACTTGCGGCGCTACCCCTTTTTGTGCAACCCGGCAGCCAATGGCAGTATGGTTACTCACAAGATGTTTTGGCTCGTCTGGTTGAACTGCTGTCAGGGTGTGAATTTGGCGATTTCCTGGAAAAGGAGATTTTCCAACCGTTAGGCATGGCTGACACAGCTTACCATGTTCCTCAGGGAAAAATCGCTCGCCTAGCATCAGCCTATACAATGAACGAATCAGGTAGATTGGAAGAGATAGACCCGATCTCGGCCAAACATACGCTGCCACCCGGTTTGAAACCGGGTGGGCATGGCCTTTTCTCTACAGCCCAAGATTATTTACGCTTCGCTCAAATGATGTTCAACGGAGGTCAACTGGATGGCGTTCGACTCTTGAATCGTAAAACGATTGCACTGATGACGACCAACAACCTACCACAAAATCTGCTTCCCATCCAAATTGCCTCAACAATACAATTTCCGGGAAGCGGTTATGGTTTAGGGTTTGGTATTATTATGGATCCGGTGGCAGAAAAGATTCCGGGAAGTGCAGGTAGCTTTCATTGGGGCGGTGCATATTTTTCTCGTTTCTGGGTTGATCCTGAAGAAGCACTCATCGGTATATTCATGTCTCAACTCCTGCCGTCTGACCATCATAAGGCACCGAAGCAGTTCAGAGCAATGGTTTATCAGGCACTTGATGATCGTTAGGTACCAACCAGTTTCCAAATTGGAGAAAAAATGAATTACACAACCTTAAAACAAGAAGTTCCCGTGACCAAAGCTGACGTGCGTCAGCTACAAAACAGCGTGCAAGAGATTCTTAGCCGCGTGCAGGAAGAAGGGGATACGGCCGTGCGCTTTTATTCGCAGAAGTTTGACAACTTTGCCCCCGAAACCTTCCGGGTAACGCCAGAAGAAGCCGCCATCGCCGCCGAGGAGCTGCCCAAACCCGTGGTCGAAGAATTAGACTATGCCATTCAGCAGGTGGGGGCGTTTGCCCAGGCGCAGCGCGACAGCATGACCGAGTTTGAAAAAGAGATCGCCCCCGGAATGCGGATGGGTCAGCGGATCATCCCTGTGGAGTCGGCGGGCTGTTACGTGCCTGCTGGCCGCTACCCTTGTTTAACTTCGGCCGTGATGTCGATGATGCCCGCCAAAATCGCCGGGGTCAAGCGCATTGTGGCTTGCAGCCCTCCCGGCCCCGATGGCAAAATCAATCAGGGCATCCTCTACACCATGTGGAAAATGGGCGTGGATGAAATATATTGCCTCGGCGGCATCCAGGCGATTGGCGCGATGGCTTACGGCACCAAGACGATTGCTCCCGTAGACATCGTGGTGGGGCCGGGCAACCAGTACGTGGCCGAAGCCAAACGCCAAATCTTTGGCACGGTGGGCATAGACTTTTTGGCTGGCCCCAGCGAGTGCTTGGTGCTGGCGGACGAGACGGGCAATGCGGAATATATCGCCGCCGATCTCATTGCCCAATGTGAACATGATCCCCACGCCCGTGGCTGTCTGGTCACAACCTCAGAAACCGTAGCACAAGAGACCCTCGTGGAGATTGAACGCCAGCTCAAAGAGCGCACCACCGAAGCCGTGGCGCGGGAATCGTGGGTAAACAAAGGCAGCGTGGTTGTGGTAGAAACAATGGCCGAGGCTGCCGATTATGCCAATGAGTACGCCCCGGAGCATCTGGAAATCCACAGCAGCAATCCGCGAGAGGTGCTGCCGCTGCTCACCAACTACGGCTCCCTCTTCATTGGCGAAAAAACGCCAGAAGTTTACGCCGACAAGATTGCCGGGCCCAACCACATCTTGCCCACCGGGGCAGCGGCACGCTACACGGGCGGCCTGTGGGTGGGCATGTTCCTCAAAGTAATCACCCACATGGAGGTTGACGATGACGCCTCCATTGAGCTGGCAAAATATACCGTGACCCAATCCACCTACGAAGGCATGGATGCCCACCGTCACGCAGCCGCCATTCGCCTGCGCGACATGGTAGATTAACCATGACGCGACTGCTGGGTATTGCCGCCGCGCAAGTCACGCCTGTGAATGGCGATCCGCAAGGCTCACTGGCAAAGCTGGAGGAAGTGACGCAGAGCATTGCTGCGTCCATCGAGTGGGTGGATTTGATCTGCTTCCCGGAGCTGTTTGTGACGGGCTTGAACCAGTTTGTAGAGGGCGGCGATTCCCCAAACCAGTTGGCAGAACCGGTGCCGGGGCCGCTGACGGAGCGATTTAGTGCCCTGGCACGGCGCGTGAATCGCTGGCTGGTTCCCGGCTCCTTTTTTGAGCGGGATGGTGAGGCGATTTACAACAGCAGCCTGGTTTTTGCTCCCAGTGGTGAAATTGTGGCGCATTATCGCAAACTATACCCTTGGGAGCCGCAGGAAAGCACGGCCGCTGGCGACAAAGGCTTTTGCGTTTGGGATATGCCGGGTGTGGGGCGGCTGGGGCTGTGCATCTGCTACGATATGTGGTTTCCTGAAGTGTCTCGCTCGCTGGCTTGGCTGGGAGCGGAACTGATTTTGCATCCCAGCATGACCTCAACCTCTGATCGGGAGGTGGAAACGGCCGTTGCCCGGGCCAACGCTATCTTCAATCAATGCTTTTTTGTGGATGTGAATATTGTTGGAAAATTTGGCGGCGGCCGTTCCCAAATTATTGATCCCGACGGCACGGTATTACAAATGGCAGGCGAACATGAATCAATCTTGACCCATCTTTTGGATTTGGATCACGTCAGCCGCACCAGAGAGTTGGGGACGCTGGGGCTGGCGCCCGTTTGGCACTCGTTTCAGGAACGGCCGTTTAATTTCCCCATCTACTCCCGGCCTCAAGAAGAGAGTCCTTTGCTGGCTAGCTTGGGTAAATCGAATTTGCCATGGGATAAAGCGGGCAGCGACCTTTTGGATGAGAGGGACGTGCCTTGAGCAAGCAAATAGAGCCAGCCATTGATTCTTTGCGCCAGCTTTCAATCGACGGCCTGCGTAGCAGAAAATTCCGGGCAACCTTAACAATTGAAACCCAGTTGGGTGATCCTGCGGGATCTTCTGAGTATGCTCAATTTTATGGTGCGCCTTATTACCATAGCTACTTGCTCTCTTATCGCTCCGATGGGCTGCGCGTTTATTCCCGGCTCGATCTTCCCCCAGTTGACATGCCTGCCAATGGCTACCCAGTGATTATCTTTGCCCACGGCTGGGTAAGTGCCTCGGATGCACCAAGCTATGCTTTTGCCTACCAACAAAACGCTTATTACGGTGATATTCTGGATAGTTATGTAAAGGCAGGGTTTGCCGTCCTAACGCCCGGATTTCGAGGTCACGGTACGGTAAATGGCTGCCCGGCTGACGGCTTAGCCTATATGCAGGCTTACGATAACGGTAGCTACCTCATTCCTTTGTTTAACGCCATTGATATTCTCAATCTTCTAGAAGGCGTTGGTTCTTTGAACCAAGTAAATTGGCGTGCGTGGGGTGCAAACAATGTCAAAATAGACAGCAGCCGGATTTACATTACCGGGCATTCCAAGGGTGGCGATGCGGCTCTGGCTGCGTTGGCTGTTGCCAGCAGCGGCACGCTGAACAACCAGTTTAAGGCAGCTTCCATCTGGTGTGGCAGTATTGAGGGGCGCATTGAGCAGGGTGCTTTTTATGGAGCGCAAGAAGCCAGCCGCGAGGCTTTAACCGATCCAGCGTACTTCCCTTTTATGCCCCCCACCTGGCAGACAGATGATTATTGGGGGACGATTGAGGCAGGGTTGGCTCAGAAAAAGAGACAACTATACGATACAGTGAAACGGTATGTACGCGATCAAGCAGATGCTGACTCGGATACAAACTCGCTAGTGGAGGTGATGGCTTCGCTGGATGCCGCCAAACATCTACAGTACGTTGATGTGCCGCTGGATTTGCATTACTCGGACAGAGATCATTTTTCTGTTCCCGCTTGGAATGCGTCAATCATTCGGTTGCTGCGGGCAGTGGGCGGCAGCGGTAATGCGTATCTCTACCGGGGAAATTCGCATGATCTAAGAGTGGTTCCTGGCTGGTCACCTGCTGGGGCAGTATCAGGCCGGGCAACGGCCGTTTCCCGAACCATCGCCCGGTTTCAAAGCAATTGAAAAAAGCGCAATGAATCATTAATGACGTAAAAGGAGTGAAACGAAATGGCGAAGAAAGATGAGGCTTCAAGCACAAAAACGACAACCAACAGCAAGCAGGCGCATCTCTTACGGCCGAATGGCGAACCGCGCGTGATGCCCACAGATTATTCTATTTCGCTGGGGGCAAAGGGTGGCACAGATCGGCTGTTGGTCAATCCGGGCAGCGAGCGGGTGCAGTCCATGCAGGGCTTTGAAGAAACTTACGTGGACATCATTGATTACATTGTCCGCATCACCCACCGCATTTGGGAAGAGAAGGATATTGGCTACATCTACGACACCTACGCCCACAACTCGCGGGTGGTGGATGGCTTTGGGCTGCAATACGGCCGTGACAAAATCGTCGCCGACACCGTGCATACCGTCAACGCCTTCCCCAACATTCGCCTCTTTGCCGATGAGATTGTGTGGGCGGGGGATGATGAAGTCGGCTTTCACACCTCCCATCGCACCATCATTAAAGGCACCAATACGGGCATGAGCCGCTTTGGCCTGCCCACGGGTCGCTCCGTTGAGCTATGGGTTATTGCCAACTGCGTCGCTTTGGACAATGAGATTTTTGAGGAGTGGGTGCTGTACGACAATGCCGATATGATTCGGCAGTTGGGCTTTGACCTGCGCGAAACAGCGCGGAAATTTGGCAACTTGCGCCTGAGCAACGAACTGCCGCCCACTACCTTTGAACCAGAGCGTTTGCCTGGTCAGGGAAAGCCAGAATATCGTGTTTATGAACCAGGTGCATCATTAGATGTCGCTGATTTTTTGGGCGCAGCCTACCACAATGCGCTAAATCGGCGCATGTTGCAGTCGCTGCATGACTCCCATGCGGCCAATGTGCGGGTGCTGAGTTCCAACGGCCGTCGCCTGTACGGCCGTGCCCAATTCCAGGCATTTTTGCTTTCACTGCTGGCTACCTTCCCCGATCTCGCCTTCCAAATTGACGATTTGTACTGGATGGGCAACGACGACGAAGGCTACCGTACCGCCATGCGCTGGAGTATCGTGGGCAAGCATGACGGCTGGGGCATCTACGGCGCACCCAGTGGCCGCCCGGTGCAGATGTGGGGCATTACGCAGCATGAAATTAAGGACGGCCGTATCGTTCAGGAATGGTTCATGTTTAATGAGTTTGCGGTGATGCAGCAGGTTTTTCATGATTAGTGGTGACAAGATGACAGGGTGAACGGGTGAAGGGGTGACAAGGTGAGGAAAGCGGTATTGGCGAAGCTGCCTCCGGAGTGGCCGGACAGTTTGCTGGGGGAGATTCGGGGGCTGGTAAAGGCGGACGGCCGTAAAGTGGTCGTGCTGGATGATGATCCTACTGGTACACAGACCGTGTCCAACATTCCGGTGCTGACCGAATGGTCAGTCGAGTCGCTTTGCGCGGAGCTAAATAGCGATTTCCCCGCCTTCTATATTCTTACCAATTCCCGCAGCCTGCCAGAAGCGGGGGCGGTTCAGCTCAATCGGCAAATTGGGCAAAATTTGCTGGCCGCCAGTCGCCAAACCGGGCGCGATTTTGCCCTTGTCAGCCGCAGCGATTCAACCTTGCGCGGCCACTTCCCCGCTGAACTGGATGCTTTGGAAGCTGTGCTGGAACGGCCGTTTGACGGCTGGCTGCTCATTCCTTTTTTTCTGGAAGGCGGCCGTTTCACCGTCAACAACATCCACTATGTGCAAGAAGGGGATACGCTGATTCCAGCCGGAGAGACACCGTTTGCCCAAGATGGCACGTTTGGCTATCAATCGTCCAATTTGTGTGAATGGGTGGCGGAAAAGAGTAACGGCCGTATCCAATCCCACCAAGTCCACTCAATTTCCCTAACCGACATTCGTCAGGGCGGCGCAGCGCAAATTTACCGCCAACTGCAGCAAATCAGTGAGGGGCAGGTGGTCATTGTCAACGCGGTTTCTTACCGTGACTTGGAAGTCTTTACGCTGGGCTTGCTGCAGGCTGAAGCGGCTGGCAAGCGTTTTCTGTACCGCACGGCTGCTTCCTTTGTGCCGGTTCGCGCGGGTTTGGCACCAGCGCCACTGCTAACTGTTGGAGATTTACAATTGCCCGAAAACGGTGGTGGCTTGACGATTATCGGCTCTTATGTGCCCAAAACCAGCCGCCAAATTGAAGCGGTACTGGCAGAAACGGCCGTTTACGCCATCGAGGTGCAAGTAGACACTTTGCTGGATAAGGCTGCTCGCTCTACAGAGATTGCCCGCATACTTTCCCTGGCCAACAACGCATTAACCAGCGATGTGGATGTTGTCATTTACACCAGTCGCCAACTTATCCACACGCACGACGGCCGTGCCGGATTAGATATTGGTGGGCGCATTTCCAGCAGTCTGGTTCAGATAATGAAAAATCTGTCCGTTCGCCCCAGGTACATCATTGCCAAAGGGGGCATTACCTCCAGCGACATCGCCACCAAAGGGCTAAACGTGCGTCGGGCAATGGTGGCCGGGCAAATTTTGCCAGGCGTGCCGCTGTGGCGACTAGGCACTGAAAGTCGTTATCCTGACCTGGCTTATATCGTCTTCCCCGGCAACGTGGGCGCAGATGATGCGCTCTCAAACCTTATAAATCAGCTACAATTAGACACATGATCACACAAGAATCTTTTGCCTAGATGTGACAGTCACTTTGGAAGTGACTGTCACATGAACGCATGCAAACGAGGGTATCAGGTATGAGTCACGAAAAAGGTCAGGTAAGGCTAACGGCCGTTGAGGAATTTCAGAATGCGCGCCTCAACGCAAAATTAGAGCAAATCAAGGCGGCACTCACGGGCAAATCAGCCGATTTACTTTCATATGAAGAAGTGCGCGAAAAAGTTCAGGCTGTGGAAACGAACCGACGGGAATTGAAGGAGATTCCGCTGGATGCCATTGTGGGCAGCGTGGGCCGCTATAAAGATTTTACCCGCCACTTTTTGCCGCTTGTGGCTGAAGATCAGTACCGTTGGGCACGGGTTCATACGCTGGCAGGCAGCATGGAAGGCTTGCCCCCCATCGAAGTGTATCAAATTGGTGACGTTTACTTTGTTCGTGACGGCAACCATCGCGTGTCGGTGGCGCGAGAGCTGGGGGCCACACACATCGAAGCGTATGTCACCTTGGTGAAAACGGCCGTTCCCTTAGAGTCAGACCTTCAGCCAGACGATCTCATCATTAAAGAGCGATATGCTAATTTTCTGGAGCGCACCCGCCT
Source organism: Candidatus Leptofilum sp. (assembly GCF_965223285.1). GTDB lineage: Bacteria > Chloroflexota > Anaerolineae > Promineifilales > Promineifilaceae > Leptofilum. Next base: position 4,368,221 of record NZ_OZ244997.1, on the reverse strand, counting down.
CGACGACACCTTCCCAGACCTCGATTTGAGCATGAGCGTAGCGGGTAATTACCGCGTATTGGAGCAGCAAATTGGGGTGCATCAACATTGGGTCAAAGAACACAAAAACGAAGACATTTCATATGCTGAAGCGGCCGTTCGCTGGTACAAGTATATTTATTGGCCAGTGATCCAAATGATTCGGGAGCGAGGCATGATGCGCGACTTCCCCGACCGCACCGAAACGGATCTGTACGTCTGGATTGACAAACATCGGCATGAATTGGCAGAAAAATTGGGCTGGTCGGTGGATATGGAAACGGCCGTTTCTGACCTGGCCACAACCCAAACAAGAGACCCCAAACTGGTAGCCCAACGTCTCAGTCAAAAGGTGCGCGATGCGCTTTTGCCTGCTGCGTTAGAGGCAGGCCCAACGGTGGGGGAGTGGCGTGAATCTTGGTTGTCTACCCAGCGAGAAGATCGCCTCTTCAACCACATTTTAGTCGCTGTGGATGGGCAAGACACCGGTTGGCACGCACTGCACCAGGCCATTCGCGTAGCGTGGCGGGAAGAAGGAAAAATTTACGGCCTGCACGTTGTGGCCACCCCAGAAGCAGCCAAAAGCGAAGCCGCCCAAGTCGTAAAAGCTGAATTCGAGCATCGCTGCCAGGAGGCTGGCATTCCTGGTGAGTTAACCATTACCACGGGGCCGGTAACGGGAACCATTTGCTACCGCGCCCGCTGGGCTGACCTGGTTGTAGTGAGTTTGAGCCATCCGCCAGGTGACCAGCCAGTTGAACGGTTAAGTTCCCAATTTGGGCAGCTTTTACGCCGCTGTCCGCGCCCCGTGCTGGCTGTGCCGCGCACCCATGCAGAACTCGATCACATTTTGCTAGCTTATGATGGCAGCCCCAAGGCAGATGAGGCCTTGTTTGTTGCCACTTATTTGGCAAAGCAGTGGCAGGTGTCGTTAACCGTTGTTATTGCTTTGAGCAAACGCGTGACGGAGGAAACGGCCGTTCATTTGCGCCAATATTTTGCACGGGAGCAGCTTAAGGCAGAGATAGTAGTTGCACCGGGCAAACCCGCGTCACTTATCTTGTCCACTGCACGTGACTATGATTGCGGCCTGGTATTGATGGGGGGGTATGGCCAAGCACCTGTTATGGAGGTCATCGTTGGCAGCACGGTCGATGAGCTTCTCCGCAGCCGCAATCGTCCCATTCTCATTTGTCGCTGACCTCTTCTGCAGACGCCGAAAGAAAGCAACCATCTGCAATTATTTGAACTTCTATTTTGCATTGACTTATCATCTTGCTCAGATATACTTGAGATATATCTGTAATATATCAGAAAAATGGTGGCATATGACGCAACTTTCCCTAAGCCAACAAGCCTACTTATCCATTAAACAACAAATCGTCTCTCTGAGACTGCCTCCTGGTTCTGTTATTAACGAGGCAGAACTACGCGAGGAATTAAACCTCAGCCGCACCCCGATTCGTGAAGCGTTACAGCGTTTGGCTCAAGAAAAACTAATTCTCATTGTACCCAGACGCGGTATGTTTGTGACTGAAATTAGCATTACCGATTTGCAAAAATTATTCGAGGCGCGACTTGCTTTGGAGCCGTTCGTTGCCCGCCTTGCTGCACAACGCGGCACAGTCCAGCATTGGTCAAAAATGGACGATGTGCTGGCCACAGCACCCCCTCATGACGAGGAAGCCGATAATGAAAAGTTAATCGCAATTGACGAAGCCTGTCACCAGATTGTTTATGAGGCGGCTGCCAATCAGTTTCTCTGCGACACGCTAAGAACCCTCTACGCCTTAAGCTTACGCCTTTGGTATTTCTCCCTGAACCAAATCGGCAACATGCAAGATGCTGTTTTGGAGCATCAATTGATCTTGGATGCGCTCAGATTAAAAGATGAAGATGAAGCTGCTCGATTAATGGAAACACATATCCACACGTTTCATAAGGAATTGCAAATAGTAATTGGAGGAAAAATATGAGTGAACTTCCTGAAAAAGCAAAAGTTGTGATTATTGGTGCCGGTATTGTCGGCAACAGTTTGGCCTACCATCTGGCGTTAAAGGGATGGACAAATATGGTTTTGCTCGATAAGGGACCATTTCCCAATCCCGGTGGTTCAACTGGCCACGCATCAAATTTCATTTTTATTGTCGACCACTCCAAAGAAATGACTTTGCTGACGCTTGATAGTATGCGACAGTATAAGGAATTGGGGGTGTTTACCGAATGTGGCGGTATTGAAGTAGCCCGCACCGAAGCGCGAATGGAAGAGTTCCGGCGGCGGATGGCTTCGTCCAAAGCGTGGGGTGTCGAATCACACCTTGTTACACCAGCCCAAATCAAGGAAATGGTTCCCTACATCAATGAAGAGATTTTGTTGGGTGGTTTTTACACACCCGGTGTAGGCGTGGTGGATTCACTGCGTGCAGGTACGTTGATGCGCGAACAAGCGGAGGAAATGGGTGTATTGACCAGTATGCCCAATACAGAAATTTTGGACATTGAGACGGAAAACGGCCGTATCATAGGTGTCCAAACTTCTCGAGGCCACATAACTGCAGAAACAGTCATCATTTGTAGCGGTTGTTGGAGCCCACGGCTGGCGGCAATGGCTGGTGCAACAATTCCACTAACGCCGGCCGTTCACCAGATGATCAGCGTAGGACCAATTTCATTCTTTGAAAACACGACCTCAACCGAAATTGAATATCCTATTGTGCGTGATATGGATACATTCATGTATGAGCGGCAGAACGGTAACGACATAGAAGTCGGTTCCTATGCACATCGGCCCATTTTGATGCGTGCTAATGACATTCCTTCCATTGAAGAGTCGGCTTTATCCCCTACCGAATTACCGTTTACCGAAGAAGATTTTGATCCACAATTGGAACATTCACTGGAACTGATGCCCGAATTATTGGGCGATGAATCAGCAGGTATTCGCCATGCTATTAACGGGCTGCTTTCGCTGACCCCAGATGGGATGCCCTGCATTGGTAAAACGACTGTGAAAGGATTGTGGTCGGCAGCCGCAATCTGGATTAAAGAGGCACCAGGTTTTGCAAAGGCAGCGGCTGAACTTATGACTGATGGTTGGTCCGAGGTTGATATTCATGCGTCGGATATTGCTCGATTTTATGATTATGCTCATTCTGAACATCATGTCAATGCACGTACATCAGAAGGATTTAACAAGACTTACGGTATTGTACATCCCCGTGAACAGTGGGAATCGAACCGGAATGTGCGCGTGAGTCCATTCTACATCCGAGAACAGGAGTTGGGTGCTGTTTTCTTTGAAAAAGGTGGATGGGAACGGCCGCAATGGTTCGAGTCGAACAAAGGCCTGCTGGATGAGTTTGGCGACAAAATTGACCAGCGGCCTCACGAATGGGATGCACGTTGGTGGTCACCTATTATCAATGCCGAACATCTGGCGATGCGTGACCGGGGGACAATGGTTGATTTAACGGCCTTTGCCATATTTGATATATCCGGTTCTGGTGCATTAGATTTTGTCCAGAAAATGGCGGTTAACCAGATGGATGTGAGAGTGGGGCGGGCTGTTTACACGCCTTTGCTCGCTCCAAACGGTGGGTTTAAATCAGATTTAACCATTATGCGCACGGCTGAAGATAGTTTTCGCGTTGTGACTGGCAGTGCCGACGGTGCCCGCGATAAAAGATGGTTCCTACAGCATCTACCCGATGATGGGTCGGTTGTTTTTGAGGACAAAACTTCTGCTTTGTGTACGATCGGTTTGTGGGGGCCACGCGCTCGTGATGTATTGCAATCAGTTACGAATGATGATGTTTCGCATAAAGGTTTTCCTTTTAGCACAGCCAAAAACTTGATGATTGGCGGTATTCCGGCATGGGCGCTACGCATTTCTTACGTTGGCGAATTGGGCTGGGAAATCTCGACATCAATGGAGCATGGCTTGAAGCTGTGGGATACGCTGTGGGAAGCAAGCCGCCCCTATGGCATTGTGCCTGCGGGTATGGGTGTTTATGGCGTCACGGGTCGGTTGGAAAAAGGGTACCGGCTCATGAGTGCCGAACTGGAATCAGAATACAATCCGGTTGAGGCTGGGTTGGCGCGCCCGAAGGTGAAAAAGGCTGATTTTATTGGCAAGGAAGCTTATTTGAAGGCACGACAAGAAGAGCCTGCTGCCATCTTGTGTACGCTAACGGTGGATGATCACACGTCGGCATCTGGTATGAAGCGGTTTATGCAAGGCCGAGAGCCAATTGTAACGGCTGACGGGAATGCGATTGTGGATAGTCACGGCCGTATTTCTTACGTGACTAGCGCCGGTGCCGGGCCTAGTTTGGGCAAGTTCCTGCTGCTGGCGTATTTACCGCCGGAATATGCGAAGGAAGGGAATAAACTAGCTGTGGAATATATGACGGAGCAATACCCAGTAACAGTGGCACGGGTTGGCAGCAAACCGCTGTTTGATCCCGATGATGAGCGGATGAAGCAGTAGTTGCAATATTGCAGAGGTATCTCTTTTACCTCTACAATATTATGGTCTTAAACTCTCAGGTGCAATATGGACATATTAGTTTGCATAAAACGTGTGCCTAATACAGGTGCAAAAATTACAGTGACGGAGGACGGGCAGGATATTGAGACACGTGTTTTGGGGTTTACGATTAGCCCACATGAGGAATGCGTGGTCGAGGAGGCTGTGCAGCTTGTAGAAAAACATGGTGGCAGCAGCACAGTCCTTACGCTGGGGCCGGAGGCAGCGATAGAACAACTGCGTGGCGCATTGGCAATGGGAATCGATCATGCGCTCTTGCTGGAAACTGATGGTGAAGAGTGGGGGGCAGTGGCGACGGCACAAGCGATTGTGGAAGCAATTCAAACGCAGGAAATGTCGTTTGACATGATTTTATTTGGCAATGAAGCGGCCGACACGGGTAGTTACCAGGTGGGCATCCGGGTGGCTCATGCACTGGATTTGCCTTGTGTGGCTGGGATTAAATCGCTCAGCGTGGAAGGGGAAACGGCCGTTGCGCAGCGAGAATCATCAGGCGGCTGGGAAAATTATGAAGTAACCCTGCCTGCCATTTTCACCATAAAAGAGGGCATTAATCTGCCCCGCTATCCTTCGTTTCCCGGCAAACTGCGCGCTAAAAAGAAACCCATCAACCGCTCTAAACCGCAAAAGCGTGGTGACGACATGGAAAAATTACAGTTGAAAACGCCTAAGGAGCAAGATAGCCATGTTACCATCCTTGGGAAAGGGGCTGACGCTGCGCCAAAGGTTGCAGCACTGCTTCAGGAACTGGGAGTAATTTAATCATGATTTTAGGAATAATTGATCATGATCGCGGCACTTTGAATGCCGTTTCATTGGAAATGCTGACATTAGGAAGAAAGCTGGCAGAGGAGTCAGACAGTCCGCTGGCAGCCGTATTGATTGGTGAAGTGGCACGGCCGTTAACCGACCAGCTTGCAGCCTATGGCGTCAGTAGAGTTTACTGTGCTGCGCACGATGGACTGGACGAATATGCACCGGAAGCGTGGGCGCAATCGGTGGTGGAACTGATTGAGACAGCCACACCAAATGTTGTGCTGGCCCCCGGTACAGATCGAGGGTATGAGGTGTTGGCTCACGTGGCAGCACGGCTGGATTTACCATTGGCGACGAATTGCATTGATGTTACTTTAAATGATGATTTTCAGGTGACGCGGCTGCGCTGGGGTGGCAGCTTGTTGGAAGAAGCAGCTTTGGCAGGAAGTCCTAAGTTACTTACGGTTGCACCGCATGCAATTGTAGCTGAAGAAAGTGGAGGGCATGGGGAAACGGCCGTTCACACGTTCATTCCTTCCTTGTCTGAAAAAGATTTTCGCGTGCGAGTGACCGGACGCGAATCATCTGGTCGTGAGGGAATTTCTCTGGCTGATGCCCGTGTTGTTGTGGGGGGTGGCCGTGGCGTGGGCAGCCAGGAAGGGTTTGATGGATTGGAACAGCTAGCAACATTGCTCGGTGGCGCAGTTGGTGGCTCACGAGTAGCAACCAATCTTGGCTGGCGACCCCATTCCGAACAAATTGGACAAACTGGCACCCGCATCGCCCCTGATTTATACATCGCCTGCGGCATCAGTGGCGCAATTCAACATTGGGTTGGCTGCAAAGGTGCCAAACAAATCCTAGCAATAAATACAGATGCCGAAGCGCCAATGGTCACAAAAGCTGATTATGCCGTCATTGGCGATTTACATGACCTGATACCAGCCTTGATTGCTGAAATTCAAAAGATGAAGGAATAAGCCAGCAGCCAGATACGCTAAATCCTTGACGCGAAATCGTTTTCGTAGTATTCTGGTACCGTCCACCCGAAAACGATTTCGTAAGTTTGTCTTTTGAGAAGTCAAATGTCCATTACCATTGAGGAACTTTCCAAACATCTTGGTATCTCCGTTTCTACGGTCTCTAAGGCCTTGAATGGGTATGCCGATGTTGCCTCAACGACTCGTGAACGGGTCATGACAGCGGCGCGTGAACTGGACTACCAGCCTAGCAGCGTGGCTCGCAACTTGCGACGCGGCCGTACCGATAAAATTGGCTTCGTTTTTAATAACGCTTTTACCTTCATCAGAGATTATTTTGCTGAAGTGATCATCGGCGCCACCGCCGCTGCCGAAAGCCACGGCAACAATATTGTCCTCTATACCAATGATGGACATTCCCCTGAAAGTTTACTGAGTCTGTTTCGTAGCCGAGATGTGGATGGTTTTGTCATCATCTGGAATCATGTTCCGGCTGCTTTTATTGACGTTTTGCTAGAAGCAAATGTCCCCTTTGTTATTCTGGGTCGCCGTGTGGAACATGAACAGGCGTCTTTCATCGCGCCAGACAATTACAATGGTGCGCGCACCCTCATGGAGCATCTTTTTTCATTGGGGCATCGGCGCATTGGGTTTACCACGCGCCCGGCAATGGGTCATACCAATGAAGATCGCTTTAATGCGTACAAAGATGCGCTTCAAACCGCTGGCATTCCCTACGATCCAGCTTTGGTTGTGGAAACACAGATTGAGTCGCGCAGCGGTTACTATGCGGTGAACCAGTTGTTGAACCTAGCGGAACCGCCAACGGCCGTATTTGCTTTTCATGATTTTGTGGCCATAGATGCCCAGCAGGCGATTCTCGACCGCGGTTTACGCATCCCCCAGGATATTGCTTTAGCAGGTTTTGACGGACTTCGTACCTCTCTGTTCACCGCTCCCCCCATCACCACCGTCAGCCAGCCGCTGGCTCAAATTGGCCAAGAATCTGTTTTGACCCTGCTTCATCTCATTGGAGATAACACCCATCCCCCTATTCAAAAAACATTACCAGTAGAACTCGTTATCAGACAATCAACCGTTGCTTAAAAATTTTTAGGACACAAAAAGTAAATATGGCAAAAGCAAAAAACCCAACTGACATCCCAGCCGATGATGTAGATCTCACGCTGCACAGCAAAGGAGATTTAGCACATCTCTTATCTACCGATGGGCATACAGAGCCTGCAATGCGTGGCTTTGCCCCCAAATTTCACGACATCGTTGATTACATTGTAAAAATTACGCATGAAATTTGGGAGGAGCGCGGAATCGGCCGTCTGTATGACTATTACGGTACCAACATGCGCATTCATACCTCCAATGGTGAAATTTACTCCCGCGAGAAGGTGATTGAAGCCACTATACAATCATTAGCAGCCTTCCCAAATCGCCGCCTCTATGCCGATGAGGTGATTTGGGCCGGGGATGATGAAAAAGGGTACTTCTCTTCCCATCGCCTAACCCATGAAGGCCACAACTGGGGACACTCATCATACGGCCCTCCCACTGGTCGTAGAGTTAGCTACCGTGCTATTGCCGATTGTGCGGTGGTTGAGGGCGTTATTGTGGAAGAGTGGCTGGTGCGAGACGAGCTTTCGCTGGTGTACCAGCTTGGTTTTGATGTGCATGAAATGGCGCGCCAAATGGCTCAGCAAGAGACCGACATCGGCCAACAGTTTACCGTACCGGCAGAACCAGACCGTTTGCGCGGCCAGCTACCCCCAGAAGCTGCGCCTGCCGATTCCGAAGCGTTTGATGTAGGTCAATTTGTCAAGCGTGCCATTCACGAAGTGTGGAATTGGCGCTTACTCAACAAGGTGGGTGATTATTACATCCCGCAATTTATTTGTGAATCTGCCTCGGGGCGACGATTGTACGGCCGTAACCAATACCGCAACTACATTTTATCCTTGCTCTCACCGTTCCCGGATGCGGCCGTTTCTGTCGATCACTTTTGCGCTTTACGCGATGGTCCAAATCGGTATCGAACCGCCACCCGCTGGACTATGACGGGTACGCACACCGGCCCAGGCATTTATGGCACGCCTACTGGCAAGCAAATTCGCATTATGGGCATTAGCCATCATTTAGTAGAAAACGGCAAATTTATCCAAGAGTGGACGTTGTTCGATGAGTTTGCCTTGTTAAAGCAGTTATACAAACCAACCTGATGAAAAGGAGGTGACGCCTATTTAACCACGTCTGTAGAAGATCCAAGTTTTTGTAAATTCCATTAAGGAGAAGGAACCCAATGAAAAACACACGTTTACTGAGTCTCATTTTATTGCTCATTGCCGCTTTGCTGCTGGTCGCCTGCGGATCATCTTCTGACGAAGGCAGTGACACAACAGAAGATACATCAGCCGACACTTCTTCTGACAGTGAAACAGCCGATGACACAGAAACGGCCGATTCAACAGATGAAGATATGGCGGAAGATATGGGCGTAGAAGGCTGCGCCATCGCAGGGCCAGCCGAAGAAACTGAAATTAACATGGTGGGCTGGTCTTTCCCCATCACCGATTTTTATGCCGCCGAGCTAGAAAAATGTAGCGGTGTAGAAAACCTAACCGTCAACACGAACCTGCTTGCTTCGGCTGACGCCCAAGAACAGGTACGTTTAGCTCTGTCTGCTGGCGGCGATTCCCCATTTGACATTGTTCACGGCGCCAATGGGCAGGTTGCCGAATGGGGCGGTCCTGGCTGGCTCATGCCGCTTAACGACCTGGTAGACAATTATTGGGACGAATACAACCTTGGCGACATCCCTGAAGCCGCCTGGGAAGGTGTCACCCTCGACGGCAACATCTACGGCGTGCCGATTGTGGGCAATACGCTGCATCTCATCTACCGCCAGGATGTCTTTGATGAATTAGGGTTAGAAGTACCAGACACCTATGCTGAGGTCCTGGAAATCTGTAACACCGTTGGTTTAGACAATCCTGATTGGGACATGCCGTTTAGCCTCAACTTCTCTGCGGGTTGGGCCTGGGAAATTGAGTTCTTCCAGATGCAGCGTGCCTTTGGCGGTAAATTCGTAGACGAGAACAATATGCCAACTTTTAATGATGAAACGGGCGTTCAGGCAATGGAATTGCTGGTCGAGGTAGCAGAAACCTGCATGGGACCAGACGGCTACTCCTTTAGCCTCAATGACCAAGAAGTTGCCTTGCAGTTGGGCACCTTGCCATCTACCAACATGTGGGCCAGCCGAGCAGCTAACATGACCGATCCCGAACGCACCGATTTGGGTGACATCATTGCTTATGCGCCAGCACCACGTGCCGTTGATGGCGGCCCCCGTGCCGGTTCAGCCTGGAACGATTACTACATGATTCCCGCCACAACGACCAACGATCCTGACCTCATCTTCCGCATCATCATGGAAGCAGCCGATGAGGAAAGCCAACAAGAAGCGGCCGTGCTCGGCATGACCACGCGCCTGTCTGCAGGCGAATTTGGTGGGCCATACCTGCCAGCGGCTAATCAAACCATCGAGGAAGGCATTGGCATCTACGACAACAATCAGGCCATTGGTATCGTTCGCGCCAAGCTCGCTGAATTCCTGCCCCTGGTAGGTTCCGGCGAGATGACAGCTCAAGAAGCGCTTGACGCAGCAGCCGAAGCATACATTGAAGAAGCGACTGCACAAGGCTTTATTGACGGGTAATTCTAAACCCACAGAGTAAGAGTTAGGCTGCATTTTCTCCTCAAAAGTCATTTGAGAAGAAAATGCAGCCGCAAAGTGTAACCGTTCGACAAACTGTAAGTTAGTAATGAGCAGGTTTAAGCAAATCACAGCACGTTAGGTTCGTTTAATCTAATTGATCCTTATGCAATTTGCCTAAATGACTCTTCGGGAGCCAGAAGTAAAGTAGTAAAAGGTAGGAAATGGCCCATGCTGTGCCTCCTGCCCCTTTCGTAAGCAGCATTTTAGAAAAGTAGGAGGAGGAAATTATGAAGCGAGACACCTTTTTTAGGTTTGCGTCCCCCAGCATTCTCTTAATGACGCTGCTGATGGTGGTTCCGCTCTTTATGGCTATTTGGTTGGGCATGAATTTTATGACCTTTACCAATATCAACGAACCCCAATTTGTCGGCTTACAAAACTATATTGACGTACTAAGCGATTCTCGTTTTTGGCAGTCATTTCGCTTTACAGCACTGTACGCAGCTATCGTTGTCCCAGCAACCATTCTGGTTGGCTTCTCCGTTGCCCTGCTGCTAGATCAAGTCTCAAGTTTTACCAGGGGCATTTATATGTCCATCTTTCTGCTGCCGTTCATCATTGTTCCCATTGTCGGGACGTTGATGTTTAAGCAACTTTTTGAGCCATCGGGACTATTCACTTATCTTTACCAAACCCTTCTGGATACAAAATTTCGCTATACAGAAATAACGGTCAAAACATTGATCATTCTTTACGGCGTTTGGTATGTGGCACCGTTTTCCTTCGTGGTCTACTTTGCCGGACTGCAAACGCTCTCTAAAGACCAGATAGAGGCTGCTTCCATTGATGGCGCCACGCGTTGGCAGAAGATTCGCCATATCGTTATCCCCCATTTGCAATCTCTGACTATCTTGATTTTGTTGTTTTCAATTATGGACACATATCGTGTCTTCGATAGTGTCTTTGTCCTTTCGGAGCTAAATCCAATTTATAAAGCAGATACGGTGATGACGTATACATTCCAGACAGCAATTACGGTGCAGCGGCTGGGCAAAGCAAACGCCATGGCCATTCTAACGGTAGTGGGCATTATGGTTGTGTTAATTCCTAACCTGATTCAGGCCTACAGAGAGCAAATTGAGGAGCGTTAAAAATGGAAAAAGTAAATAATCCAGTCGGTCGTCTGTTCATTCATCTGGCTCTGATTTTGTTCGCCATTTACAGTATTGTGCCCTTTTTCTGGACAACGTTGCAGTCGTTTAAAACGTTAAAAGATGCGAATTCACGCACGCCGCTAATATTTTTTGAGCCAACATGGGAAAATTATACAGACCTGTGGCTGCGTTCGGTTTCTGAAAACGGTGCAACCATTGGCTATTTTATTTTAGCGGCCGTTGTCGTTTTGATCTGTTTGCTGCTGTTTGCCCGCTATATACCAGTTCGCAACAGCATCGTCTACCTCTTTGTGGTGGTCTCTTTTGCTGTGCTGCTCTGGGCGATTCCTCAGTTGGTGGATACGGCTAAATTTTACGACTACTTCATCAATACCATCATTGTGACGGTGGGAACAGTGGTTGTCTCGATCAGCATTGGCTGTTTGGCCGGCTACTCACTGGCGCGATATGCAGGCTACGCCAGCGTGGTGATTCTCATTGCGGCGTTGGCTTTCCGCGCCTTGCCCCGTTTGGCGTTTATTTTGCCATATTACTGGATTGGCACAGCCACGAATCTGCTAGACACGCATATTTTGGTCATCATTACGCTGGTAGCGGTTAATCAGCCGTTTACTATTTGGATGCTTCGCAGCTTCTTCATGGACATTCCTAGAGAGCTTGAAGAGTCGGCCATGGTGGATGGTTGTAATCGTCTCACGGCGTTTACGCGGGTGATTATTCCTATCATGTGGCCGGGTATTATCTCGACGGCGTTGTTTTCTCTCTTGCTGGCCTACAATGAATTTTTGCTGGTGCGGCTGCTGACGCAAACAAATTGGACGCTGCCTGTGGCGATCTCGCGTTTCACGGGTGGTGAAGATCCGCGTCATCTAACGCTGGCGGCAGCTTCGGCCGTTTCCGCCACGATTCCGATTGTGCTGGTCATTTTGTTCTTCCAAAAGAATTTGGTGAAGGGCTTGGCCGCTGGTGCAGTGAAGGGGTAAGCCAGAAAACGATGCTTTCATGAATAACGGCCGTAATGGTTAAATTTGTGGCTCAACTATTAAAAGTGTGCGAATCGGGTAAAATTGGGAATCATGGAATTCCCAATCACCGATTTACTCGACAAAGAAAACTGTACACAATGGATCATTGAACATTTCCATCCCAATGGCTTTGGGTGTCCGGTCTGTCAAGTCGGCGTAGACCAAGCCCGCAAGTTCCGAACGACAAAGCGCAGTCAACTGACCGTTTACCGTTGCCAACAGTGTCAAGCCGCTTACAACTTGTATACGGGAACCGTTTTCCAACAACATCATTTGACTCCAATGCAAGTCTTGTTGCTCGTTCGCGGTGTCCTCAAAGGAGAACCTGCGACAATCTTGTCAGCCGAATTGGGCATCAACTACCCAACGGTTTTGAGGTTGCGTCATGACCTGCAAGCGAACGCGGAACAGCTCCAACCAGAAACCCCGCTCCTGGATGATGAAACTGAAACCGATGAAATGTTTCAGAATGCGGGGGAAAAAAGGGTGTGAGCATTTCGACTCAGCTGACCCGCCCCGTCGTCGCGCCAACAAACGGCGAGGGCGTGGCACGTATGCCAATGACCGACCGCCTGTTGTGGGCACAGTGGGGCGTCAATCTGGACAAGTTCGCTTGCGTGTTGTTAAAGATACAAAAGGTGAGACCCTGGTTGACCACGTGCATCGCTTTACGCTAGCTGGGTCTCAACTGTATACAGACGAATACCAAAGCTACAATCATGTGATTCGCCCACATGCCACCGTCTCTCATGGCGACAAGGAGTGGGCGCGTGATGACGATGGTGACGGGATTCGCGAAGTGCATGTCAACACGGCCGAAGGCATGTGGACGGATGTGCGTAACTTTTTAAGGATGTTCAAAGGTGTGCATAAGAAAAACTTGAGCGGTTACATTGCGATATGTGAATTCAGGCGGAATGTGAAGCGTATCTCACCGGATTTCATCTCAGCTTTGGTCACTCTGCACACTTTCGACCCATGAGCCAAATTTGTTAGGAGGTGATGCCTGCATACCAAAGACAGATAGGTTTAAGTAAGATTCGATAACTGTAAACATTTTAAGGAGAACTCTGCAATGAAAATCAAACCCTTTTTTATCGTAATTGTTGCTTTAGTTGGCCTTCTTGTCTTGGTGGGAATGCAATCCAATGTGGCCGCAAGTGAAGCCATGGCTGATCAGGCAGTAGAGCAAGCACGTGTTCCTGATCTAGAACCTCCCGCCATTCAATCTTTGCGACAGCTTTCAATTGATGGCTTGCGGGGACGGACGTTCCGTTCATCTATAACCATTGAAGAACAACTTGGAGACGATACAGGCTCGTCAGAATACTCTCAATTTTTTGGTGCCCCGTATTACAACACCTACATGGCCTCATATCGGTCAGATGGTTTAAATGTGTATTCCCGCGTAGATATTCCTCCCACAGAAATGCCAGAAGATGGTTATCCCGTCATCGTTTTTGCGCACGGCTGGGTAGGAGCAAATGGCGCACCAGGTTATACATTTAACTACGGTGCCAATTCCTACTATGGCGACATGCTGGATGCCTATGTAAAAGCCGGTTATGTTTTGCTCATGCCTGGCTTCCGTGGGCACGGTACGGTTAATGGTGTCCCTGCTGACGGCATTGAGTACATGCACGCCTATGACAATGGCAGCTATCTCTCGACAATGTTTTACGCCATTGATATTCTCAATTTGCTAGGCGGGGTTGATTCGCTTAATCATACAGATTGGGCAGCCTGGGGTGCCGGAGACGTGCAGATTGACACCAGTCGCATTTACCTGACGGCTCATTCGCAGGGTGGTGATGCAGCGTTTACAGCATTTACTGTATCCAGCAGCCCGAAATTAGATAACCACTTTGCAGCAGCCTCACTGTGGGCAAGCAGCATTGAGGGACGCATCGAGCAAGGTGCTTTCCTAGGACCACAGGAATGGAGTGCCGATGCCTGGACAGACCCAGCTTACTTCCCGCACATGCCGTCGTGGTGGGATCCCGCCTGGTCTACGGCCACTATCGAGGATGGCCTTGCCAATCGCAAAAACACGATGTACGACACCGTGAATACGTACGTGGCTGATCAAGGGGATGCTGATCCGGATACAAATTCTCTGGTGGAGATCATGGCCACGCTGGATGCAGCCAAGCACACCCAGTACATCACTGCACCACTTGATCTCCATTACTCGGATATGGATCATTACTCAATTCCTGAATGGAATGAAGGGATTATGCGGAAACTGCGCATGATGGGCGGTTCTGGGAATACGTATCTATATGCCGGAAATTCGCATGAGTTTAGGGTGATTGATGGCTGGTCGCCCGCAGGCTCGATACCTGGCCGTGACATGGCCATTGAGCGAACAATTGCTCTTTTCGATGCCACTCAATAATCGTTCAGAGTAGTAATTAATCTTTTGAGTTAGGCGGGGCAACAAACAGACCTAGATGTTGTTTGGTTGTCTCGCCTAATTGCGGCTCATTTATCATCAAGATACTTTTTGTGGTTAACATAAACAGTCGCATAAACAAATGGAACCGAAAATCTCAGAAATGCATATTCAACAAAATAAAAGAAACGTGTGGGATTTTTGGCAAAAATTGAACCACGTCGAACCCGATAATGGGCAAACGTTGTTAAAGTCGCTGTGCATAGCGATGTTAGAACGGCCCTCACCCCATCAATAACTTGCAAGGTGTAGATGCCCTTATTACGGAATTTTGGCAGCCGCTGCGGCACGCATTCCCCGATCTGAAACGCAAGGCACACATCTTTTTAGGTGGCGTAACGGGCGAAGAAGCGTGGGTGTCTGGGCACGGCTATCTCACCGGTACCTTCGTGAGGGTAATTATATCGCCCAAAACTGGGTACCCATTGACATGATTGAGCTCTGCTTGCAAATGGGTGTCGATCTGTTCGACAGGCTGAAACGTCAGATTGAAATGCGAAAACGGGTTATTCATTGGTTTGACCCGCCTGAAATTTGAGGAAAAAGCTCTTATGGCAGCAGATAAAAACAAGCAGCTTGTTGACGATATGTACAAGGGCTTGAATGAAAATGTATTGGGGCTAATGCACCGTTACTGGAAAGAAGAGATGGTTTGGGAAGGGCCAGCGGGCATTGGGACGATGAACGGAATTGATGAGTTTGAGCACGTTTACCGGGAACCCTTTATCAAGGCATTCCCTGACAAACATGCCACAGACATTGTTCGCATTGCGGAAGGGGATTGGGTGGCCGCGACCGGGTATCAAGACACAACTTTTGCTGAGGATTGGCTGGGCATCAAAGCCAGTGGCCAAAAGATTCGGATGCGCTACATGGATTTTTGGCGCGTGGACGTGGATGAAGAAACCGGTGAGCGAAAATTAGCGAAAAATCTAGTTTTGATTGACATCTTGGGTGTTCTTGAGCAATGTGGTTACGACATCGGTAAAGTTTTGCGCTTCATAGGCTCCAAACCACCGGAATTCTTTGACCAGATTGAGGAATGAGGGTCGGTTTAATGTCAGCAGAAGCAAACAAGAAAATTGTTGACGCCATGTACGAGAGCATGAACCTGAACCAGGTTGGCGCGATGAAAAAGCATTGGACGCGCAATATGGTTTGGGATGGCCCGGCCGGAATTGGCAAGAAGCATGGGGTAGAACAGTTTGAGGTGGAGGTAAGACGGCCGTTTATCCACGCTTTTCCCGATAAAGTGGGCAAAGACATCGCGCGCCTTTCTGAGGGGGACTGGGTCGCTGGCACAGGATTTCAAGACACAACTTTTGCAAACGACTGGTTAGGTATTCCAGCAACGGATGAGCATGTGCGCGTTCGCTACATGGATTTCTGGCGCATCGAAGAAGAGGACGGCGAACGTAAATTGGCAGAAAATCTCGTCCTGATTGACATCCTCGGCGTGTTGGAGCAGGCCGGATACGACGTGAAAAAAGTGTTGCAGTTTGTGGGGTCAAAACCCCCTGAGTTTTTTGAAACTATTGAATAAATTGAGATGATAGACATTCACCAACAAAACAAGCAGCTAATTGGACAATTAAGAGCCGCCCTTTACGATATTGACAAAGGACAGCTAAAAAAACAGCTTAACGCGGTCTTTGCACCGGATTGTGAGATTCATCTGGCGTTTCCGTTTGAAGATTTGGCTGGGCCGGATGGGTTGTATGATGTGTATCGGGGGTTGTTAACGGCCGTTCCCGACCTCGAACGCCGCGACTTCATCTTCATGGCAGGGGAGGCGAACGGGGACAACTGGGTTGGCTGCGGCGGGCATTATGTGGGTCTGTTTGAGAATCATTGGCTCGACATTCCCCCCACCCAACACCTCATATTCATGCGCTACCACGAGTTTTTCCGCATCGAAGAGAACAAGATAGTGGAAATGCAAGCCCTTTGGGACATTCCCCAACTGATGATGCAGGCTAACGCCTGGCCGATGACCCCCAGCCTCGGCGTAGAGTGCGTCGTGCCCGGCCCTGCCATGCAAGACGGCATCATCACCGCCCCTTACGACAAAGCAAAGGCAGACGCCAGCGTGAAGCTGGTGCTGGATATGGTGTCGGGGCTGAAAAACTCACCGCAAGGGGCAGAAGCGATGGAGTTGGATCGCTTCTGGCATCCAAAAATGAACTGGTACGGTCCCGCCGGAATTGGCTCCACCCGTCGCTTATCCGGCTTCCGCAGCTGGCATCAAATCCCGTTCTTGAAAGCAATGCCCGATCGCACCATTATTTTGGACAAAGGCGTTTTCTTTGGCGATGGCGATTACGTCGGCTTCACCGCCTGGCCTGTGATGTGGATGACCGTCAGCGGCGATGGCTGGCTGGGAATTGCCCCTGCCAACCAAAAAATAACGATGCGCAGTCTTGATTTTTGGCGGCACGAAAACGGCCGCTTGCGAGAAAATTGGGTATTAGTCGATATCCTGGACGTTTATAACCAGCTTGACGTTGACGTATTTTCTCGAATGAAGGAATTGACCGTTGCTCGGCAGCCAATTTAACCATTCAGTTTTCATACTATAAAGGGAGCATAAAAAGATCATGAAGACCTTTAAATTTCAAGCCAGAACCAAACTTCTTGCTGGCCCAGATTCAGTGCAGCAGCTTGGCACAGAAGTCAATGCTTTAGGTGTCAACCATGTGTTGGTCGTGACAGACCAAGGAATTGTAAATGCCGGGTTGCTGGATGCGGTGTTACGGCCGTTGCACAAGGCCAACATCACCACAACCATCTTTGATCAAGTCGAACCCAACCCAACGGATGAGACCGCACTGGTTGGCGGCAGCCGTGCCCAAGAGCAAGGCGCACAAGCCATTGTTGCCCTGGGTGGCGGCAGTCCCATTGATGCCGCCAAAGCAATCGCCGTCATGGCAACCAATGACGGTCCATTTGTGGACTATTGTGGTGCTGGGGGCGATCCGTGGCCCAATACGCCATTACCCATCATTGCCATACCCACAACCGCTGGAACAGGTGCCGAGGTCAGTGCCGCCGGCATGATCAACCTGCCAAAACAAGGGCGAAAAGTAGACATCTTTGGTGCGTCCATTTTGCCCAAGGTTGCCATTGCCGATGCCAATCTGACGGTCACGCTGCCACCCCATTTGACCGCGTGGACAGGCGTTGATGCCTTAAGCCACGCAGTCGAAGCCTATCTCTGCCTGGGCGCAAATCCCGTTTCAGATGCCATAGCAGAAGGGGCGATTAGATTGGTTGCCCAGAATATTCGTCGTGTATTTTTAGATGGCAGCGACATAGAAGCGCGACACAATATGCTGGTTGCCAGTGCCATGGCCGTCATTGCCGCCTCAGGCGCAGCTGGGCTGGGTGTGATCCACTCATTGGCACAAACGCTTGGTGGCTTCTACGACCTGCCTCACGGACTCACCATTGCCGTCTGCTTTGCGGATGGACTGGCTTACAATCTACCTACCAAGCCAGAAAAGCTCGCCGCAATCGCTCATTTGCTGGGGGTAGATACTAGCAAAATGACAATGGAAGAAGCCGCAAAATCTGTGATTCCAGCAATCCGTCAGCTCAATGCAGATCTAAACATTACCGATACGTATGCCAGTATGAATGTCCAGCGTGACGATATACCCAAGTTAGCGGAGTATGCCTTGCTGGATGGGTGTACACCAACCAATCCCCGCCCCTTGACACACGAAGCATTTGTCATGTTATTTGAAGGCGGTTTTCATTAATTTGGTGAGGCATATGAGCAAATATCAAACTACAAAAAAAATTGTACGTGATTATTTTGAAGCGATGGAAAGTGCTTCCCCTGAAACCGTTGGTGATGTGTTAGCTTCCTTCACTAGCGAAAACTACTATTGGCGGGGCGTATACCCCTTTCGGGAACTGCACGGAGCCGAAGCAGTCGCTAAAACCTTCTGGACACCCCTCATGCAATCGTTATCCCGAATGCAGCGTCGCCAGGACATTTTCATTGGCGGAACCAATGAAATTAGCGGCGAGCAGTGGGTGATGAGCATGGGCAACTTCATGGGGCTATTTGATGCCGACTGGTTAGGTATTCCCCGCACTCGCAAAATCGCCAACCTGCGCTATGCCGAGTTTAACTGCGTAGAAAACGGCAAGATCAGCCAAACGGGTATATTTATTGACATAATCAGCCTGATGGTTCAGGCAGGTGTGTACCCCTTACCACCCTCAACGGGCGTTTACTACAACTACCCCGGCCCGCGCACCCATGACGGCCTGCTTTACGAAGACGCGCCAGAGGGAGAGGGCGTTGTTACCCTGGCACTCGTCAACGAAATGATTCAAGATTTGAGCGATTTAAACGAGAGCGGTTCAATGGGCTGCCCGCCAGAAATTTTGGAGCGCACCTGGCACGACGACATGATCTGGTATGGGCCAGCAGGGATTGGCGCGACCTATACCATCCCACGCTATCAGGAGCAGCATCAGCTACCCTTCCGCCGCAATTTGGCCGACAAGAAGTTTCACGGCCACGTCTGCCGCTTCGCCGAGGGCAATTTTGCCTGCTTTTTTGGCTGGCCCAACTTGTCTAACCGACCGCTGGGTGGCTTTATGGGCCTGCCCCAAAGCGACGTACAGGCTGAGATGCAGGTGGTGGATGTGTATAGGCGCGATGGAGACAAGCTGGCTGAAAATTGGGTGTTTATTGACATTCTTCATTGGCTCAGGCAGCAAGGGCTGGATGTGCTTGGCCGTTCACAGAGAATAACGAACTCAACGTTGTAATCGTGCATCATGCACACCAAAGCCCTGCCTTACATTTTGCTGCTCAGTCTGTTTTGGGGAACCAATGTGGTTGCCAGCCGCTTTGGCATTGGCGAATTTGATCCGTATCTTTTCATCACCCTCCGCTTGGCAATAGCTACCCTGTTTTTTGTACCTATCTTGCTGTTAAATCAGGGCAAGCTGCCAGCAAATCGGGAATTATGGCAAAAAGCGGCCGTTAGCGGTGTGTTGGGGGTTGCCATTCCCATCCCCACCTTTATTTTGTCATTGCAGTATCAATCAAGCGGTGTTGCCAGCATCTATGTGACCACCCTGCCCGTGATGATTGTCGTTGCCGCTCACTTTCTGCTACCTGATGATCCCATGACGCGCTACAAAGCCTTGGGCGTTGCGTTGGCTCTGTGCGGCGCACTCTTTTTGGCATTGCGCGGCGAAAGCGGTCTAGCCGATATGGGGCGTGCCAGTCCGTTGGGCTTTCTGTTGGTCATGGTGGGTTTGATTTCAGAGGTATTCAATACGATATTTGTTCGCCGCCAAATGAGAGAGCTAGACCCGATGCAGGTAACGGCCGTTCGGCTTCTGGTCGCTGCCATTATCGTTTTGGGTATCACATTGCTGGTGGGTGATTTTTCGCTAGCAAAGGTGACGCCAAATGGGTACTTTTCGTTGGCTTATGCCGCGCTCATTGGGGCGTTAGGCGGTCAATTTATGGCCTTCTATGTCCAGCGACGATTTGGTGCCACCGCCTTTTCCCTCACTTCCTTCATGGTGCCAGTTATTGCCACGGCCTTTGGCGCACTTTTGCTTGGCGAAATTGTAACGTGGGCAATGGGCATTGGCGTTTTGTTCATTGGCAGTGGCTTGTATCTAATCAATATGCGAAACCATGCTCACTGAACACACCTGTTAATAGTGTCCCTAGTCTCTTTTTTAGCCTTGACAAGAAATCGTTTTCCGATTATATTTTTGGTGGATCGGAAAACGATTTCCTATTTTCTTTTGGAAGAGGAAAATTTGAATGGCCGTAACAATTCAAGACATTGCCAATCATCTCAACTTAGCACCCTCCACTGTCTCTAAAGCATTAAACGACTACCCTCACATCGCACCAAATACACGAAACCGGGTATTGACGGCCGCACGAGAGTTGGATTACGTACCCAGTGCCGCTGCCCGCAATTTGCGTCGCCGTCGTACAGACAAGATCGGGTTTTCCTTTAGCTTTCCGTTCTCTGTGATGAGTGATTATGTTTCCGGCCTCATTGCCGGTGCGGTGACTGCGGCTGAAGAACAAGGCTACAATTTAACCTTGTATCCCCTACTGGATAACCAGGTAAGGCAATTGACCCAAATTTGTCGCGCCCGTGAAGTGGATGGCCTGCTGCTGCTGGGTCGGCCGCAAATGGCGGAAACGACTTTGCCTTTGCTAAAACAGGAGGGCATTCCTTTTGTTTTAGTTGGGCGCTGGGCAGAAGACCAAGACATCTCTTTTGTTAAGCCAGATGATCCTAACGGAGCTGTGGCCGTAACCAGACATTTGATTGAGTTAGGCCATAGGCGCATTGGCTTTACCACACGGCCGTCTATGGGCATCACCAGTCGTGACCGCTTTGCCGGTTATAAACAAGCACTTGAGGAAGCCAACATCCCCTTTGATAAAACTTTGGTTGTAGAAACCAATTTTGAACCAGAAAGCAGCTACCTAGCCATGAATCAACTGCTTGAATTAGACGATCCGCCAACGGCCGTATTCGCCATTCATGACTTGGTGGCAGTAGACTGCTTACGAGCCGCACTGGATCGTGGCTTACGCGTTCCCCAAGACATCGCCATTGCCGGATTTGACGACTGGCGCATCTCCCTCACAACACAGCCGCCGTTGACAACCGTTCAGGCTCCTCTGGAAAAGATGGGAGCGCGCGCAACGGATATTTTGCTAACCCAAATATCTAATCCCAACCGCCTGCCTGAACGCCTGATTTTGCCCGTTGAACTTATTGTGCGTCAGTCCACAAAAAGTTAAGCGACAGTAACAATTAGATGTAGCTAAAGCAAATTCTTGCACCGAATGACAAGATAATAGCAAAAGAGCCATTCTGCACCCTGGAAAAGTAGAGAATGGCTCATAAGTAGCAAAGGGTAGCGTTTACTACCGCTTGGCCGTTTCCAGTATAGCCCAAACAAGCCAAGAAGGATAGTTCATGCCGCCCGACAATTAGCTGAGGAGGTGATGTGACGATCCACTACGTGAAGCACGTTCCTGCAAAATTAGTTCCCAGAATATAGGAGAAGATTTATCATGAAAAACACACGCATGTTTAGCCTCATTTTACTGTTAATGGCCGCGTTACTGCTCGTCTCCTGCGGAGGCTCTACCGATGAAGGCAATGAGACAATAACAAATGATTCTTCAGCCAATACGACTTCTGATGCCGAAGTCGCTGACGATGGAGAAGCAACAGAAACTGATGATGAAGAAATGGCCGAAGAAGCAGCCACTGATCCAACTGCCTGTAACGTTACTGCTCCTGCAGAGGATACCGAAATCAATATGATTGGCTGGTCATTCCCCATCACCGACTTCTATGCTGAAGAGCTGGAGAAATGCAACACGGTTGATAATCTCACAGTTAACACCAACCTGCTGGCCGGAGCCGATGCCCAAGAGCAAGTTCGCTTGGCGCTGTCTGGCGGAGGTGATTCGCCTTTCGATATTGTCCACGGGGCAAATGGACAGGTAGCTGAATGGGGCGGCCCAGGCTGGCTGATGCCACTCAACGATTTGGTTGACAAATATTGGGATGAATACAATCTCGGTGATATTCCCCAAACTGTCTGGGAAGGGGCAACGATAGATGGCAATATTGTTGGCATTCCGATGGTGGGCAACACCCTGCACTTTATCTACCGTCAGGATGTTTTTGATGAGTTGGGTCTGGAAATACCAGACACGTACGACGATGTCATCGACATCTGCAATACCATTGGCCTGGATAATCCCGATTGGGACATGCCGTTTGCCATCGATTTGTCACGTTCCAGAGGCTGGGAGCTTGAGTTCTTCATGCTGCTTCGTGCTTACGGTGGTGATTACCTGGATGATAACAATATGCCAATCTTCAACGGTGAAGAAGGTATTTTGGCAATTGAAAAAGTTGTTGAGGTGGCTAATGCTTGTTTAGGTGAAGATGGCCTCTCTTTTAGTCTCAATGATCAGGAGGTTGCTATGCAGCTAGGTACCTTACCGTCTACAAAAATGTGGGCAAGCCGCGCTGCCAACATGAGCGACCCAGAACGAACGGATCTAATGGATGTGATTGCCTACGCACCTGCTCCTCGGGTAGTTGAAGGTGGCCCACGGGCAGGATCAGCCTGGAATGATTACTTTATGATTCCGGCTGCCACAACAAACGACCCCGACCTGATCTTCCGCATCATTATGGAAGCGGCTGATGAAGTCTCGCAACAGGAGGCATCCACACTCGGTATGGCAACGCGCACATCTGCGGCTGAATATGGTGGCCCCTATTTGCCGGCCGCAAATCAAACCATTGCGGAAGGCGTTGGTAACTACCAGATAAACCCGGCTGTAAACATCGCTATTACTAAACTTGAGGAGTTCTTGCCGCTCGTGGGTAGTGGTGATATGACTGCTCAAGAAGCACTGGATGCAGCGGCCGAAGCATACATCGAAGAAGCTACGGCCCAAGGCTTCATCGACGGCTAACACAATTAGGCACAAAATCGGTTAACAGATGAGGAGAAAGCATCCTCAGATGCGTTTCTGGTAAGTTAAGCCATTGGCTTACTTCGGCTTCACTCAGCATAAGTTTGAGAGTGCTCACTCCTCATCTTTTATTGATATCTGCTTTTATAGCTTGAGCTGGCAGTCCTTATCAGGTTTTAGGTTATGAACCAACACAATAAACAGTTCGTCTGGAATTATTGGCAAGCAATGGAAAACGGAGGTGATGCTCACACTGTTTCCCGCTATTTATATCCTGATGTCATCTGGCACGGCTTCCAGCCGCTGCGCTATTTAACAGGGGCTGCTGAAGTGTGGACGCAGTTTTGGCAGCCGCTGCTTGCCGCCATGCCAGATTTGGTGAGACGGCCGTATCTCTTCATCGGCGGACAGTTTGAGGGAGGCGACTGGGTCTGCGGCACGGGGGATTTCATTGGCACCTTTGCCAACGATTGGCAAGTTGGCAACATCACCATTCCCGCCAGCGGCAGCAGCGTTCACTTTCGTTTTGGCGAATTTTGCAAGGTGGCAGACGGGAAGATTGTTGAAATTCGGCTCATCATTGACCTGATTGATTTGCTGCGCCAGGTTGGCATTCAACTGCTGCCGCCCAACTACGGCCGTGACATTTGGATTCCAGGACCGTTATCAGGTGATGGCCTCTGCTTCACCCAGCAAGACGAATATGAATCGCAAAAAACTTACGCACTCGTGACCGAGATGATTTTTGGCGGCCTGAACAAATACGATGGCAAAAATCAGGCCAGTCAAGAGTTAGAACGCTATTGGCAGCCTCATATGGTCTGGCATGGGCCGGTGGGCATCGGGTCCGCCTACGGGCTGGCCGAGTTTAAAAAGAATGCCCAAGGGCCAATTGTAAGAGCCTTTCCAGATCGCATAGGGGTTGGCCACCAGGCACGCATCGCCGAAGGTCTGTTTGCCGCTTCTACGGGCTGGCCCAGCCTGGGCGGCACCCACCTCAACCTCTACCTGGATTGGCCGCCGACTGGGGAGTACATCGGCTGGAATATCATGGATTTTTGGCGACGCGAGGGGGACAAACTCCAAGAAAATTGGGTTATGATTGACCTGATTGATGCCGCTTTGGCTTCTGGCGTTGATTTATTGAGCCGTTTATCCGTAAAAACTTCCTCGTAAAATTATTTGGCTTGTGCCAAGTGCAACAACAAAAGTGTTGAAACGGCCGTCGCTTGCCTAAATTTTTGATACCAAAAACGTTTTTGGAAACTTTTCTATCCCTTCAGCCAGCTAACAACGTAATTTGAACTGTCATTCCCGCGAAGGCGGGAATCCACAAGATAGGTGCCTGCGAAGGCAGGTATGACAATATGAAAACTATTAGACGACGCAATCGGCTTTTATAGGAAAATGAGTCAAAAATATGGTCGTTACAATTTGGGATATTGCCAAATATCTTGATCTGTCCATCTCCACGGTGTCCCGCGCCCTGAATGGCTATGACGATGTCGCCGAAAAGACGCGCCAGCGTGTTTTTGCGGCGGCGGCTGAACTTGGCTACTATCCCAGTGCCGCCGCCCGCGACCTGCGCCGCCGCAAAACGGATCGCATCGGCTTTTTGTACGGCTACGCCAGTGCCGATATTGGTGAATACGCCTCCCGCATCATCAATGGCGCGGTCAGCGCGGCCGAAAAGGCTGGCTACAACGTTTTGCTCTACCCTCTCACGGGCAATCAAATCCAAAAGTTAAGCCGCATTTGCCAAACCCGCGAAGTAGATGGCCTGCTCTTAATGGGTGGCGCATATCTCGATGAATCAATCAGCCTCTTGCAGCAGAGCCAAATTCCATTTGTTGTGCTGAATCGCCAATTTGAGCAGCCGGATGTTGCCTTTGTTTCGTCAGATCATCACAGTGCAACCGTGATGGCTTTGCACCACCTCATTGAACTGGGGCACACGCGAATTGCCTATATGGGGCAAGCCGCCTTGGAGCAGCTCCACGACGGCCGGGTTGCCAGCTATAAGCAAACGCTGCATGAGGCAAACTTTGAGGTAGATGCCTCTTTGATGGTTTCTGCTGGCACAAATCCGGGTGATGGCTACCAGGTAATGCAAACATTACTTGCCCTGCCTGAACCGCCAACGGCCGTTCTCACCATCCACGATCCCCTGGCCATCGAGTGTCTACAGGCCACCACCGCTGCCGGGTTGCGCGTGCCAGATGACATTGCCATTATGGGATCAGACAACCTGAGGGAAACCCAGGTTACGAAGCCCCCTTTAACCACCATCCACCCCCCATTAGCCGAAGTGGGCCGACAAGCCATGACGGGCTTGTTACAGCAACTTGCAGATCGAAATGCCCCCCTAACCCGCCTCTCCTTGCCTGTCAAATTAGTCGTTCGGCAGTCAACGGTTGGAGCAATGGAGTAGGCAGTTGGTTACTGTCACGAAGTTTTCGCCATATTTTTTTATTGCGTATTCCGTATTAATCGCGCCTTTTACACCGTACAAGCGCAAAATATGCGCCGAAAGCGTAAAAAGTTTGATCACGCAAAGGCACAAAGACGCAAAGTTTTCTTTTTCTTGGCGACTTTGCGTGAAATCTGGATTGTGGCTCTGCCACGTTATGCAATCCGCAATATTAAGGAGTGAAACAAAATGGCTAAGAAAGCAGCAGCTTCCAGCGCAAAAACGGCCGCTGCCAGCAATAGCGAGCCTCATCTTATGCGGCCGTTGGCCGAGCCCCGCGTGATGCCTGCCGATTTTACTATCTCGCTGGGCACCAAGGGCGGCACAGACCAGCAGTTGCTAAATCCCGGTACAGAACGCCGCCAGTCGCTACGCGGCTTTGAAGAGACCTATGTTGACATCATTGATTACATTGTGCGGATCACCCATCGCATCTGGGAAGAAAAGGACATTGGCTACATTTACGACACTTACAGCCATAGTTCCAAAGTGTATGATGATTACGGCTTGCAATACGGCCGTGACAAAATTGTCGCCAATACTGTTCACACCATCAATGCCTTCCCCGACATCCGCCTCTTTGCCGATGAGGTCATTTGGGCGGGGGATGATGAAGTTGGCTTTCACACCTCGCACCGTTTGATTATTGGCGGGCATAACACAGGCTACAGCAATTATGGCCGCCCACAGGACGCCAAGTTCGTACCTGGTGCCTGGCTAACTGCGTTATTCTAGCCAATGAAATCTTTGAAGAGTGGGTCATTTATGACACCGCCAGCCTGATCCAACAGCTCGGTTTTGACCTGCGTGAAAAAGCCCGCGAATTTGGCAACCTGGTGGATTGGGACAGCCTGGGCGATCCCAGCTTTGGCGAACCGGAGCGGCTGCCCGGGCAGGGAAAACCGGTCTATCGTGCTTATGGAGACGGCCGTTTCGATGTCGAAGATTTTATTCAAGTCACCTATCAAAACATTTGGAATCGGCGCATGTTGGGCGCGGTGCGGGATGCCTACATTCCCCAAATGCGCTTTCACGGTTCCACCAATCGCACCTATTACGGCCGTGGGCAGTTCCAAGCCTACATTCTCTCCATGATGGCAATGTTTCCCGAGCTGGCTCTGCAAATTGAAGATATTTACTGGATGGGCAATGATGACGATGGTTATTTAACGGCCGTGCGCTGGCGCATCAGCGGGACGCACCGTGGCAATGGCATTTACGGCGCACCCACCGGGCGACCCATCAATATGTGGGGCATCAGCCAGCACCGCATTATAGACGGCAAAATCCATGAAGAGTGGACGCTGTTTAATGAATTCGCCGTGATGCAGCAGATTTATCGAGACTAAAAAAGGAGATTGGAGATTAGAGACTGGAGATTGACCAATCTCTAATCTCCAGTCTCCAATCTCTAGTTCAACCCAAAGGCAGAAAATGACAGACTTTCAAACCAGTAAATCACTCATATTGAACTTCTACGATAAGCTAGACAAGGCTACAGGCGACGGTATTCACAAAGTGCTGGCCGCCTACACCACAGACAACTATCACTGGCGCGGAATGCACCCTTTTTATGAACAGCAGGGCGCAACGGCCGTTGCCAACATCTTTTGGCAGCCATTCCGCCAAGCCTTTGCCCCCATCCAGCGGCGGCAAGATGTTTTTATGGCTGGCCTCAACCAGGAAGATGGTGAACAAACTGAATGGGTTTGCTCGATGGGACATTTGATGGGGCTGTTTGACCAGGATTGGCTGGACATTCCTGCCACGGGCAAGATGGCCTTTTTGCGCTATGTAGAATTTAATCGCGTCACCGATGGCAAAATCAGCGAAACGGCTCTCTTTTGTGACGTGATTAGCGTCATCTACCAGGCTGGGCTCAACCCGCTACCGCCACAAACGGGCGCTTTCTTCATCACCCCCGGTCCACGTACCCATGATGGCCTCTTATTCGACCCACAGGACCCGTCCGAGACCCTAAAAACCCGCAACTTGATTAGCCAAATGGTTGATGATCTAACCACGGCCGATCTCCATTCTGACCAGGAAGAGTTAGCCAGCACCTGGCACGACGACATGATTTGGTTTGGCCCAGCAGGGATCGGGGCCACCTACACGTTGGAGCGGTACGAAGCACAGCACCAGGGCCCATTTTATGAAGGATTGACCGACATTAAATTTCACGGTCATATCTGTTACATGACGGAGGGCAAGTATGGCGGCTTTTTCGGTTGGGCAAATTTATCAATGAAAGCGAGTGGCGGCTTTATGGGGATGCCCGCCTCTGATGTACGGGCAGAAATGCGCGTGGTGGATATTTACCGCCGCGATGGGGACAAGCTGGCTGAAAATTGGATTTTTATCGATCTGCTCCATTTTTTGCGGATGCAAGGCCTGGATGTGCTGGGCCGCATGAAGGAGCTCAACCGTCGTTCTTAAAATCTAGCCACAGAGAAAAAAGAGAAACCTGAGGAAAGCTCAACCTCAATAATCTCTGTGAACTCTGTGCAAATTTTTGGATTGATTCTTAACAAATTGGGTCATGTACCTGCCGGCAAGCTGACACATGACCCAAAATAATGGTGTAAACGGCCGTACCGCCTACAACCTGCAAAATGGTAACTCATCTGGTAGGCGGTGGCTAATGATTCCGTTGGCCCTGTGGCAAAGGAGGTGACAACTGAGAATTGCCTGAATTCCGGTAACTAATTCATTTCAAGAGGAGAAACACCAGATGAAACACAACTATTTTAGATTTTTACTTTTGCTTTTGGTAAGCGTTGCCATTGTAGCCTGTGGCGGTGCTGAAACGGAAACAGCCTCAGATTCTGATTCTTCAACCGCCGACACGACCACAACGGAAGATACGGCCGCTGACGAAACCGCAGCCGTAGACCCCGCCGCCTGTAACATTGAACCTCCCGCCGAACCAGTGACGATCAACTACTTTGGCTGGCCCTTTGACATCATGGAGTTTTACGCCGCAGAAATGGAGAAATGTGGCGAAGTGGAAAATATTGAGGTTGATGTGCAGTTCCAAGACTTTACGGCCGTAAAAGAAGCCTTCCGTCTCGCCATGTCTACTGGCGGCGAATCCCCCTACGACATTTTGCACATTGCCAACACTGGCATTACCGAATTCGGCCCGCCTGGCTGGCTGCTGCCCCTTAATGACCTAATCGACAAATATCGGGATGAGTATGACCTCGACGACATCTCCGAAACTGCCTGGGCCGGCGGCACAATTGATGGGCAAATCTATGGTATTCCGGCCGTGGGCAACACCCTGCACCTCGCTTACCGCTCCGATTTATTTGAGCAATACGGCCTGGAGCCCCCCGCTACGTATGATGACGTTATCAATATTTGCGAAGTTATGGCCGATGAACCCAGCATCGATCTGGTATTCACCCAAGACTTATCCGCTGGCTGGGCTTGGGAACTGGAATTCTTCCACTTCCTGCGAGCACACGGTGGCGATTTCCTCAATGAGGACAATACCGTGGCCTTCAACAGCCCAGAAGGCGTGGCTGCTCTAACCCAAATGAAAGAAGTTGTTGATGCCTGCATGGGGCCAGAAGGCCTAGCACTTGGCTATGAAGCCGCCGAAATTGCTATCAACACCGGGGCGCAAGCCATGGTGCATATCTGGGCTTCAAACACATTGAGCATGTTCGACCCTGAACAGTCAGATTTTGTTGATGAGATCAAGTTTGCTCCAGCACCTCATTGTTTACCTTAGTGCTGGTTTACCACGAATTCTTGCTGGTCAGCATTCTCACCCAATCTAACTGGACGCTGGCTGTGGCGATGCGGCAGTTCCTACCCGGCATTAGCGTGGCTGGTTCCTTACCACTGCAGTCGGCTGCGGCCGTTTCCGCCGCCCTGCCCCTCGTCATCGTCGTCCTGATCTTCCAAAAACAGCTTGTCAAAGGTCTATCAGCCGGTTCCGTCAAAGGCTAATCATTATTGAAAATCCGCAGATTACAAAGATTTCGTAGATTTCTCTCTTTTTCTCCGTGCTTCTTTGTGTTCCGCTTTTTATTTCAAAGGGGTAGTTGATGTCAACTAAAGAAAACCTAAATTTAATTCAACGCATGTACGAAGCCCTAAACGCTCAAGACCTTGACGCCCACCACAAATATTGGACGGAGGACATGATCTGGCGCGGTCCGCCCGGCTTTGGCGACATTCACGGCGTGGATGGCTTTAAGAACGAGGTGCTTAAACCATTTTATGCCACCTTTCCTGATTATTACGTTCGGGATGAAATTCAGATTGCCAGCGGCAATTGGCTGGCGGCAACTGGCATTTTAACCGGAACGCCGCAGGATGATTGGCTGGGCGTTCCCCCCACCGGTAAGCCCATCGTCATGCGTTATTCGGATTTTTGGCGGGTTGAAAACGGCAAGCTGGCCGAAAATTGGGTGATGGTTGACAATCTGGGGGTAATGTTGCAGCTGGCCGACAGCGAAGCTGAACCGCAAGCAGTGGATTTCAAGAAAATCTACATGACCGAAGCCGACCCCGCACCAGCCCAAGCCCAACAGAACATCGATCTGGTACATAGCATAATCGACGTTTTGAATGCCCATGATCTAAACGGCCAGGATAATTACTGGACAGAGGGCATGATCTGGCACGGTCCGCCGGGGTTTGGCGATATTCTTGGGCTTGCTGCGTTTAGGGATACGGCCGTTCACCCAATCTATACCGCCTTCCCTGATCTAGGCAGCCATGACGAAAAGCACGGCATTCAAATTGAGTTGGCTGACGATCAGTGGGTGGCAGCTACAGGCATCGTGACCGGGACGCATCTGGGCCGTTGGTTCAACATTCCCGCCACGGGCAAACAGGTAGCCATTCGTTATTCAGGTTTTTGGCGTATTGAAAATGGCAAACTGGCCGAAAACTGGGCGATGATTGACCATGTTGACCTCTTGCGGCAGCTTGGCGTCGAGCCCCTCACCATCAAATTCTAGAATCTGATGCTGTTATTGCCAACAATGTATTTCGTATTCCGTCATCCTTCTGGCTACGCAATACAAAATGCGCAATAGTAAACCCAAAAGCACCGCCAGATAATCCAGCAAAATCATTGACAAATTACTTACTCTGAATTAGAGTATGAATACGTATTCAAACGTACACATTTAGCTGTTTAAGTTGAAGTAAAATAGGAGGGTTAGATGCGACCAAATCGACTGCGGGTGCTTTTGGCCGAAGGGAAAACGGCCGTAAACGGCTGGCTGCATATCCCTAGTTCCTGGTCGGCTGAAGTAATGGCCCATGCAGGCTGGGACAGCGTGACAATTGATTTACAGCATGGTCTAACTGATTACGAAACGGCCGTCACCATGCTGCAAGCCATTGCCACAACCGACACCGTACCTCTGGCCCGTAGCACCTGGAACGACCCCGCCCAAATCATGCGCCTGCTGGATGCTGGGGCCTACGGCATCATCTGCCCAATGATCAATACCCGTGCCGAAGCCGAAGCCTTTGTGGGTGCCTGTCGCTATCCGCCAATGGGCTACCGCAGCCTAGGCCCGACCCGTGCTCGCGTCTATGCAGGAGCAGACTATGCCCAACACGCCAACGAGACTCTGCTCACCCTGGCCATGATTGAAACCCAAGAAGCATTAAATAATCTCAGCGAGATTTTGGCCACGCCTGGACTGGACGGCATTTTTGTCGGGCCTGGCGATTTAGGTTTGTCGCTTACAGGGCAAATGGGTATGGATATGAGTGACCCCACGCTGGCTGCCGCCTTGGCCCAAATTGCCGAAGTGACCCGGGCAAACGGCCGTATTGCAGGCATTTGGGTACCGACAGCGGCCCGTGGACAGCAAATGCAGCAGCTTGGCTATCAATTCATCACCGTCTCGGCCGATTCTCGCCTGCTGAACGCAGCAACACAGGAAATTATTCAAGAGATGAAAAGTCAGTAAATCGTGAGTTGTAGGCAGAGCCTTAGCACTGCCCACTGCTTACCAAAAATGGAGAAATGAAGATGGCAAAAATATTGAAACACGGCATTAGTGCCGAAGCTGCCCACGAGGCGGATGTGAAAGTACAGCAGGTTGTCGCCGGGATTTTAGAAGATATTCGTCAACGCGGAGATACGGCCGTTCGCGAACTCTCTATTAAATTTGACAATTGGGATCCGCCCAGCTTTAAGCTGAGCGAGGCACAGATTGAGGAAATCGTTGCCTCCGTTGACCCCCAGACCATTGAAGACCTCAAATTTGCCCAGGAGCAAATCCGTAACTTTGCCCAACATCAAAAAGACGCCCTGAAAGATATTGAGGTAGAAACATTGCCAGGCGTCATTTTGGGGCACAAAAACCTGCCCGTTAACAGCGTAGGCTGCTACGTTCCCGGTGGCCGCTATCCAATGGTAGCTTCTGCACATATGAGCGTCCTCACCGCTAAAGTAGCCGGCGTCAAGCGCATTATTGCCTGTACCCCCCCCATCAATGGCGAACTTCCAGCCGAAACCATTACGGCAATGCACTTTGGTGGCGCAGATGAAATCCACATCATTGGCGGCGTTCAAGCCATTGCCCGCATGGCACTTGGCACCGAAACAATGGAACCGGTAGATATGCTGGTTGGTCCCGGTAATGCTTACGTCGCCGAAGCCAAGCGGCAGTTGTTTGGCAAGGTGGGCATCGACCTGCTGGCTGGCCCCACTGAAGTTCTGGTTGTGGCCGATGAAACCGTTGATGCTGAAATGGTAGCCACCGACTTACTAGGCCAGGCCGAGCACGGCCCCACCTCCCCCGCCGTCCTTATTACCACAAGCGAGAAGCTGGCTCGTGAAACTGAAATTGAAATCGGCCGTCAGCTAGAAACGTTGGAAACGGCCGACATCGCCAGTGTATCCTGGCGTGATTATGGGCAAATCATTCTGGTAGACAGCCATGAAGAAGCCTGCGTAGAAGCAGATAAAGTAGCTAGTGAGCATGTGCAAATCATGACGGACAATGATGATTTTTATCTGGAAAATATGACCAACTACGGGGCTTTGTTTATCGGCCCACGAACCAACGTAGCCTATGGCGACAAGGTGATTGGCACCAATCACACCTTGCCCACCAAGCTGGCAGCGCGGTACACTGGCGGCCTGTGGGTAGGTAAGTTCATCAAAACGGTAACTTACCAGCGGGTTGTTACCGATGAAGCCAGTGCGCTAATTGGTGATTACTGTTCTCGCCTCTGCGCCATCGAACGCTTCTGGGCGCATAAAGCACAAGCCGATTTACGTGTAGAAAGATACGGAGCATAATTGGCAACAGTTTCCAAAACTGCGCGTACATGCATATTGTTAGTCAGCAAAATATGGGCGCGCAGTTTTGTTTAAACGCTGGAGGGTATGATGTCTGACATATCATTAAGCAACTACGTAGCCATTGTTACCGGAGGGGCTGGTGGTATTGGTTCGGCAATTTGTCGTCGCCTGGCCTCGGAAGGAGCGACGCTTGTCATTGTAGATTTGGCTAAAGAGAAGGCGCAAGTTCTGGCTAGCAGCCTGCCGGGTGAGAACCATTTTGTCTCTAATGCCTCTATAACCAGCCATGAAGAGTTAAAACATCTGGCAAATCAGCTACAAGAAAAGTATGGCGGCGTGGATTTACTCGTTAACAATGCAGGCATCACGACCCCAGTTGTACACGATGATCTGGATGGTCTAACGGATGAATGGATTGATCGCATCTTTCAAACGAATTGGCGTGGCTCTTTTGCCTGCGTGCGCGCCTTCAAAGAGCTTTTGCTAACAAATGATGGAGGAACGGTCGTCAACATATCTTCAATTGCGGGAACAACTGGCGTTGGTAGCAATGTGGCTTACTGCGCTTCAAAAGCAGCCATTGACTCGATGACGCGCTCGCTGGCGCGGGCTTTGGCCCCAAAAATCCGCATGGTATCAGTGGCTCCCGGCTGGGTGATGGGTGAATATGCCAAACGAATGGATAAGGCTTATCTTCAGCAACAAATTGATATGACCCCGCTCAACCGTTTGGCAACGCCAGAAGATGTGGCAGAAACGGTTTGGGCAGTGGCCACAAATCTTACCTTTATGACAGGGAATATTGTGCCTGTAGATGGCGGACGGCCGTTGCTATAGGCAGCCTTGCCTTTGCACATAACTTATCCGCAGTGGCTGGTGAGGCGTGGACCACCAAAGTTGCTACTGCTACTTGAAGGCAAATAGTTATTCTTGCTCGAAATGTGCGCCCAAGCCAGCAGGGGGATGGCTGCGCAAGAAACCCGCGAGGCTGCGGCGTAAGCGGAGCGGCAAGTAGCTTAATACGCGATCCAACGCGCTGCTGTTGAAAATGATGAGCGTTAAGATCATCAGAGGGAAGGGAAGTAGCGGGAAAACCTGCACTGGCACGGCCGGGAATACAGGTTGCAGCGTTGTTGCTGCCGCCCGGAGCAGCCCAAATAGATAAGCACCAAACGCCACCCGCAGCGGATGCCAGCCGCCAAAAATGACAATTGCCAGGGCAATCCAGCCAAAGCCTTCGGTGTGGCGATGCGCCCAGCCCAATTTAACATGCAGCGAAAAAGCCGCGCCCGAAAAGCCGATGAGTGCGCCACCGGCCAAGGTATACAAATAACGCATCTTGATGACGTTGACACCCCGCGCAAAGGCAGCTTCTGGCCGCTCGCCCGTGCCGCGCAATTTGAGCCCCGGCTGTGTTTTGTAGAACCAAAGCCACATGCCAATAATCAGGGCAAAGCTGAGGTAAGTGATAATGTCGTGGTCAAACAGCAGGGGGCCAATGACGGGAATATCCACCAAGCCGGGGATCGGCAGTGGGCCGATGCGGGGCCCCGGCTGACGCACAAAGGGTGCGCCCAAAAAGGAGCTCAGTTCAATGCCCATCAGCGTGAGGACAAAGCCGATGGCGACCTGATCCCGCTTGAGGGTGATACTGCCAAAGGCCACAATGGCGGCCATGAGTGCGCCCACAACCATTGCCGCCAGAAAACCCACAATCACGCTGTCGCTGGTTTGGGCGGCGGCAAAACCAACCATCGCCCCCAGCATCATGGTGCCTTCAACAGAAAGGTTAATGACCCCAACACGTTCGTTTAGCGTTTCGCCCAGGCTAGCAAAGATGAGGGGTGCCGAGGCGGAAAGGACAGAGCTAATAGTGGTTACAGAGAAGATGGCTAATAGTGCTTCTAACATTAGTCACCCCCCTCCGTAGCAACGGCCGTTTCCAGACCGCGCCTCTCCTGTACCCGCTGTCGCCACCCTTGTACCAACTCAAACGACAGCACAATGACACCTTGCAAAACTCCACCTAACGCCGAATCCAATCCTAGCCGTAGCTGGAGCGGCACAGACCCAATCCCCAGCACGGCAAAAAAGAAGGCAATCGGGGCAATCAACGCCCCGCGAAAGCCGGTAAGCAGCACAATCAAGATGCCCAAGAACCCATAGCCGGAAGAGATATTGGTGACAAGCTGATGCCGCACCCCGGTGACGAGCAAGCCCCCTACCAGCCCGGCGCACAGACCACAGACGATATAGGCACTCATCAAAATACGGTTGGTCGGCACGCCCAGCATCGCCGCGCCGCGCAAATTGCGGCCAACAGCTTTAAGCTGTAAGCCCCAGATGGTGCCGCGCAAGGCAAGGTAGATAGCGATAACCACTAATATTGCCAGAATTATGGAATAGACGCTGACCCGCAAACCTTCAAGCGTAGGCAGCCACAGCGTGCGCGGCAGCAGTTCACTGGTGCTGACCGAACTGCTCCCTTCTGGTTTCCACGGGCCAGCGACCAAATAGATCGTCAGGCCACTGGCGACGAAATTGGTCGCCAATCCGCCAAAAATTTCGTTGACGCCGCCGTGTATTTTGAGCAACCCCACCAGGATGCCCCAGACAGCCCCCAAAATTACGCCACCGATGAGCATTAGCGGAATGGCAAGAATGGCGGGCGACTCCAACAGCAGGCGCGACATGCCAACTGCGCCAATGGCACCCATCACCACCTGTCCCTCCACGCCGATGTTCCACTGCCCAGCGCGGAAAGTTACCAGCAGCCCGGCTGAAACGATGGCCAAAGAGACCCAAATAACAAAGGTGTCGGCGATTTTGCTGCTGCTGCCAAATGCGCCGGAGACAAAAGTGTTGAATACGTCGATGGGCGACTGCCCCACAGCAATGATGATGACGGCCGTAAATAGCAGGGCAATCAGCACCGGGGCAAGAGCTTGTAAAATGCGCTGAGCGGGAGATTGGGTTTGTTCATTCATTTGGTTGCTCATTTACGGTTCGCCCGGCAATCAGGTAGCCAAGCGCGGTGACAGAAGTAGTGGCAGTAGGCACAACGGCCGTTACCTGCCCCCCAAAACAGATCACAATGCGGTCGCTGTACTGCAAAATCTCATCCAAATCGGCCGACGAGTACATGATGGCCGTGCCTTCCTCGCGTCGTGCCAGCAGCTTGCCCCAAATGTACAGCGCCGATTCTACGTCCAGCCCGCGCGTGGGATGCTCCATGATGAGCAAACGCAGCTTGGGCGGCAGCAAGGCTAGCAAGGTGCGCTGCTGGTTTCCACCAGAAAGCGATTCCACAGTGCTGTCCGGGCGACCCTTGATGTTAAATTCGGCGATGTTGGTTTCTGCCTGCTGCTGGGCAATTTCAAAGTCGATGGTGGATTTGGTGGGAAGCCCTGCTTTCTTTTGCACCTGTCGCTGGGCCAAAATCATATGTTCGGCAATGGTCAAGCCGGGAACCAGCCCTTCATCCATGCGGTTGGCGGGCATAAAAGCCACGCCTGCATCGGTATAGCGCGTGTAGCCAGCGTTGGTTAGCGGACGGCCGTCAATGGCGATACGGCCGTGTGTGGTCGGCAACAGTCCGGCGCAGGCTTGCATCAACAGCCGCTGCCCGGAGCCTTCCAGCCCGGCAATGCCAATAACCTCCCCGGCGGCAATCTCCAAATCGACGTGCGCCATATCCAGCCGCTCATCGCTGA
Source organism: Candidatus Leptofilum sp. (assembly GCF_965223285.1). GTDB lineage: Bacteria > Chloroflexota > Anaerolineae > Promineifilales > Promineifilaceae > Leptofilum. The sequence continues at coordinate 4,331,541 of NZ_OZ244997.1, read as the reverse complement.
TGGTGAGATCAGAAATTTGCAACAGTGGCGAACCTAATGGCACAGACGGCCGTTCGCCCACTTCAAACACCTGGCCAAACATCATCTCAATGAGGCCATCTGTCTCAAATGGGGCAGGCATTCGCCCAGTCACCGCGCCTTGCCGCAATACGGTTGCTTCAGAGCAAAGCTCTTCCACATCTTCCAGCTTGTGCGAGACAAAAATGATGCTTTTGCCCTGGGCGGCTAGCTGTTTGAGCGTGGCAAACAGCTTCACCTTTTGCGGCGCGGAGATGCCCGTGGTGGGTTCATCGAGGATGAGTCCCTGCACGCCCAGCCACAGCAGCCGCACAATTTCTAGCTGCTGCCGCTCACCAACGGTGATGTCAAAAACAAAGGCGTCGGGGTCGAGATCAAAGTCGAACTGTTGGCACAGCTTACGGAACTCTGCTTCAGCAGCGGTGCGATTTTGGCGCAGGCCACCATCTCTACCGGCAATGAAGTTATCTAGCAGGCGCATAGGGGGAAAGTCGAGCGGGTCTTGGTGCAGCATACCCACGCCGTTTTGAATGGCGTCTGCGGGAGAGTTGAAGGTCACGGAACGGCCGTTTAACATAATCTCACCACTGTCGGCACTAATAAAGCCAGACAGCACCTTCATGAGCGTACTTTTGCCCGCACCGTTTTCCCCCAGCAGCCCGTGAATGGTGCCGCCTGCCACCGTTAACGTCACGTCATTGTTAGCGTGAACCGGACCAAATCGTTTATGAATCTGTTTGAGTTCAATTTTCACAAGAATACACGCGGGGGAGTGGCTGGTATTGGCCAAGTGGGGAGCCAATACCAACCACATAAGGTTTCAGTTATCGGGTTTTAGTTATTCAGATGCGCCAATGATACCTTCAAGCAGTTGCTCAGTGTACCAGATTTGCTCATCCGTGGCGGTTTCGCCGTCAGCCACGTATGCAGAGCCGTCCTGATAGTTCAGCGGCCCGGTAAACAGGCTGATGCTGCCATCTGCCAAGCCAGCGACGAACGCATCGAGATTCGCCTGGTTATCACCCAAAGCGGGGCCGTTGACCCAACCGATGGCGCTCGTGTCTTTATTGTTCAGGTCAGACCAGTCGGGGCCAACCCACTCCCAGGTTTGTTCCCAATTGCCAGCCTGGATGCTTTGCACCTTGGCCAGATAAGAAGGTCCCCAATTAAAGAACGGCACGCCCAGGCAGATTTCTTCTGCTTCGGCGCAGGCATCTTCATAGTCGTAGGGGATTGCTGCCACGTTGTCGCCTGCGTCAGCACGCTGCCCAGCCACTACCAAACCTTCGGTTGTGTCGATACCAGAAATGATTACCTCAGCTCCGTTGTCTACAAAGTCGTTGGCAACCTGGGTGGGGTCCAGGGTAACGCCGGGGATATTGAACCAGAAGCCAATCCAGGTCACATTGAAGACGATGTCGTCTGGGTTACCATCTTTGTAGTTTTCCCAGCAGTAGCGTGCGCCCAAGTAGGTGCTATTGACCAGGCGGCGGGTTTCGGCGTCGATCAGCGGCCCAAGATAGGCAATGTTGCCACTGTCACTGGACAAAGCAGCGGCGCAGCCAGCAATCATCTTGCCAAACTCCATCTGCCCCATGATGTTGCTCACGTTATCAGGCGCATCGCCCGTAAGAGCATCATCGCCAGAGGCGTGAATGAAGTACACATCTGGGTGAGACAGCGCAGCGTTGTTGGTGCCATCTGCCATTTCAGCAGAATTGGTGATGATGAGCTGGGCACCTTGTTCAACTAAATCGTCCGTAACCTGTTCCACGGTCAGATCAGGGTTATCCGCCGGGTTGAGTTTGTCGAACCATACCAGTTCAGAGTTGGGTACGTTTTCCAAGATGTATTGGGCGGCTTCCCAATGCGCCTGGTTCCAGCCCCGGTCTTCTCTGGGACCAACCATGATGAGACCAAAGACAAATGGTTCCTCATCCATCGCCTCTTCACCGTCTTCATCTGCTGATGTGTCGTCGGTAACGGCCGTATCTGTGTCATCACTGCTCGTATCGGCGGCATCTTCTGTTTCGCCACCACCACAGGCAGCTAACACAAGTGCCAAAGCCATCATTGCCAGGAAAAACAGCCAAAGGGTTTTCTTTTTCATCATTTACTCTCTCCTCAATATGTATCTACAAATGTAAGGTTTCGTCTATTTGGTTGTGGTTATTTGGTTGGGGATCACCTCCTTATGCTTCTGCATTGTTTACGGCACAATCCTACCAGTTGAAGATAGATGGGTCGAGTGTAAAGAGTAACCAAATATGGGCGCGTCTGGTTAGTGCGTCATAGCATTGCTATGGGGTGATATTGATCATGTTTTCACCTAAAAACCAATCGTTCAGCGCAAATCTGGATGTCTTTTTACGATTTCGAGTTCGCGCTGGTAATGGGCAATCGCTTGTTCGTTCCCGGTGGCTTCCGCTAGCCTGATGGCTTGCTCAGCATCTTGCCGCGCCCGTTCATGCTGCCGCTGCCGCTGGTGTGCCAAACTGCGCAAATGGTAAAGTTGTGCCTTGTGCAGCGGATCGCTATTGGCTGCGTTCAGCGTGGTGATGGCGGCAATCGCTTCATCCAAATGCCGCAACGCTACCTGCCCCTGGCCAACGTCTAGATGATATTGACTCAATAGTTGGTGAGCCACAGCCCGTTGGCGGGGGGCTTCCAGACCAAGCTGTACTGCCTTATCCAGATTGTTAACGGCCGTTTTCGGCAAATTTCGTTTACCAGATGATTGAATAAGTGCCAGTTGTAAATATGCTTCTGCCAGATTAGGGTTTTGGGCGATGGCCTGGGTCAGCACACGTTTGGCTTGTTGGGGTGCGCCCCCTCGCCGCAGCGCATCTACATAATTGAGGGTTGTCGTCGGATTTTGCGGATTGAGCCGCCATTCTGCCGCTAATTGCTCAAATGCGGCCGCTTCGCTCTGGTTTTTGTGGCCTACCATCTCAAACCAGCCGCGCTGGTTAGCTTGCCAAAACAGGAGAAGCGTTGCAAGGTGGGCAACGGCCGTTCCCCCACTCAGCCATGGCGTCGAACCAAAAGCATAAATTGTGCGCCAATCACCAATGAAGGTGAAAGCCGTAAAGAGAGGATAGTAAATCAGGGAGTAAAACAGTAAGGTGCGCAGCGAGCGATAACCAAAGTAGCGCAAGGATTGGCTCTGGTTCCGGTAAAGCAACCCAAACAAAACGGCCGCAAACAACAAAGAGCCTAACGTGCCACCCAAACTAATGATCCATTCCTGAGCAACCGGGAAAAAGCGATCCGGCTGCACATAGCCCCAGTAAAAACCATACCCACAATTGACAACCCGCCCCCCAAACAGCCAAATGGGAATCGCGTGGAACAGTTCATGCACAAAAACAGAGGGTGGGATCGCCAGCAAAAATGCCCCTTGCTCTACCCAAGCCATTTTTTGCCGCGTCAGCGGCGTTTGCCGAAAACCAGACCAATCCCGCCAAATACGCTGGGCAAGCTGTGCAGCCTGGAACGCATACAGCAGTGACAAGCCATAGAATATCAGCTCCAACGGACTATTCAGATCAATTCGGAAACAACCCATAAGAATATAGTGGCTAGTGGTTAGTAGCTAGTTTGACAATGTTAGATTCACGGGCCACGAGCCTTTCTAAGCCGTGACTTTCGTGAGCGAGTACGATTATCCAAGTGTTTGACAACCAATTCAGCCGCCTGGCGTGACGACAACTGCGGCAACGGCAACGCGGCTCGTAGCAAGGTACGAACGTTAACAATCGATAAATTGGGCAAAGTATCCGTTTCGTAGGCAGCCAACAAAGCCGGGTCACGAGGATATGCCTCCGTCCACTCGAGCAAGGTTTCGGTGATGAAGGCACTGGCCATGATGGTCAAGGCGAGATGGTGAACCCAGGCAGGGTACTTCTGGGCCTGAAATTCATCCCACCCCAACTCCGATTTGGCGTCCTGATGGGCCCGTTCGATGAAGTAGCGATGCGACTTGTGCCGGGCCATTGTCTCCAGAGGAATATCAGCCGGGGCATTGCTCAGTGAATAAGTAACTTTACCGTTGGCGCGGCGGATCAGCAGCCATTCCTGGCGGCAACTTCCCTCTTCACTGACGGTCCACACCCGTTGCCGGGCAAATTGGGCAGTGAGATGGCCCCGTTCATGTGGACGAAGGGTGATGGCGGTGAATGAGAACGCCGATGCCAGTTGTTCAGGTGTGGTCTGACTGCCTAACACAGTAATTTGGACATGCTTGCGCTTTGGTTCCCGGATGACCTGAGGTTTCTCCAGATAAAGCGACAAGTTGCAGGGAATATCGGCAAAGTATTGGATGGACAGCTGGTCTAATTCAGCCCGCAACCAGTGGCTGCGGCCATACAAGCTGTCGCAGTCAAAGGCGTCAAAGGCGACGCCATTGGCCAGGACCCGCTTGACCATGACCAGTACCAGTTCGATCTTGGTCTGAAATTCCCGGTCAGCGGGGATGGCTAGCTTGTTGCGTCGCCGCGCATAGGCCGGGGTGAACCATTTTTCTGGCAAGTACAGTTCGCCATCAATCCAGGTGCGGTAGCCATCTTTGGCCAAGGCCAAAAACACACCCACCTGACTCATGTCAACTTTTCCCAGGCGACCATTGTGCTGCCGACTGCTGCCGGCGCTGCCATCACCGGCCTTCTCCTCTGCACTTTCATCAGCAATGAGGACACTGCCTTGCTGGTAGTGGGGCAAACTGCTGATATCTTGTTGCAGGACGGCGATCAAATCGTTCCCGGCCCAAGGTGAATCGGCGATGAATTGTTGCAGATTTTGTTCGGGGATTCCCGCTACACGGGCAATCCCGCTGATATGCCGGTTGCTCTCCATTCGTAACAAGCCACTCAGGTAATGATAGCCATATTCACTGGTATCGCGTGTCTTGGTTTTCATCCAATAACGATAACGTTCATGATACTGGTCAAGCCGCTCACCCAATTTATCGATAGCTGCTTCATTTAGCCCCCACTGGGCTAACCGTGAAGTTTTTTCTTTTCCATTTTCAAATTTTACTGATATTGGCTCTCACGAGCCTAATTTAACATTGTCAAACTAGTCGCCAAAAAGTAGCTATGAACCACCAAAACTAACCTTTTATCCAGGTGCCGGTTTCGTGGCGCATCGCTTTACCAATATTGTCTGGACTGGTAATGAGTGCCTGCTTGCCACCTTTCTCTAAAAAATCCAGCACCGCCTCAATTTTAGGCCGCATGCTGCCGGGTGCAAAATGGCCCTCGTCTAAATACTGTTTGAGCTGAACGGCCGTAACCTGACCCAAATCTTCCTGCTGTGGGGTATTAAAATGGATAGCCACCTGCGGCACACCGGTAGAAATGAGCAGCAAATCCACCTGTAGCTGCGCCGCCAGTAAACCACTGGCCCAATCCTTGTCGATAACCGCCATCACCCCCTGAATTTCGCGCAGCTCCCCTTTGCGATTCTGCACCACCGGAATGCCGCCGCCGCCCACGGCAATCACAACGCCGCCTGCTGCTACCAGCTGCTGGATGGCCTGCTCTTCCACAATACGGATTGGCTTGGGCGAAGCCACCACGCGCCGCCAGCCGCGCCCGGCATCCTCGACCACCTGCCAACCTTGCGCCTCAAACAGCTTTGCCTGCGCTTCCGTCATAAAGCCGCCAATTGGCTTGCTAGGCGATTGAAATGCCGGATCATCTTCATTAACTATCACCTGTGTCACAACAGAAACAACCGGCACGTCATAGTTGCGACTAAACAGTTCATTGCTCAAGGCCTGTTGCAGCATGTAGCCGATCGAGCCTTGGGTATCGGCCACGATGATGTCCAGGGGGGTTGTGTGTACCTCATGCGCCGATAGCTCATTGCGCCGCAAAATATAGCCAACCTGTGGGCCATTGCCATGCGTCACAATGAGTCGCCAGCCGTCTTCAATCATATCGGCCAAATGGCGGCACGTCTCGCGTACTGCATCCCATTGATGGGGCAGATCGGGATTATCTTTATCAACAATAAGTGAGTTGCCGCCAATGGCGACCAAGGCGGTGCGGGACATAGTGGGACCTCCAGGTATGCCTGTGGGAAAGGCAAAGTGTGTAAGGTGAAAATCATACAGCAGAGGTATAGGCACTGCAACAAATGCTCGGCTGACGTGAAATCGCATCCATGCTATAATGCGCTTCTACCGATAGGAACATCTGAGCTATGGTCAAGAAGAAAACAACCACGTCGAGAAAGTCCACAAAACGCAAAACACAAGCCAAATCCCGTACGACACGTGGGGGAACTGGCAAACGGACGCCGCGCAAGAAAAGGACCAATCGGCGCAAACCCACCAGTCGAAACAAAAACGGCCGTTCTCTGAGCCTGAATAATGCCCAAAAGGTTTTGGTGGCCGGTTTTGGCATTTTTTTGGTCACTGTCATCATGGTGCTGAGCCTGCTCTCTCCCCAACAAGGGGAGCTAACCCAGGCGTTGGCAAGCCTGATGGGACGCACCTTTGGTTGGGGCAAAGTGGTATTACCGCTGATTACCGGTGGCCTCGGCTTCTATCTGATCATGTGGGGCATGGAGCAGCCGCTCACCTTGCCTGCTCACCGCCTGGTGGGGGGCGGCTTACTTTATCTGGCTTTTCTCGGTCTGTCTTCTTTGGCACTGCTGCTGCTGGAAAATAATTACTTTACTGCGGCCGATATTGCGGCTGCGGAAGCTGGCGGCGGCTCCTTTGGTACGCTTATTGCCATGTTGTTGCTAACGGCCGTTGGCAACTTGGGTGCTATCTTTATCTTAACTGTTATCGCCGTACTGGGAACGATTCTGGTTTCTGGCGTCACGCGGGAAGATATGGGCCGCTTTTTACAGGTGCTGTTCAGCAAACGGCCGTCTCTCCCCACCCCCACCAGCCGCACCGACCGAGACATTCCCATCAATCCACGCCGCCAGCCGCGTACCCCGGTGTCTGAAAGCGTCCAGCCACGCCTCATCCCTGACCCGCCAGCCGCAGCCGAAGCTGCCGCCGAAGCACCGAAACCCAAGACAGAACCGAAGAAGCCAACCCGCAGGAAGCGCGGCAAACAAGTAGAGGAACCAGCCGATACGCCAACCGTAGTGACGCCTGTCTTTTTGGGCAGGAGCAACGGCCGTTCCCAGCAGCACAATTGGAAGCTCCCGGCCATTGACGACATTTTGGAACCTGGCACCGACCAGGACCCCAGCGGCGCGATGATTCGGGAGCAGGTTGAAATCATCGAGCATACGTTGGAAAGTTTTGGTGCACCCGCCACCGTGGTCGAGATCAACCAGGGGCCAACCATCACCCAGTTTGGCGTAGAGCCTAGCTTTATCACCATGCGCAACGGCAAGCGCACCAAAGTAAAAGTGGGCAAAATTGCAGGCCTTGCCGACGACCTGACGCTGGCACTCCACGCCCAATCCATCCGCATTCAAGCACCCGTACCGGGTAAGGGATACGTCGGCATCGAAGTGCCAAATCCGGCCAAAGCACTGGTTTCTTTGCGGGACGTCATGGAAACCACGGCGTTCGGCAAGCTCAAATCGCCGCTGCGCATCGGGCTGGGGCAAGACGTGGCGGGGCAACCCATCGTGGCTGATTTGGCCGCCATGCCCCACCTGCTCATCGCTGGGGCTACTGGTTCCGGTAAATCAGTCTGCGTCAATTCGATTATTGCTAGTCTGCTGCTGCTCAACACACCCGATCAACTTAAGTTGGTGATGGTCGATCCCAAGCGGGTGGAGCTAACCGGCTACAACGGCATTCCTCACCTGGCCGCTCCCGTCGTGGTGGAGATGGATAAGGTAATTGGCGTACTGCAATGGGCGATGCGCGAGATGGACAGTCGCTACAAAATGTTTGCCGATGTGGGCGCACGCAACATTGTGGATTACAACAAAAAGACCAAGCGCAACAAAAAAATCGATCCGCTACCATACATCGTCATCATTGTGGATGAGCTGGCGGATTTGATGATGCTCTCGCCAGAGGAGACGGAGCGGGGCGTCACCCGACTGGCTCAGCTGGCTCGCGCCACCGGAATGCACATGGTTATTGCCACGCAACGGCCGTCTGTAGACGTCGTCACGGGTCTTATCAAAGCCAACTTCCCAGCCCGCGTCGCCTTTGCAGTGGCCTCTAGCACCGACAGCCGCGTCATTTTGGACGCCACAGGCGCGGAGCGACTGCTCGGCCAGGGCGACATGCTCTACCAAAGCCCAGACGCGGCCGCCCCGGTGCGCTCCCAGGGCTGCTTTGTCAGCGATGGGGAGCTGAACAAGCTAATCGGCTATTGGCAAGCTGCCCGCCGCTTTAATCTGGTTTCTACCGCCGATAGCGTGCAGCCAAAGTCCGTCGAGATTCCCTCGCAGCCTGTGGCTACGCCGCCACCTCAAGCCAAACCGGAAGCCAAAAAAGCTACACCCACACCCCAGCCGGAAACCATCGACGCGCCTGTGGTGAATATGGGCAAAGCAGATGCCACGCCAGTTGATGACGATGCCCCGACGATTGTGAACCAGAAAACGGCCCAATCCCCACCCAAACCGGAAGCCGAGCGACCCAATCCTCCCCCTCCGGCCAAACAAGAAACCAAACAGCAGCCCCTGTGGGAAGCACTGCAAGAGATGGAAAATGAGCAGCCTAAGGTAGAGATCGACGACGACTTAATGCCGGAAGCAATCGAAATGGTCCGCAAACTAAACAAAGCCTCTACCTCGCTGCTGCAACGCCGCTTTCGCATTGGCTACACCCGCGCCGCCCGCCTCATCGACGCCATGGAGGAGATGGGCATCATCGGCCCACCCACGGGCACCAGCAAAGCCCGCGAGGTGATGCCCGTTGCCGGAGAGGCGAATGATGATGGGGAAGATACGGCCGTTGCCACCACACCAGATGATCCTACAAGCTAACGTTTTTAGACCGTGTCGGTACAAACCTGAGGGAACCCATGAAGCTAATCGGGCTTGATCACATTGTTCTCTGCGTAGCTGATGTTGACCAAACGATCGCATTTTATGAAGACGTCCTTGGCATGAAGGCTGTGGAGGAGCGGTCAGGAAAGTGGTCGCTGCACTTTGGCGCGAACAAAATCAGCCTACAAGATGCCAAGAGCGCGCCCGAAATGGCGCGCAATACGGTTCCGGGCAGCGGCAACTTTTGCGTGTTGACCGAGGAACCTGTGCAAAACGTGGCTGAAACGCTTCGAGACTTAGGAATTGCCATTGTCGCTGGGCCGGGTCAACGTGAGGGTGCGACGGGGAAACTGCTATCAATCTACCTACGAGACCCAGACGGCAACCTCGTCGAGATTAGCAACCGATTATGATGTCTCTCTAGATTGGATACCGAACAATAATCCCTGAAATCTGTTTTGCAAGGAGAAAAACATGCGCACAGTTCAACTTTATGATGGCACAGAATTGCCAGTCATGGGCCTAGGCACCTGGGCGATGGGCGGCCGCAGCACGCCCGACCCCAGCCAAGATGCCCGCGCCTTAAAAGCCATCCGAGCCGCCCTAGAAATTGGCTACACCCACATAGACACGGCCGAAATGTACGCCAACGGCCATACCGAAGAGCTGGTCGGCCAAGCCATTCGCCACTTTGACCGCAGCAAATTGTTCCTCACCACCAAAGTTAGACCGCCAAATCTAAGCTACCAACGTACGCTGGCCTCTATTGACGGGTCGCTGCAACGGCTGGGCGTAGATACCATTGATCTGTTTCTCATCCACTGGCGGGATGGCACGCCGCTGGCCGAAACCTTTCGTGCGCTCAACGAAGCCGTTCGCGCGGGTAAAATCCGCTACCTGGGCGTGAGTAATTTTGATGTGGGTGAAATGAAAGAATCGCAGGAACTCAGCGAGACGCCCATTGTCACCAACCAAGTACCGTACAGCCTCACCACGCGCCGCTACGTGCAAAATGGCGTCATTCCTTACTGCCAGGCCAACAACATCGTGGTCACGGCCTATTCCCCCGTGGAAGAAGGGCGGCTGGGCGTGCAAACTGTACTAGCCGACATTGCTTCTGCCCACGGAGCCACGCCTTACCAAATTGCAATGGCCTGGCTGGTGCAGCAGCCGTGGGTCATCACCATTCCCATGTCGCACAACCCACTTCACTTGCAGCAAAATTGGGATGCCGCCAGCATTGCCCTCACACCCAATGAGATGGCTCGGTTGGAGGCGTTGGGTTAGTCGGACCGGCCGTTTCCCCCTCAAACTAGCGTGGACAAAATCGCCAAACGTCCTATGATCAAGGTCAAAACAACAGTAAGGTTTTGACAATGGCACACCTACAAGGACAAGAACGCGCACAGTACGTGCAGAGCATGTTTGCCCGCATTGCGGGTCGCTACGATTTAATGAATCGGCTAATGACTGGCGGGCAGGATATTAAATGGCGACGGTATGTGATTCAGCAGGCGAATTTGCCGCAGAACGGCCGTCTCCTTGACATCGCTACCGGTACTGGGGACATTGCGATAGAGGGGCTGAACCAGATACCTGGTCTGCAAGCGGTTGGAGGCGATTTCACGGTGGAAATGATGCAGGCAGGCAAGCAAATCCCGGAGCGGCAGCCCATTCAGTGGGTGGGGTCAGACACGCTGGCTCTCCCCTTCCCCGATGATTATTTTGACGCCGTCACCTCCGGCTTCCTCATGCGGAACGTGATAGACGTGCCGGGCGCATTCCGGGAACAGATGCGCGTCACCAAACCCGGTGGGCATGTCGTGGTGCTGGAATCCAGTCCACCGAAAAAGAACTTGTTACGGCCGTTCATCCGCATCCATCTTAACCATATCATCCCCACTTTGGGCAAGCTCATCACCGGCGAATCAGACGCTTACCGCTACCTGCCAGACAGCACCCAGCAGTTCAAAGACCCAGACACATTGGCCAACATCATGCGCCAAACCGGCTTCCAAAACGTAACTTACAAACTGTTCATGTTTGGCACCGTCGCCATTCACACAGGGCAAAAACCAAAGACAGCAAAATCTTAAGCGGTACTGTTTAAAGTTTGCAAGTGGCAGGTAAGCAAGTAAGATTTGCCACTTGCACATCTGCACACCTGCAAACTCTGTAAAAATGTCTGACTCACTTCTCACGCTCACCCAGCTTTCCCCCCACGTCTGGATTTTGCCCCGCCACCCGGATAAAAACCGCGTGCAGGCCACCATTGGTATGGTTCTGACAGAGAACCACACAATCTTGATTGATGCCGGTAACAGCTTGCAGCTAGCGAGGCAAATTCAGGCTGCGCTTTTGGCAATAGATGCGCCCCCGATTAGCCATGTTATCTACACCCATCACCATTGGGACCATACCTTTGGGGCGTGTGTGTATGGCGTACCTGCCATTGCCCACCAACTAAGCCTGCAATTTCTAACCGATATGCGCCAGCAAAATTTGGGCGAAACTCATCTACGCACTAAAGTGGAGCGAAATCCCAAATTGATTTTGGACTGGACGGCCGCAGATTGGGCGACATTTGAAATTATGTTGCCAGAAATCACCTATGAGGGCGAAGAACAGTACCATTTTGACAACGTGACCCTAGAACTACAGCACGTTGGCGGCGTTCATGCGGCCGATTCCACCGTTGTCAAAGTTGTGGAAGATGGTGTGATGTTCCTGGGCGACTGCTACTATCCGGCTCCCCGCTACGAAAACCCGACCGACCAAATGCTGGACATGGCGATGCTGTCTAACTTGCTGGACGAAAAATACGATCATTACATCGACGGCCACAACGCACCGATGCAGACGCGCCACGTGCGCCGCATTTTGCGCTCACAAGCGTTGCTGGCCCGCCTCAACGAATCTCGCCATTAACTCGCGTTTCGCAGCGTAGATTTCAATAATCTCGCATCTCTTGGGCAAGTCGCAGGCTATCAGCAAGACTTTTGAAATCTCTTTCTGGAAGTGTGTGGCATCAGTTCTTAATTTTTGTGTAAGGTCTGTTACAAATTGCTAAGGTATACTGGTGGCATGAAACGATTTTTGTGTCTCGTTACCATTCTAATTTTGCTGGCCGCCTGTACCCCAACCACAGAAACGGCCGAATCGCCTCCCCCCACACCCGAACCAGAAACGGCCGCATCCCCAGAAAACAGTGCACCCCCACCCGTCATTACGGTAGAAACGCCCCGCACAGACCCACCAACGACCGTACTTGATCCCACGGAAACAGCTACTTCTGCCCCAGAACCCACCGCTGAACCTGTTGCCGAGGCTGGTGTGGCAAGCGGCCGCACAGAAGAAGGTGCCTTCTTTTTAGGCGACCCTAACGCTCCCATCACCCACATCGACTACTCCGACTTCCTCTGAGGTAGCTGCCGTACCTACGTGCTAGGTACTGAGCCAGACATCATTGCCAATTATGTTGAAACCGGGCGCGTCAAGCTGGTATTTTGGCCAGTATTGAATCACGGCGACCCCAGCGTTTACTCTACCCTCGCCGCCGAATGTATGGGGCAGCAAGACCCAGATTTGTTTTGGGTAGCCCACCAATACCTTTTTGAAAACCAATCTGCGCTATGGGGGGCTGACCGGGATTATTACGTGAATACGGCCGTTGCCCTCGGTGCCGACCAAGCTACCTTTGAGGCATGCTACGATGGCCCCAAAGGACTCGAAACCGTGCTGGAGCTAGACAACATTCGCCGTCAGCGCAGCATCTTCAGTCAGCCCGTCTTCGACATTAACGGCGAGGTTTTTGTGGGGGCGCAACCTTACGAAAATTTTGCGGCCGTATTTGACGCAATGCCTTAGTTGGTACTAGCATAAAGACCAGAAACAGCCTCGAATTATCCAACTTGTTGCCTTCTCACTCTTGGTGTATTAGTATTCTAGTTATGTTGATAGGGAACGCAGAAGAAACCGCTTTCAAAATCCTGGTCGTTGATGACAACATTTCCATATTACGTGCTGTGGAAACTGCTTTGCAGCGTGAGGCGTATGTGGTACATACGGCCGTCTCCGGGGAAGAAGCCCTCTCCGTTATTTCCCGTGCGGGGTTGCCCCATTTAGCTATTATTGATTTGAACATGCCCGGCATGGACGGTTTTGAGCTATGTGAAGCCATCCACGAATTCTCCGATTTGCCCATCATCATGCTCACCGCCATTGATGATGAGGAAACCGTCGTTTTTGGCCTGGATCGCTATGCAGAAGATTACATCGTCAAGCCGTTTCGGGCAGCCGAACTGGTGGCACGGGTGCGCCGTGTGTTACGCCGCATGGGGGATTTTGCCTACACGCTGGAGCCAATCATCAAGGTGGATGACAATTTGCAGGTCGATTTTCCTAACCGCAAAGCGTTTGTGCGGGAACGGCCTGTGCAGCTGACCCCTACAGAAGCCAAACTGCTCTACATTCTCATGCGGAATGCAGGGCGCACCGTGACCAATGGTTTCTTACTGCGTCGCGTTTGGCCAATGGATGATGCGTTTGAAGATCGGCTGCACACACACATTTACCGTTTGCGCCGCAAAATTGAAGTTTCTCCCAAAAAGCCACATTACATTGTTTCTGACTGGGGCACAGGGTACAGCTTCCTGGCTCAGCCAGAAGCATAAATCTCTCCGTTTTTAACCAACCGCGGAAGGCTAAAGATGAAAATTACTCGGTTAGACCATGTGCAACTGGCCATGCCGCCCGGTGGCGAGGAACAAGCCAGAGCATTTTACGGCCGCATCCTCAATCTGCGTGAGCTAGAAAAACCAGAGCCGCTGCAAGCCAAAGGGGGCTGCTGGTTTGCTGGTGAGGGGCTAGAGCTACACTTGGGCGTTCAGGCTGACTTTGTACCGGCCACCAAAGCCCATCCTGGCTTGCGCGTAGCTGATCTTGAGGCAGTTCAGGCGCATTTGCAGGCTGCGGGCATCCCCATCGTTGCTGATACTTCTGGCGTGCGCGTGCGGCGATTTTATGTAAACGATCCCTTTGGCAATCGGCTGGAATTTATGCAAGAAGGAGACTCTTTCTAGTTCGCAGCCACCGTCATGAAAACACCCAAGCTACCCGTCCCCACCCCGATGCGAGGCATAGACACAGCGTTCACGAAGGATTCCGTTGCCCGCCGCTTACCCGAAATTTTGCAACGTGCTCTAACGGAAAATGAGTTGCCAAAAACGGCCGTTGCCCAACTCACCACCCTCCTTCAAAGCATCCCCAACGGCCGTATTCGCTATTTGCCAGAGCATTTAGCCCCGGAGCTAGATATTTGGCAAGCGAATATTCAACCATTCTTAGGGCAAACGTGGCTCGAAGCTCCCTGGCTTTTTGTAGAAACCTACTTTTTTCGATGGGTTGTTGCCGCTGTTGATCATTTTCGCAGCGGAATCGATCCCTTCGCCTACCAAAAGCGACAGGGTTTAATTGCCACCGATGCTCAAATTCAGGCATTGCTCCGCCAGGCAAATCAATACATCGTTAATGGCTGGCAGCCTGACCACTTCCGGCAGTTGCTGTTGGCTGACCTTTGGGGCAACCAGGCAGATATGAGCATGTGGTCTGTTGACGATGAGACCATGCCCAACCACGCCGCAGCCGATGATCAAACCGCCCATTTGTTAACCAATGACGCTACGGCCGTTTTGCAATTGCTACAAAAGCCGGTGAATCAGGTTGACTTCATTATTGACAATGCTGGCTTTGAACTGATTGGGGATTTATGCCTCACGGATTACTTGCTGGCGACAAAACAAGTTGGCACCGTTTTTTACCACCTCAAGCTATTCCCCACCTTTGTTTCTGACGCCACAGCCTTTGACGTAGAAAGTACCGTCGCTTACCTCAGTCACCATGAAGACCCGATTGTGCGAGCCACCGGCCAAAGACTCATCACCTATTTGGTAGACGGCCGTTTGCATCTGGTAACTGATCCATTCTGGACCTCACCCCACCCCTTGTGGCACCTGCCCGCCAATCTGCAAGACCAGCTTGCCAAAGCTAGCCTCGTCATCAGCAAAGGGGATGCCAACTACCGCCGCGCTTTGGGGGACGCCAACTGGCCCCACGCTACGCCGTTTGCAAACATCGTTAGCTACCTGCCCACGCCCACCCTCTTCCTGCGCACCTGTAAATCAGAGGTATTGGCAGGGTTAAGCGAAGCCCAGGCAACAGAAATGGCAAAAGTGGATGAGGACTGGTTGGTAAATGGCCGTTGGGGGGTTATCCAGCTGGCACACGCACAAAATTAGTCGGCAGACTCTCCCTCAGAATCCCAAAAGGAATCAGATATCTGCACCCGGTAGATGCCCTTAAAATCATCGGGCGGGGCAGGCTTGCCCTTGCGCAAAATTTGCACGTGGCCCGCTTCAGCTAACTGCTTCACCGCCAGCCGGATGCGTTTGGTAAGTGCCTGCCACTCTGGCTCGTACAGCGTCATGGCAATCTCTTCTGGGCGCACCGTCTCGTCTGGCCAGGCGGCAGCACACAGTTGAATGACGGTTTCAAAAACCGCTTCGTCACTAATGCGGAACTTTCTTGGTTTCGGCATGTAATAATCTCTATCTTTTCTTGAATGAATAATGGGGAAAACGGCCGTTAATTGCCAGCCAGCACCAGCTTACTTGCTTGCAGATACGTCGGATTTTTCGCCGCCATTGCCAAGATTTTCTTGGCCTCATTTTCCTGCCGGTTAGCCACATATAGCAGTCCCAGCATAAAGAATGCTGCGGGCAGCCTCAAACCACCTTTTATCGCCCGCTGGTAACAGCCAATGGCATCATCAATATGGCCCCGCGTTTCAAAATCCATTGCCTGGCCTAGCAGCGCATCTCGTTCCAGCTTACTCAAGCCGTTGACACCTTCTTCTGCCTCTTCCTCATCCCGAAACAGTTCAGCCGCCAGTTCTTCTTGCGCCAGGCGACGCGCTTTCTCAATGGGATCAGAAAGTTGTTCTTGCTCTGCTACAACCTGCTCATTGCGCTCCGCCTCAAAAATGGCAGCCATCTGGCGTACCGTCTCAGTTAAGCTATCTGCTTCTGCCTGTTCCTCCGCGGACAGCCCTGTGGCTGATTCAGGTTCCGGCTCTTCTGGCTCCTCAGGCTCAGCAAATGCCGACTCACCGTGACGAATAAGCTCAACGGCCGTTAACACATCCTCATTTCCAGGGTCCAACCGAAGTGCCGCCTGGCACATTTGCAACGCCTTCTTGTTTTCCCCACGCATCTGCAAAATGCGAGCAATGGCCAAATACTCACGCACCGCATCCCGCTTGCGATTCAACCGCTGGAAAACCATCGCCAACCGTTTATGAGACCCCAACAAGCTGGAATCAAGCCGAATCGACCGCTCCCAATTGCCAATCGCCTCTTCCAATTGGCGTTGCTTAAGCAAAATTTCGCCAATCGCCAAATAGGTTCTGGCTGCTTCCGCAAGTTGGCCTTGCCGCTCCTGAATATCCGCCACGCTGCGTAAATAGCGAATGTCACCCCGTGAATATCGCGCTGCCAGCTTAAAACAATCTAAAGCTCTATCGAGCTGCTTCAAACCCAGGCACGCTTCACCCAATCCAGCATATGCTGCCGCATCATTAGGAAACTCACCAATTGCCACACGGAACGCAGTAAATGCATCCTTCCAGCGCTCCGCCTTGTTATAAGCCAGCCCAACTTTTATTGCTTTCTGGTATTTTGCTCTATCTTTCGCCATGAAATTGCCATAAACATCTTTGCTTGCTGCCTACAAATAACAAATGATTAACTCAAGCATCTTTGAAGCGTATATCAGTGTGATTGGATACGCAAGCAGAATCTTAAAATTTGCACTGCAATCGGGCGCATTTTATGTCTACTTTTCCAATTATCCGCCCTAGTGAGTAAATCAACGTGCAAATTAGGCCAAAAGTACCACTTCATTGTGCCCGAATTTCACCCAGCCTTAATTACAATCTTAAGTGTAGACAGATATTATGTCATTGGGACTAAAGCAAACGCAATCTAGCAATTTTTTGCATTTCACTAAACCACTATGCTTAGTCACTCCAGGGAGCCATTGTTTTAATTGTATCGGTGAGGCATCAAGCCAGTTGATGCCAAATGTTACACAAGCGAGGTTAACGCTGCTATGGAATCCTTCTCCTTCTACCAATGGCTAAAAACACAGACTGAGCGCAAAGATGTCATCGGCGATTTTGCTTTCACAATGAGTCAATTCGATGAGCCAAAAGCAACTCGTAAGAAAGCAAATGGACATATGATTTGGGCCACCTGGTTGGTAGATAAAAATGCCTCTCCTGCTGTTATTGAAGCTTTCAATACCGCATGGAACGAATATCAAACCCTCAGTCAGCTATCCTGAATTTGGATTCATTTTTCCAGAAACACAATTAACAAAAACCTTAATTCACGCCGTAAGATAACGGTACTACTTTATAGATACTCTTCCTATTTTACTTCTTCCCCCTTAAACTGTGGCGTCATTTAAATAACCCGATTTAAGTGACGCCACCCTCCTTTCTTTTTAAACTCACTGCTGTTTTGGACGATATTGCAATGCTTCTGCCAAATGGGCCGGTTGAATAGCTGGTTCGGTGGCTAAATCAGCAATGGTGCGTGCCACTTTGAGCACACGATGGAAAGAGCGGGCACTCAAATTCATTTGAGCCATAGCACTTTTCATGAGCCGGTTGCCAGTTTCATCTAGCTGGCAAAGTTCGCGCACTTCGCTTGGCCCCATATCGGCATTGGCATATAGGGAACGCTCTTTGAACCGCTTTGCCTGGATTTGACGGGCGTGTTCGACTCTCGCCTGAATTTGGCTAGAAGGTTCGCCACGCTGCTGACTTGTCAGCTTCTCATATTCCACTCTGGGCACTTCAACATGCAAATCAATGCGATCCATCAAGGGGCCAGAGAGCCGCTTTTGGTACCGCGTAATCATGGCGTTGGAGCAAGAACACGCATGGGTAGGATCGCCAAAGTAGCCGCAGGGGCAGGGATTTTGGGCAGCCACCAGCATGAAGTTAGCTGGATACGTTACCGTGCCAGAAGCGCGAGAGATGGACACTTCACGGGGAATTCCTTCCAGTGGCTGGCGCAGCACTTCAATCAAGTTGGTGCCGAACTCGGGAAGTTCATCAAGAAATAAAACGCCTCTATGGCTTAAGCTAATCTCCCCAGGGCGCGGCCAGGCACCGCCGCCGACCAATCCGGCATAGCTAATGGTGTGGTGCGGAGCGCGAAACGGCCGATTTCGCATCAATGGTGTGTCTGGCGGCAACAACCCAGCGACGCTGTATATTTTTGTCACTTCCAATGCTTCATCCACCGACATGCGCGGTAAAATGCTAGGCATCGACTTGGCAAGCAGGGTCTTACCAGCCCCTGGTGGGCCAGACATGATCAGGTTGTGCGATCCAGCTGCTGCCACCTCCATTGCCCGTTTGACATGCTCCTGCCCCATAATATCGGCAAAATCGGCGGCATAGATTGGGTCCTGGCGAAATTCAGCCTCTATATCCACAGTGAAGGGCGTCAATGGCTTCAACCCGGTCAGGTGAGCAACCAGTTCACTTAGGTTGCGAACGGCAAATACTTCTACATCTGGCAACAGAGCTGCCTCCCCGGCATCATCAGCAGGGACAAAGACACGGCTGAACCCTTGCTCACGTGCCAGGGCGGTCATCGGCAGGATGCCTTTGGTATGGCGGGCGGTGCCGTCCAGCGACAGCTCACCCAGGAAGAGTGCCCCGGCGAGCTTTTCTGGCCAGATTTGCTGCGAGGCCGCCAATACGCCCACGGCGATGGGCAAATCGTAAGCGGGGCCTTCTTTGCGCAAATCGGCTGGGGCTAGATTAACGGTAATGCGCTTACCGGCCGGAAACGTAAACCCGCTGTTTTTGATGGCACTATGTACGCGATCTCGACTCTCGCGAACGGCCGCATCGGGCAATCCCACCAGGTTAAAGGCTGGCTGACCGCGAATAATATCCACTTCCACTTCGACAATTTCGGCTTCTAACCCAACAATGGCACAGCTAAATACTTTGGCCAGCATGGCACTTCCTTCTTTTGGGGTGATCAATTATGCAGGACTTACGCAATGAAGGCTACAAAAGTCTTGTTCTCTCTGAAATTTACATCATTAGACCCAAGACTTTTGTAGTCTAGTTAGGGCGAATGCGTAAGTCCTATGATGCAAAATTTGGGCTTCTGGTAGACAAATTATAGCAACTGTTGGCTCTGGGTGCGATTATCCGGTGCTGTAAAGTCATATTGCACCTACCCATTTTCCCGGTTGTCTGGATGACGGCCGTTCGCCACAATAACCCAACCGCGAAGTAAAGGAGGCTTTATGAGCAAGCAAAAGAATCCGGTTGAGGGCAAAGTCATTTACGTTCTCATTTTGGTCACGCTGGTGCAAACCATCTATCCACTTTCCATTAGCAACACGCTATTAGCACTCATTGGGTACCAGGTACTGTACATGAGTTTGATGGTGGCCGGGATTTTGGTGGTGCGGGAACGGCCGTTTTACACTTGGGTCCTTATCATCGCCGGGCTGGTGTGGTTAGTGGCTGGTGTGATCTATGCACTCAATCCGCTGGCAGAATGGGCCAACATCATCGTTTACATTGTGATTGCTATCTTTCAGGGATTGGTGGTGCGGGTGTTGCTGCACTACATCTTCACTACGCGGCGTGTCTCGCGGGATGTGCTGTACGCGGCCTGTGCCGTTTACCTGTTGCTAGGTGCCATTTTCGTGCCCATTTACGGCCTTATCGAGACGTTTACCTGGTTTCCAGAGCAAACAACCCACGCCTTTGTAGATGGCTTGAACAATTACGACGGCGTGCCAATTCCCTGGCAAACCTTTGTTTACTATAGCTATGCCACGCTCACCACGCTGGGCTACGGCGACATTTTGCCTGCAACTTTCTGGGCACGATCAGCGGCATCTGTAGAGGCTATCATTGGCGTGCTGTACATCACCATCATCATGGCCCGCCTGGTAGGATTGTACGCAGCACATGAGGTGGAGGAAGAGGTGGTTTCAGCATGACGGCTGTTCCCTTTTCCACTACAATTTGCCCATGTCTATGATTAACCACGCACTCAAAGGGAAGAAAGTTTTGGTCACAGGAGCCACTGGCTTTATTGGCGGCCGGCTGGCCGAGCGGTTGGCCAAGGAAGAAGGTGCTATTGTCACCGGTACCGGGCGCAATCTGGACGCTGCGCCACACGTGGCCGAGGCGGGCGTGACGCTAATGAAAGCAGATTTACTAGATGAAGACGCCATGCGTTCCGCGATGCAGAGGCAAGACGTGGTGTTTCATGTAGCCGCCTGGCTGGGGCGGCACGGCGGCGAGCAGCGCGCCTACGCGCTCAACGTGGCGGCGACCGCCTTAGCGGTACAGCTTGCCGCCGAAGCGGGTGTTAAGCGATTTGTGCAAACCAGCTCCATCGCTGCTTATGGCCATCCGCCCAAGGTGCTAGACGTGGATGAAGACCAGCCATTGGACACGGAGCAGGAGGTGATTTACGGCCGTACCAAAGCACTCGGCGAGATTCGAGCCTTTGAGTTAGGTAAGGAGTTAGGCATTGAGGTAACGGCCGTTCGCCCCGGCCTCGTTTATGGCCCCCGTGCCCAAAGCTGGACCATCAATATGCTCAAGTTGGTGTGCAAGGGAATGCCGGTCATTTTCGGTGATGGCAAGGGACATGCCTACCCGGTGTTTATTGATAATTTGGTGGATGGGATGTTGTTAACGGCCGTTCATCCCCAAGCCCCAGGTGAAGCATACAACCTGTGCGATCCGGTGGTGACATTTAACGAATGGTTTGGCTTTTACGGCCAGATGTGCAGCAAAAAACCGCGCCGCATTCCCTTCTGGGCGGCGCACATTTTGATTGTGATTAACCAACTGCTCAATCTCGGCCTGCCGCTCAATCGCCCCCGCCTGCGCATGTACGGCCTCAAGGCGGAATTCCCTGCTACCAAAGCAAAGGAGCAACTTGGTTTCGTCTCACGCATACCCATTGAGGAAGGCATGAAAATCACTGAAAATTGGCTACAGGATGAGGGATATTTGCAGTAATCAGTATGCTCTGGATTGTGCTTATTCTCACAACGGCCGTTCTCACCACCCTCCTCTATTGGTTACTCATCACCACAGAGGGTGTCTATTTGGGGCGGCGGGTGGTGGTGTGGCTGTACGACATCACCGCCCACAAATATGATGGCATCAAGGAGTTTGAGCCAGACACAGAACAATTTTTCCTGATACGGCCGTTGCTCGTTCGCCTGCGCCGCATCCCAAACCCGCTGGTGCTGGACGTAGCCACCGGCACCGGGCGGCTGCCTCACTTTTTGCTAGAGGCGCCCACGTTTAACGGCCGTGTCGTGGGGCTGGATGCGTCGCGAAAAATGTTGGCGTTGGCAAATGAGAAGTTACGGCCGTTCGGCCAGCGCGCCACTTTAGTACAGCAAGTCGCCGACAAGCTCCCCTTTGCCAATGACCAGTTCGATTTGGTGACCTGCCTGGAGGCATTAGAGTTTTTTCCGTCGGATACGGCCGCTTTGCAAGAAATGGTCCGCGTGCTTAAACCAGGCGGCACGCTGCTCGTCACCCGGCGCAAGGGGCGCGAAGCCAAACTTTTTTTCGGCCGCTACCGCAACGTCCAACAGTTTGAGACTGCCCTTACCCAACTCGGCCTGGAAGAAGTACATACCAATCCCTGGCAGGTAGATTACGACCAGGTCTTTGGACGAAAACCAGTTTTCACTAATCAGTAGGTCACTGTTCAGTAGATTAGTAAACTGATTACCGATTACTGACAAACTGTCACAAACGGCCGTTTCCCGGTGTTTAACTGCACAGAAAGACAAAACCAACATGGCAAAAGGAACAGATGTGACCACCCTAACCGACAATCTGCTGCTCGAAAAAATTGGGCAAGGAGATGTGGCTTCATTCGAGACAATCTTTCACCAGCATTACGATCGTGTCTACGGGCTGCTGTTCCGACTGTTGGGCAACCGGGATGAAGCGGAAGATGTGACTCAGGAACTGTTCCTCAAGCTGCACGACCATGCTTTTAGCGGCCGTTTTTTACAGCGCAACCGGGAACACAACATCGGGGCCTGGCTGTACCGCACCGCCACCAACATGGGGTACAACGCCATCCGTGGGCGGCAGCGGTGCTGGCAGCGCAACATCCTGCTGGTGCCAGACTCGCAAGGCAGCCCCGGTGCAGACAAAGAAGTGGAGCAAAAAGAGCGGGAAACGGCCGTGCGCCAAACCCTGGCCCAACTGCCAGAGCGCGACACCCAGCTCCTGCTCATGCGGCAGATGGGCTTTAGCTACGCCGAATGTGCCACAGCCGTTGGCGTTGCCCCCGGTTCAGTAGGCACCCTGCTGGCCCGCGCCGCTGCGGCTTTCAAAAAAGCGTATGAAGAAGCAGACGGTAATCCGTAAATAGTTAACGGTAATCGGTAAAAAACTGATTACGGATTACGGATAACCGATTACCGAACAGGTGATGAGATGAACGAAGACAAACAACTACAAGAGGTTATGGAGCAGCTTTCGGTTTTAGAACCAAAGGCAGTCGATGCACCCCGCCCGGCGCGGCTGGCGTATGCCCGGTTGCAAACCCGGCTGCACGCAGAAACCGCGCCCAAACGCCCCGGCTGGCTGGCTCAGTTGGGGCAATGGCTGTTTGGCCCCCAGCGACGATTGGCAACGGCCGTTTCCCTGGCCATCACCCTGCTCATCATCAGCTTTAGCTTCCCCAGCGTGCGCGCTGCCGCCAGCGATTTACTCAGCCTGTTCCGCGTGCAGAAATTTGCCGCCATCTCCGTCTCGCCAGAGCAGCTCGCCATTTTGCAGCAAGTAGCCGAGCAAGGCATCATGCCCGGCGAGCTGATCATTGATCAGGAACCGGGCGCGCTCACCCCTGCCGATTCTGTGGCGGAAGCGGCAAGTTTGACGGGATTAACGGCCGTTTCTACCCTGCCTACGCTTGGCGAACCAACTGAAATTTTTGTTTCCTCTGGCGGCAGTGGCCAATTTATTATTGATGAAGCCAACAGCCGCCAACTGCTGGAAATAGCCAATCTAGACCCCAATTTACTGCCGCTTGGCATCGACGGGGCGCGAATCACCGTCGCCACTTTTAGCGGCGTGGAGCAACGCTGGGCAAATGGCACCACCCTGCTACAAACCGATAGCCCCATTGTGCAATACCCAGAGTCGCTAGATGCGGCCGTTCTAGGCGAAGCATTGCTACAGTTGCTGGGCCTAAATCCACTAGAGGCCAACCGCCTGGCCCAGCAAATTGATTGGACCAGTACGCTACTGCTGCCCATCCCCAGCAGCCTGGCCACCTTCCAGGAGGTAAACGTCAACGGGGTAAGCGGCATTGGCCTCAATAGCATCGATGGACAGGTAAATGCGCTGGTCTGGCAAACGGACGGCCGTCTCTACCTGCTAGCCGGGGTACAAACCACAGCCGAACTGGCAGAGTTGGCTAACACAATAGACAGATGACAGACCTCGCCATTAACGCCACCGGCCTGCGCAAACAGTTTGGTGAAAAAACGGCCGTCGCCAATCTCACGCTCCAGGTAAAACGTGGGGAAATTTTTGGCTTTCTGGGGCCAAATGGAGCTGGCAAAACCACCTCGGTCAAGATGCTGCTGGGCCTCACCGCCCCTACGGCTGGCAATGCCACACTGTTGGGCCAGCCGCTGGGCGACCGGCTGACGCGCGGCAAAATCGGCTTCCTCCCTGAACATTTTCGCTTTCATGAATGGCTAAAAGCGGCCGAATTTTTGGATTTGCACGGCCGTTTACACCAAATGCCCAAGCAAATCCGCCAACAAACCATCCCTGAACTGCTGAAACTAGTTGGTTTGCACGACCGCGCCCAGACGCCGCTGCGAGCCTTCTCCAAAGGGATGTTGCAGCGCATTGGGCTGGCGCAGGCGTTGCTCAACGAGCCAGAACTAATCTTTTTGGATGAGCCGACCTCTGGGCTAGACCCGTTGGGGCGGCGGCTAGTGCGGGATGTGATTAACCAGCTACGGCAGCGCGGTACGGCCGTTTTTCTCAAC
Source organism: Candidatus Leptofilum sp. (assembly GCF_965223285.1). Classification (GTDB taxonomy): domain Bacteria; phylum Chloroflexota; class Anaerolineae; order Promineifilales; family Promineifilaceae; genus Leptofilum. Next base: position 4,307,436 of record NZ_OZ244997.1, on the reverse strand, counting down.
TCGCACCTGCTCAGCGAAGTGGAACAAACCTGCGACCGCGTCACCTTTATTCGCCAGGGGAAAGTACTGGAAACCGTGTCGCTGCATGAAATGGAAACAGCCGTTCCGGTCATTATTCGCCTGGGGCAGCCCAACAACCAACTGCTGGTCGATTTGGCTCAGTTTGGTGAACAAGCACGGTGGGGGAATGGAGACGGCCGTATCCACCTCACCCTCCCCAATGAAGAGAGGCTGCCCGCCCTGGCCAACTGGCTGGTTCAACAAGGCTACACGCTGTACGAGCTCACGCCCCAACCCATCACCCTGGAAGAACGCTTCCTGCAAATCGTCGGCGACCAATCAGAAGGATGAAATAGCCACAGAGAATTATGAGAAAAAACCTCTTTTCCCTCTGTGATCTCTGTGGCAAAAAAAGATGAGTACAATCCTGATTTTTGCGGAACTAACCATCCGAGAGAGCCAGCGGCGTAAAGTGCTGTGGTTGGCCCTGCTCCTGGCTATTAGCTTCCTCACCATTTTTGGCTTGGGACTACACCTCATTTATCGTGAAATCGAACAGATTGGCGTGGCTGTAGAGGAAATTGAAATTGGGTTAGGCGTCCTCTTCTCCTCTGGTCTGTACGTCATCAACTTTTTGGTCGTGGTGATGGGGGTGTTGATTTCGGTAACGGCCGTTTCTGGCGAAATTGATACCCACACGATTGAAGCCCTCGTCACCAAGCCAGTGCGCCGCTGGGAAGTTATTCTAGGCAAATGGCTGGGCTTTGCGGCCATCCTCATCGTTTACATTTTGCTGCTGGCTGGCGGACTCATCAGCATCTACCGTTGGCGCACCGGGTTTGCTGTGCCAAACATCCCCGCTGGACTGGGCCTGATGCTGCTCCAGGGTTTGCTGGTGCTATCGCTGACGCTGCTGGGCGGCACGCGACTTTCCACCCTGGCCAACGGCGTGCTGGCCTTTATGCTAGTGGGCATCGCCTTCATTGGCGGCTGGGTCGAGCAAATTGGCAGCTTATTACAGAATGAAACGGCCGTAGACATCGGCATATTCACCAGCTTAATCATGCCCACCGAAATTTTGTGGAAGCAGGCACTCTCCCTGCTGCAACCCCGTGTAACCAGTTCCCCCTTTGCCGCCGGGCCATTTGTAGTGCTCTCCCAGCCCTCTGATTTGATGATTTGGTATGCCGGAGTGTATACGGCCGTCTTGCTGCTGCTAAGCCTGGTGAGCTTCACCCGGCGCGATTTATAGGCAAACCATCCCGCGTAACGTCACCTCAACAGACAGATTTTCACAATATAGTTGAACAAGCAGCAAGAGTTATGCTTCTTTCTTTGGCGGGAGCCTCTATAGAAAGACGACCTGATGTGACCAAAAACTATATCAACGGTATTATAGGCAAACTATAGAAACTGTATTGAAAACGAATGGTGACTTCTCTGTGGTTTGCCCAAGTAGAAGCGGGAGAGATGGTTTGGCTAATTATAAAAACCCTCCCCACTTTTACAAATTGGCCAGGAAGGGACGCCATGTATTTTAGTAGTCAGGGCAATTTGAGCAGTAACGGTTTGGGCATTTTGCACGCAAATAATGGTTTGTTGGAAGAGTTAAAAAGGGCACCTGTGAATAAATTCCCGTCAATTCATGCCTTAGAAGCATGGTTGCAAAAGCACGGCATTCGCTATGATGCCTGGGGTAAAGATAGTAACAAAAGTTTGCGGAATCTGTGGCAAGAGTTAGAAGCTGGCGAGGTTCAGCTAAAAGAATCGCCACCGCTGCGGGTAGTGGAAGTGGTGCAAATCATCATCGGGCACAATAACCAAATTTTGGTCGAAGCAGAGCAAGAGTTTGTAAATGGCCAGCGTCGTTTCAGGAACCAACCCCCCTCGGAAAAAGTGAAGCCGGGTGAATCCATTCAGGATGCAGCCCACCGCTGTCTGGAGGAAGAGCTTGGTTTAGATCCAGAAGCAATCAGGCTGGATTTAACCAGTCATCGGCAGCATCAAACCAACACAACCTCAATCTCATACCCAGGGTTGCCCTCACAGTACAATTTTCACCTGTTGGAAGCGGCCGTTTCTGGGCTACCAGAAGGCGAATTTTGGCGGGAAAACAAGACGGAAGGCACGGTGGACCCTGTGCGGCGGCATCGGTGGGCGTGGCGTCCCAAAGAATCGGTCAAATTTATTGCTGATCCGTAGCAGCATCTTCACGTTGTAGCATAGCACTAACGGATAACCCCGATTGCACCAATCCCCACAGTGCCAAGCCAATCATCCACACCATCTCCAGAATGTGCAGCAGCACGGCATAGGCGGTAAGTGCAATCTCATCAAAACCCACCGCCGCAAGCGGCACCACCACCGACGCATGGAAGATGCCTGGCTGCGTCGGAGCCGAGGGTGGCGACAACGCCAACGCTCCCAACGAGACAGCCAGCCGCTCGTCTGGCGGGAAGCCCTCTCCCAATGCCAGCAGCGTCACGTAGAAGAACCCCCAGAAGCAGACCCAGGCCAGCAGCGAGCTACCCATCACAATAGCGAGTTGTTTGGGGTCGGAAACGGCCGTTAAATTATCCAGCAGGTCCGTCAACGTACGTCGGGCACCAGCTTCCGTAATGCGCGGCAATTTAGCAAGCCGAACAGGCCACCTTACCAACACCTGCTCTTGCCGCCGCACCAACCACTGAATAGCTGCAAATGCCCCCACCAGCACCGCCACACCACCCAAAATCGAACTTGGCGACAGCTCAATGCCTGCACCTACGGCAATGGCCGCCACCAAAGCCAACAGCCGCATGAGCTGCTCAAACAGCCGCTCCACCACAAAACTGGAAGTAGCCTCCGTGTAAGAAACGGCCTCGCTACGACCCAGCACCACAATGCGCATCGCCTCGCCCGCACGCGCAGGCACGATGATGTTCCCCGCATGGCCAATGTTGCTGGCATGAAAGGTTTGCAACAGGGTGGGTTTATTGCCAAGCAGCAATCGCCAGCGCATGGCGTAAAAGAGTAAACCCAAAATTAGGAGTATCGAAGCGAGGAGGAGATGTGTGGGAACGGCCGTTCGTAAAACCTCCCCTACCGCCTGCAAATCTACAAACCAGACAAACAGGGCCACGATGGCACCAATGACCACCAACAGCCCCACAATTTGCCAAATTTGCTTCCGATCCATTTATTAATTTTCGATTTTAGATTAATGAACTACTCTGCCGCAAGCAGCGGAGTATTGCCTGCGTCAACCTCACCTCGCGTTGGCTGTAAGCACTAGGCGGCAATTCCATCAGTTACTGATTTCTTTTGCGCGACAACAAACGTGTAAGGGCACGGTACGCCACCTGTGTATCCAATTAGCTCCTCAGTAGAGACTATTTGGAAGCCTGCTTGCCCCAATTTCGCCAATATCTCACTCGTTGAGTATGCAAAATGCGTAACTGCGCCACTCTTCATCCGTCTAGGGGCAGCAGGATTATCTAGCTCAAAACGTTGAAAACTAGCATAAAGGTGACTGTTTTCCGTACAAACCCTTGCGGCCTCTCTTAGACAGAAATCAACATCATTTACAAACTCGAGGCACCCAAGGGCAATTGCCATTCCGTAGCTATTTGGCTCACTAAATGTTAGGGCTGCGTCAAGGCTTTGGTGATGAAGGTACTCATAAAGATTCGCCTTTTGAGCTTCAGCAATCATCTTTTCAGAAATATCGACACCTGTTGCAACAATTGAAGGATTGATTTTGTTCAAATTTGCAATGTTAATCCCATTTGCACAACCCAAATCCAATATCCTCAACCCGCTAGTTTGAAAGTCTGCCTGTAAATTCTCTAGCAGCCACTGGGGGCCGATGTAGTTAGTGCGTTCTACCGAATCCAAATAAGTCTCGGCAACACCATCATACAAAGCCCGTACCATCTCATCTTTATTGCTCATACCAAATCACGTTACTCAATGAAATCCAAAATTGCGCGAGGAGAAATTACTATGGATTCATACGGTTGAGTGTGCGAGGGAACGGGCTGGTTTGGCGAATATGGTCGATGCCGCAAATCCAGGCCACCGTGCGCTCCAAACCCAGGCCAAAGCCACTATGTGGCACGCTGCCAAAGTTACGCAAATCCACATACCATTGGTAATGTTCCAGCGGCAGTTCATGTTTTTCAATAGCGGCAATCAGCAAGTCCGGATCGCTCATCCGCTCGCTGCCGCCGATGATTTCGCCGTACCCTTCCGGGGCCAGCAAGTCTACACTTTTGCACACCTCTGGCCGACCGGGCCATGGCTCCATGTAAAATGCCTTTACTTGCGTGGGATAGCCATACACAAAAACTGGCTTATCAAACTGTTTGGTCAGCTCCGTCTCATGTGGCGAGCCAAAATCATCCCCCCATTCGATGGCCAGCAGCTCTTGCAGCTCCGGATCATCAGTCGCTTCACGGATGGCGTTAATGCGCTCAATCGCCTCATCGTAGCTAATGCGCGGGAACGGTGCGGTCATATTTTCTAGCGTAGTCAAATCACGCTCCAACAGTTCCAGCTCTGGCCGCCGTTGGCTCAGCGTGGTTTGCACAATGTATTCCACAAATCGCTCCTCAAAATCCATCAGGTCATCGAGGTCGAAGAAGGCCATCTCTGGCTCTACCATCCAAAATTCGGTTAAATGGCGGCGCGTTTTGGACTTTTCGGCACGGAAGGTGGGACCAAAGCAGTATACTTTGCCAAAAGCCATGATGTTGGCCTCGTTGTACAGCTGGCCGGTCTGAGCCAGGTACGCTTTTTCATCGAAGTAACCAAGTTCAAACAGGGTGCTGGTGCCTTCCGCTGCCGCTGGCGTGATGATGGGGGTATCAATGTTGAGGAAGCCTTCGTTGTCTAAAAAGTCGATGATGGCCCGCTTGATAGTGGTGCGGATGCGCATAATGGCCCACTGCTGGCTAGAGCGCAGCCAGAGGTGGCGATTGTCCATCAGAAACTCCACACCGTGATCTTTGGGGGTGATAGGATAATCGGCAACGTTTTGCACAACTTCCAGTTGCTCCACGCCAATTTCGTACCCACGTGGCAATCCCGGTGCACGGTTATTTTCGCGCACAGTTCCCGTGATCATGACGGAAGATTCCTGTCCCAATCGTTTAAGTTCTTCAAACAGCTCATCGCCAACTTCGGGACGAAAAGCGACGCCCTGGGTCATGCCACTACCGTCACGCAGGCGCAGAAACATGAGCTTACCTTTGCGGGTGCTGTTGTACAGCCATCCCTTAATTGTCACTTTTTGGTCAACGTAATCAGCTATATTTTCAATGGAAATGTGTGGTGCCATGTTTTTCTCCAGTTAATTTTTAGCAGCGCGGATTGTACCACAGTTGGCATTTGAGATGGGTGATTTGTGCAACGGATACGGCCGTTCCCACGTAAACAGTAACATGTCCAAGCGTTGGTAAACTTTGGAGGGCAGAGCGAATGAAACCAGATTCAAAAAAACCGAAAGAAGATAAAACGGCCGTAGGCATTGCTATTGGCGTTCTGTTAGGCATCGCTCTAGGGTCTGGCCTTGGTGTTGCCTTGGGGAATTTTGCTGTTGGCATTGGTGCAGGCGTTGCCATCGGAGCCGCCCTTGGGTTGGCCTTTACCTCACAACCTGAGACCTAGACATCCTTCACATTTTCCCGGAAACTGCTCTGTAGTACATTCGCGTTCACACAGTTTCTGGGAAAATTCTACTGCATCAATTCTTCAGCAAACTGCACAATTCCCTGCGCTAGCTGAATGCGATCTTCTTCTGTGAACATCATCGTGTCCAGGCAGTGCGTCTCCATCTCTAAATCGTCACAGCTCCCTGCATCCTGCACATCATAAACAAAGCCATCAATCCGCTCATCATAATACTCCGCAACGGCGCGGCTGGTGGGTTGCAAGCCCAACTCTTGCATCATCTTGGCGGCAGGCCCCTTGACCGCCTCTCCGCCCACAATGGGGCTAACCGCAATGACCGCTTTTGGTAAATCCTCCATCAAGGCGGTGATGGGATAGACGTCGAGAATAGGGTCAATGCTCACAAATGGATTGGACGGAGCAATGAGGATGAGATCGGCCGTTTCAAAAGCGCGAATGACCGAGCGGGTAGCACGTACATCTTCTGGCAACAGCACCTTGGTAACGGGCGGCTGCCATTTTTCCTGCACAAACCAGGTTTGGAAGGGATAAATAATATCGCCACTTTGAATTTGGGTGGGGGCAGGCTGGTTGCTCATGGGCAGTACGCTGACCTGGATGCCCAGTTTTTGGCAAAGGTGTTGGGTAACGGCCGTTAAAGATTCCCCAGTTCTCAATAAATGCGTTCGGGTCAGGTGCATTGCCAAATCAAGATCGCCTAGTTTGAACCAATCTGGCCCGCCTAGTATGCCTACCTCACCAATGGTGCGCCACGTTTCGCCTGCACGGCCCCAGCCCGTTTCATCATTCGCTACACCCGCCAGCCGATACATCACCGTATCCAAATCGGGGCAGATAGTCAGCCCCAAATGCTCAAAATCGTCTCCGGTATTGACGATGATGGTCACATCTTCTGGAGGCAAAATGCGGGCAACGCCGTCGGCCAACTTGGCCCCGCCAACGCCGCCTGCCAAAACCACAACTTTCATCTCTGTTCCTTAAATTTATCCGCAGATTTCGCAGATTAACACAGATTCTTTCACTGGATTCAACAAAACAAGGGCTGCATTGTATCACATGGGTACCGTGCAGCCCTGGCTAAGGAGCTTTATTTTCTCTTATGCTTTGTGGCTTTTTAGATGTGGCCGTTGGGCATCACATAGCTGGCAGCGGCTTCACCCATGATGGCTACACCATCGATCATGGCGCGCTCGTCGAAGTTAAAGCGGGGGTGGTGATGTGGGTAGTTAATCCCGGCTTCTTCGTTGCTGGCCCCAATGAAGAAGTAGCAACCTGGCACTTCATCGAGGAAAAAGCCCATATCTTCAGAGGCCATGGTGCGTTTGGCAACAATGTTTTCGGCCCCCATTATCTTGGCAGCAGCTTTGTGTACAACGGCCGTTGGCTCCGGCGCATTCACCACCGCCTGCACAATAGCAATAGTTTCCATGGTGGCCGTGCAGTTCAGGGCTTCGGCCATGCTCGTAGCCATTTCTAAAATGCGGCGGTAAATCATGCGGTGCAGATCGTTGTTATAGCTGCGTACCGTTCCCTTCATGATCGCTTTATCTGGGATGACATTGAAGGTTGTGCCTGCAGAAAGCTGCCCAATGGAGACAACAACGCTGTCTTGCGGGTTGACATTGCGGCTGACGATGCTTTGCAGGGCAGCTACAATGTGCGCTGCCGCCAAAACGGGGTCAATGGCTAGATGCGGTGCTGCCCCATGCCCCCCCTTGCCCTGCACCGTAATGGTAAACACGCTGGAGGAAGACATGCACGGCCCATTGATGACGCGTACCTTGCCGTAGGGTTCCGGCGTCCACAGGTGCATTGCCAAGGCCACATCTGGCCTGGGAGTATCTAGTACGCCATCGGCAATCATGGCAATTGCTCCACCTAACCCCTCTTCGCCAGGTTGGAAAACAAATTTTAGTGTTCCGGCTATCTTTTCTTGATAGCGAGACATAATTTTGGCCAAACCGAGACCCATCGCTGTGTGGCCGTCATGCCCGCAGGCGTGCATGACACCTTGATTTTGCGAGGCAAAGGGGAGTCCGGTTTCTTCCTGAATCGGCAAGCCATCCATATCAAACCGCAGCAAGACGGTGGGGCCGGCTTTGGAACCTTCCAAAAGCCCGACGACACCAGTTTGCCCGACGCCTGCCTGTACCTCGAACCCGTATTCATTTAGCCGCTCGGCAACGATGCCTGCGGTGCGGGTTTCTTCAAAACCGAGTTCAGGATGCTGGTGAAAATCACGACGTGTGGCAACAAGGTCGTCAAAAATGTGTTCTGCTTCTTGTTTGAAATTTGGTGCGTTCATGCGTTTACTGGTGCGTTCATGCGTTTACTACTACTTCTTTTTGGATGCCAGTTACGAAGCATTATAGCGACAAAATCTGACCATTTGGGTGGCTTTCTTTTGCTCTTTACGGGCTGTTCACAATGGTTTCACACTCTGTTTACATAGCAACGGCCGTTTTCACTATATTCGTACCTTACGCTTACGTGATCCATTACAGGAATGCCCTATAAAACAAAAAGCCCCTCCACCAGTTTCAGGTGCAAGGGGTGTAACTGTTGTCTGAAATGTTTCTAATTAAAGCAAAGCAAATGCCAATAATCCTGCAATCAGCAGTTGGGCCATGAAAACAGCCACAACAGCACGTCCAGCAGGGCTTAAACTTCTAAAATTGTGCAACATGCGTTTATCCTTTACCAATCACCAATATCGCTACACTATACGGAAATTGTGAACGGCCGTTGCAGGCAACCTTTTTAGTACCAAAACATGCAACTTTTATTTTTTTTCTTGCCAATTATCGTAAAGTTGCTCCCAAAATTCTTCATATTGTTCTTGACTTTCAAAACATCTCCGTGGGAGGTAGTAAAAACTTGAACCTACACGTATAAGTAGAAATTTTTTATACCTCTTTGCATACATGATCCCTTTCCATTTTGTCAAAGTTTCGTTGACGGCTGTTCTCTCAAATAAACCATCGTCTTTTAAAATAAATTCGTGTTCTCCTAGTATGCCAGGAATCAGACCAATTGATAAAACTGGGATAATAAGTCCAAGTGAAATAAGAACGAGCATTATTATAGTTGTGGGAATTAGAGATACAATCCCTACGGACAAAACAGTGCAAAATACACAAACATTGTCACCAGAAAGTTCCCGGGCTGAAAGAGTCAAAAAAAACATAAATGCCCAAAGGAATAATCCAGACAGCCAGACAGCTTTTGAACGAGGAATTAAGTGTAGTTGGATTAAAAAATGGTCGAGGCGCGAGTGATTTGTTGTAATTTCCAAGATAAGCCCCCTTGATGACTGGATTGACTGGAATTTCTGTCATTTTAATCGAATGAAAATGCGGAATCAAGCACGAATTGATTTGTACACCACATTGCTTGTGATACGATCTTGGGAATCTATCTGGTTTTAGCAGGAGGCATTTATGAGCGCGACGATGATTTTGCACAACGGCCGTATCCACACCCTGAACCCGCAACAGCCCACGGCAACGGCCGTTGCTATCCGTGATGGCAAAGTGCTGGCGGTGGGTTTTGATGACGAGATCAAGCCTCTGCTGGCTGCTGGCGGAGAATTGGTGAATTTGAACGGCCGTACCCTCACGCCCGGCCTCGTCGATGCCCACGTCCACTTTCAACATTTCGCCCTCAGCCTCCAGCGCGTCGATCTACGCGGTTCCAAAACCCTCGACGAAGCCCTCCAGCGAATCGCCACCAAAATCTCCAATCTCCAATCTCTAATCTCTAATTACTGGCTCCAAGGCCGGGGCTGGCGCGTCAACGACTGGGGACAAACCACCTTCCCCACCGCCGCCCACCTGGACGCCATCAACAGCGAGATTCCCATTTGCCTGCGCGATCACAGCGGCCATGCCGCCTGGGTGAACAGCCGCGCCCTGCAAATCGCCAACATCACCGCTCAAACGGCCGATCCGCCAGGGGGCCAAATTCAACGTGATGAAAACGGCCGTCCCACCGGCGTTCTGTTTGAAGATGCAATGGATTTGGTCACTCGGCACATCCCCGACACCACCACTGACCAGATTGCCGACGCCATGCGCGAAGCCCAACAATATTGCTGGCGCGTGGGGCTAACCGGGCTGCACGATTTTGACGGCCGTGCCTGCTTCATTGCCCTACAAACCCTGCTCCAAAATGGCGAACTGGGGCTGCGCGTGGTGAAAAACGTGCCGGTTTACCGGCTAGAACACGCCATCGGCGTAGGACTGCGCAGCGGCTTTGGCAATGATTGGCTGCGCATTGGCAGCGTAAAAATATTTGCCGACGGCGCACTTGGCCCCCGCACCGCCGCCATGATCGCGCCGTATGAAGGGGAACCAAACAATTATGGCATTGTCGTCACGGACAAGGAGGAGATGCTAGAAAAAGCGAGCGCAGCCAGCGCCAAAGGCCTCAGCATCACCGTCCACGCCATTGGCGACAAGGCGAACCATGATGTGCTGGATGTGTTTGAGGCGGTTAGGAAACAGGAGATTGGAGATCAGAGATTGGAGATTACTGATTCAATCTCTAATCTCCGATCAACCAATCTCCGTCATAGAATCGAGCATGTGCAGCTCATCCACCCCGCAGACCAACCTCGGTTGGCGCAGCTCAATATCATCGCTTCCATGCAGCCGATTCACGCAACTTCAGATATGGAAGCGGCCGAACGGCACTGGGGCAGCCGCACCAAAGACAGCTATGCCATTCGCACCATGCTCAACAGCGGGGCAACGGTGGTATTTGGTTCTGACGCGCCGATTGAGAAAATAGACCCGCTGCTGGGCATTCATGCGGCCGTTACCCGCCAACGCCCCGACGGCAGTCCAGGGCCAGACGGCTGGCATCCCGAACAGAAGCTGACGATGGCCGAGACGATCCACGGCTTCACCACCGCCGCCGCTATCACCTGCGGGCAAGAAGCCAGGCAAGGCAGCATCGCCCCCGGCAAGCTGGCCGACTTCACCATCTTTGGGCGAGACATCTTCGCTATCCCCCCGGATGAGCTGTTGGATGTGGAGATCAGCGGTACAGTTGTCGGCGGTGAATTTAAGCACCGTACCTTCTCGTAGCCGCGGATTCTTTCCGCGCAAAATGGCGCAGAAAGAAACTACGACTACTGGACCTGAATTGACCCTAAAATATAGCGGTCGCCATTCAAATTGCCGTCCTGGTCTGAGATGTGCAGGCGACGGCCGCTTACCATTTCGTACAGCCCCACCTCGATGAAGTAGGTGCCGGGTGGCAAATCATCGGGGATAGACATCCGGTACGGGTCGATGAAGCGTTGGCCGGGGAGCCATTTGGGAATCCACAAATGGGTTGGAGCGGAGCCACCCAGCGGCGTGTAATCCAGAAACACGTAAGGCATATTGTTGCCGTCAATAAGATGCACAAAGATAGTGTAGCTTTCTTCGGCCTTAGCCAACGCTTCCCACTCCAGCGTCACGTTCACAATGTCGCCCGGTTGGACGGTGATTAGGTTTTCAGCTGTCCAGGGAGCTGTAGCGCGGTTTCCGTTGGCGCGCGCTGTAGCACTCACCAAGCCCACCCGGTGGCGGAAGTTGGCCAGTAAATGGTCGGTTTCTGGTGGATTTTCAGCGGCGTTAACGCTAAGCACTCTCAAATCTAAGTCCAGCGCAATTTCCTCGTTTTGGCTGAGATTTTTCACGTTAAGCCGCAGCGGGTAAACGCCACCAGCCAAATCGTGCGGCAGGGCAAAGTCAAACCGCTCCACGATCACCTCGCCCGGCCACCAGTTGGGGGTGATGAGGTGGCTATCGGTGGTGAATTCGTAGCGCAAATCGCCCACGTACAAGACGGGAACGTAGAAATCCTGCGTGCCAGTGGGTGCACGCATCGCCAGGGTCAGGGGCACAAACTCTCCACCAGAGGCGTGATGTTGGGGCAATTCATACGCCACAATTTCGATGACCCCGGTTCCTTCGACTATCTCCGGAAACGGGGTCATCCCGTGGGGAACGGTTGTGTCGCCCGGTTCCACAACTTGGTAAAAAATGCTAGACGGCCGTAGCCGAAACTCAGTGCCAGCCAATGGCCCCGGCCGGAAATTGCTTAAATAAACCGGCCCTGTTGGTAAATTGGCAAAAATGGCATCCAGCCATGGGTTAGCCGTGCCCGCCGCCACCAACTGCGGCGTAACAGTTTCAGGCTCCGGCCAATTATTGTTAACATAACGTTCATACCAAAGCGGGGTCATTCGCTCCCAATCACTGAGCAATGTTGCCTCTGCTTCCTGCTCATCTGCCCAATGTTCGACCGCCTCAATTACCTGCTGCCCTTCATCATAATCCCGCAAAGAAATGCGAGGAAAATTTTGCCACACCTGCCAAATCGGGCCAGCGAGGAAGAAAAAACCTAACGCAAAGGCGCAAAGATGCAAAGAATTAGCTCCGCGTTCATCTGCGTTAATCCGCGTCCCAATTTGAAATAGCCAAAGAAGCCCCAGCCCGGCAAATAGCCCCACAATCAAAAATGGCCCAATGAGGTACGCCATGCTGTCCTGCGCACGCAGGCTGATGACGAAAGCGTAGGTGCTGAGGAAGGTGAGCGCGTAAAGCATGACTAGGTGAAGGGGTGACTGGGTGACAAGGTGAGAGGTTGTCACCTTGTCATCTCGTCTCCGGCGATTGGCAATCGCATTCACCTTGTCATAGATGGGAAATAAGAAACCAAAAAGGGCTAACAAAATAATCGGCCAGCTAAATTGCAGTCGCAGTAGGCTCCAAAAGACGCGGGCGCGGTTGGGTTGGTCTGCCAAGGTAACGTAGGGGAGCGACTCGCTAAGGCCTCGCGCCAAAATGTGATCCAAAAAGCCGTTAAGCGTATTCATCGTCGTGGGGCCAAAGCCGGGGTCCATTGGGCTGCGGATGGGAAAGTAGAGCCAGACGGACAGCCCTAGCAGGGCGAAGCCTATCATCTTGAGAGCAGTGAGCCAATTGTGCTGCGCCATTTTGAGGAGATTGGAGATTAGAGATTGGAGATTAAGTTTTGCTTTTCCAGTCTCCAATCTCCAGTCTCCAATCTCTTTCCCCCACCAAATGCTCAAAATGAAGATGGCATAGGCTGGAAAGCCAAAAACGGTAAGTGGATGGTGGGTGATACCCAGTCCGGCGGAGAGGCAGAAGGCGTAAAGTGGGGGCGACTCGCGAGTCGCCCCCACCGCCCACCAGCTTGTGAGGAAGTATAAGTTTGCGGCAAAGAAGGTGGCGGTGAGGATGTGGGGATTGGCGTGGATAGCGTGTTGCCAATGGTTTACGGCCGTTCCCACCAGCAGTGCGCCAAACAAAGCCGCCATCGTCCCCAAAAGTTCAACTTCTTGAAGAAGTTGAACTTTTTTAGCAACCGTCTGAATAATGCCAAAGACAAACCAGGCGCCGACTGTGGCAGAAACGGCCGCTAACAAATGCATCCGCCAAGCCACCGTGCCAATTGGAACGAGGATCTGGAACAGCTTGCCCAGCAGCGTAATAAGCGCATACCCTGGCGGGTGGGCAATCCCCAGCATATGGGCCACAAACGTGTACTCGCTGGGATCACCCAGCACCGGCGACTGCGCCAGGGTGAGGAGGTAAAGAGTAAGTAAAGTTATTAGTAAAAAGAGATTGGAGATTTGCAATCTGCGATTGCGAAATTGGAGGTTGATCGAGCTATTTGCTCTCCGATCTCCAACCTCCAATCCCCTATTTTTGTAAGAGTTGGTCATAAATGGCAATCGTTTCTTGTGCCGCGCGCACCCAGCTAAACTGCTTTGCGTGTTCCAGGCCAAGCTGCTGGCGGTGGGTGTATTCCTCTTTGTTGGCAAGCAGGCGATGGAGTACGGCCGTCATCTCTTCTACATTCCTCGGATCAAAATAGGCGGCCGCTTTGCCACCAATTTCCGGGTGCGGTCCCGCGTTGCTAGCCGCGATTACTTGCCCAGAGGCCATCTGCTCCAAAATAGGGAGGCCAAACCCCTCATACAAACTCGGCTGCACGCCGAGCGCGGCTCCGGCCAACACCCCCGGCAAATCCTCATCTGGCACCCAGCCCAGCACCTTTACGGCATCTTGCAAGCCATCGGCTTCAATTTTGGCGAAGAAATCATCGTAGAGCCAACCCTTGCCCCCAGCCAGGACAAGGGAGAGGTTTGGAAAGAAAGAGCGGAGTGCTTTGAGGGCATCGAGCAGGCGATTGAGATTCTTGCGCGGCTCGATGGTGCTGAGGTGAACAAGGTACCGGTCGGGTAAAGCGTATGTCTGTTTCACTTGGGTTACCCTGGCCGGGGACACTGGTTGAAAATGGGAAGCCGGTGCCTCGTGCACAACATGAATCTTAGCTGGGTCGGTGCCAAAGTGCGTGACGATGTCTTGCCGGGTTGCCTGCGAAACCGCAACGATGGCGTCGGCGCGACGGCAGTAAAGCGGCATAGCCAGGTTGAGGTACCAGTAGTTCAACTTTTTGTGGTAAGCAGGAAAAAGCTGCGGGATTAGATCGTGGATGGTGAGGACAGTCGGCACATCGCGTAGGGGCAGCAGCAAATGCTCAGTGCTGTGGAACAATTCAGCATCTGGCACCAATCGGTTGAAGCCGACGCGCCCCCACTGCCCCAGCAGCACGGCCATGCGCCACGGTTTGTACCCCCACTGCACTGATTGTTGGGGAATGTTGGTGGGGAGTGATGGGGGGAAACGGCCGTCCTTTCCCCGGTTATAAAACAGTCCAAATCGCTCTGGCTGGGCCGCGATGAGTGCCTGAGCCAGCTTTTCGCTGTACCGCCCCAGACCAGCGCGGGCATGAACGGCCGCAGAAATATCCACATAAATCATGTGCGGGATTGTAGCAGGGGGCGACGGCTGGGGCGAAGGTGTCTAACCTACGCTTACCCTCTTTTTGGCAGCAGTAGCCAAGCCTGTTTCGATTTTGCGACGGATAGGGGCAGCAATTGCGCCTGGCGGCAATTTGGCCAATTCTCTCTGCATTAAATCTGGGTGGAATTTGGCAATGGTTTTTAATCCCCAACCAACGCCACGCTGCACCTCGTAAGCTGAACTGTGCACCTGAGTCATCAGCAGCGCCAACACAGTTTCTACCTCAGCAGCAGGCAGCCCCTTTTTCGTGGCATAATGCGCCGCTACGCCGACCGCTCGCTGCAACCAATCGTTGCCATCCTGCAAAAGGTGGGTGAGCAATGGCAATGCTTCTTCAAACTGATGTCGCAGCGCATAACCAAAAACGCGCTCACCGATATGGTCGCAATGGTACCAGGCATCCCCCTTGGTGATGGCGATCTCGGCCAGTTGGAACGCTTCTGGCAAGCTGTGGGGCAGCCAAAGCTGGAGCAGCTTGCCGATGATGACACTGCTGCCGTGCTCAGGTAGCCCGACCAAATTGTTGATGAGCGTTTGTTGTTCTGGTTGGGGGATGAAGGTGGCCAGCTGTACGGCCGTATGCTCCAACAACGGGAATTTTACACGGTGGCATAGCAAATGATTCCGTAACCAGTTGGCAACGGTGGCTGCGCCACCGCTCATGTATACAGCTTGGACATCAGCCAGGATAGGAGCTAAATCTCGTTTGCGGGTGATGGTTTTTTGAAGCGTCATGATTAAAATGTGGATAAGAAGGTGAAAACGGCCGTTTCTACCTCAACCGCACTTATCCCACTGGTATCCAAATAAAAATCACAATGCTCACGAGCATGGCGCAGCCGGTGTCGCTGCTCCGCCAGCCGCTGTGGCCCGCCGTCGATGTGGGGACGGCGGGCGCGCATGTTGGCGTAATCCACATCCAGGTACACCAGCACGTCTGGCTGGGTGACGCGCTGCCACATATTGGCCACGTAGGAATGCTCCTGAGCCGGATGCCGTGCCCGGTAACCAGCCGCCTTGAGCGCGTTGGTGAGGGTGCTTTTGCCGGAGGAACAGGGGCCAACGACGGCAATGAGCAACGTTTTACTTTCAACTGAATCAAGATCAGGCATAAAATTCCTAATCAGCACAAACTTTGGTGCAGCGTCGCGAAGTGCAGAGAAAAATCCATGGATTTTCATTTCCTATAAAACCATATCTGTTAACCACCTAGGGCGCGTATTGCCGATATGCCCGGAAGTAAACCAACAATGGCCATAGCAACTGTACAAATGATAAATGTTGCAATTGGAATAAACAACCGTTTCGATTTGGGCAAATCCACGGAGCGCACATTATCACCAACCAAACCTGTGTTTGTCAGCAGCAGGGCCAGAGACCAGCCAAAAACAGGATTCACCAAAACAGAGCTGATGATGCAAAGTCCACCACTTTGCGCTTGGGTTGTTGTCTTTATCAATTGCGCACCAACTTCTAGCAGCGGCAAAAAAACACCTACAATTAAAGCCACGCGCAACACTGGTGCCCAGGCAGCAATATCCATGGGGTAGCCAATGAGCACCACTAGAATACACAAAATACCGGTCAAAATTGCCCCGGCGGGTATCGGCCGTTTGGCAATGGCGGCCGGAATCATGTATGTACCCCAGGATGATGCCAGGTTTCCGCCGCCGAGCACGCTGCCAACAATTTGGCGCAGCGAGCTGACCGTCATGGTATCATCCACATCCATCAACACCTTTTCTGAACCAGCCGGGTAATTCTGTTCCTGGAAAACACGATGCCCCAAAAAATCGGGCGGCCACATGGAAACGGCCAAAATTGCAAACGGCAAGACTGCAATGAAATGGGACAGCGTAGGCCAGCCCAACATCCAGCCCGTCTCTGCACCCCACCAGTAAAATGGATTCAGGTTAGGGATACCTGGCATGGTTGAAAATTGGAAGGGTGCCCCCATGATCAGGGCGACGATGAGTGCCATGAAAGAACTTAAGGGGATGGCTAACCATCGCTTGTTTATTCTGATCAAGAATGCATACGTCAGAATCGTCATGAGCATAATGATAAAAAAGATAGTTTCGTCGCCGACGCCTTCCGCCCAGCTGCGCAAGGCACCCATTTGCCCAATTATGCCCACCATGCCCAGGTAGATGAGTAGGCCACCGCGCACGCCGTCTCCTGTTAAATTAACCAGGGTCGATCCTCCCTTTGTCAGACCGAGCAGCAAGCCCAAAGCACCCACCATGATCCCCAATGCCAGCGGGTGACCACCGGATACAACAATGAGCGGGATTAGCGGAATGAGTGGGCCATGGCAGCCAGCTAGATTGGCTCGCGGATTCAGAAAGCCTGAAAATAGGATGACAAAGAAAACGGCCGCAACAAGCATTTCAAAACGGACATTTTCCACAATAAATTCTGATGAAAGACTGTAGCCTGTGGCAAAAGCAGTCACAATCGCCGTCGTCATGACAACTTTGCCAATTGTGCCAGCAATGGCGGGTGTTAAATCTTCAATTTCAAAGTTGAAATCTCTGCGAGGCAGGTTAAGCTGCCATTTTCTGGGCTGCATAATGGTCAATTCGTGTTCCAGATAGGCTTCTCTAGTTCCAAATTCACCCTTGAGTTTGTGCAATGTTCGGTAACTGGACTTGGTATTCATTGATTTGCGGTAATCCCCCTTAGTCGCCAGCCGTTTTCAACTTAACGGGTTGGAGAACGGCTGGCTAGTGGTAAGCGTTCTTTTTTCAATGAAGTTATTGTCGAACGCTTACTTAATATTTGGTTAACTGACAGATTTCATCGTTTTATCAATCAACCAGGCTTCGCCCCAAAAATGTTTTGCGATCTTTGCGTCAAAACATATTCTTGGAATTAATTTAAATTGGTAAAGAGACATCCATACGGCGTACGTCGTCTTTTTGCGGCGCGGCATGTACAGAAACAACCAACACGCTAATGTCATCCCGCGGACGGCCGTTATCCTTCTCATTTGCCTCGGCCAGCAACAGATCGGCCAAGTCGCGTGCCTCTGTTACACCAGTCTCAATCATCTGCCGGGTGGCGGCAACGGGATCATAGTTGCCGTTGCCGCTCAGGCTGCCTGCATGGCGCAAGCCATCGGTAAACACAATCAGAATAGTGCCGGGCAAAATGGGTAGTTCGGTAATAACAGGCTTGGTGTTACGATAGATGCCAACGCAGCGGGACGGCTCATCGAGCAAGTAAAGACCATCCTGCTTGGTATACACAATCACAGGAGATTCATTGTTGCGCGAGATCACGAACGTTTTGGTATCCATATCAACCGAGAGCATGTTGAGCGTCGCACTCACCTTGCCGCCACGATAAGTGTAGAGGTAGTCGTGGGCAGCCCGCGCTGCGGCCCCGTCCCGCACTCCCTCGCTAAGTAGCTGGATCGCTTTGCGTGCGACCAAATTGCTGATCGCCTTGGCCGATTTGCCACTGCGCTGACCATCCACCAGCACAAACGACAGCCCGCCGTGCGGCCGTTCGATCATTTCCAGGGTATCGCCACTCTCGCTGGTGGCATATTTGCCAATTTTGGCAACGGCAAACTGAACTTCCATGCGTCTATTATCAGTTTTTAATAATAATCATGTCAAATCTATAATGTCCAGCCGGGTTGTATCGCCTGCCTTCTTGGTGTTGTCCCCTTCAATCACTAAAACCAAACCGCCATCCAGTTCATGCTCTTCAAGCCATTCCTGGGCATATTTAGGCCAACTCTTGGGGTTAGATTCTGTCATGCAGGGATAAACCCCGTAAGAAAATTGCAGCCTCTGGCAGCTAGTCTCATTGAGGCACACGGCAATGATCCATTGGGGCAGGCGGAAGCGGGTAACACGCCTGGCGGTTTCGCCACTGGCACTGGGAACAAACACGATCGCCGGGTTCAGCGTCTGGGCACTTTGGAAAATGTTGAAAGAGATGAGGTCCTCGCGGGTAATTTCACCGCTAGCTTGCTGTACCTGGAGTAAATTAGCCACGCCAAACCGCTTTGATTTTTCCTCGGTTTCCTGGGCGATGCGAGACATCACTTCCACACTGGTAGCCGGGAACTGGCCAACGGCCGTTTCCCCCGACAACATCACACAATCCGTCCCATCCAAAATCGCGTTGGCTACATCTGTTGCCTCGGCGCGGGTAGGGCGATTGTGGTCGATCATCGACTCCAGCATGTGAGTAGCAGTGATGACCGGCTTGCCGTGGAAATTTGCCTGCGAAATAATGCGCTTTTGGGTATTTGCGATTTGCTCAATTGGAATTTCTACGCCCAGGTCTCCCCGCGCCACCATGATGCCATCGGCAACGTGCAAAATATCGTGCAAATTGGACAAAGCGCGGGAGCGTTCAATTTTGGCAATAATGAATGGATCGTAATCCAGTTTTTGCGCAGCTGCGCGTACGGCTTCAATATCTGAGGCACTTTCAACAAAGGATTGACTCACACCATCGAGTTTTTGTTCAGCCGCAAATTCGAGAAATGTCGCATCTTCCTCTGTAAACGCACTAATGCCGAGGTTGATGTCTGGCAAATTGATCCCTTTAAAGGAGCGGAGTTCGCCACTGACAACCACATGGCAATGTACGACTTGTTCTTCGACGACTTCTTCTACTTCTAGCTGTAAATAGCCGTCATTGAGAAAAATGAGGTCGCCAGCTTTTACAACACGCGGTAGGGGATCAAAGTTTGTAGAAACGCCATGTTCATTCCCAACAATTTTTTTGGTTTGCAAGATAAAATGCTGGCCACGCTGTAGTTTAATCGGTTCTTGCTCTAGCCTGCCAATGCGAATTTTGGGGCCGGGCAAATCGCCAAAGATGGCAACCCGTTTTCCCACAGCTTTGGCGGCAGCACGCACATTGGCAATAGTTTGCCGATGCCCGCCAAAATCGCCATGCGCAAAGTTGATACGGGCAATGTTCATGCCGTTGCTGATCATTCTTTCTAAGGTGGCTTGATTTTGCGAGGCTGGGCCTATGGTACAAACAATCTTGGTTTTCTTTGGGAAGAATTTTGCAATTTTCATCCGATCTCTTAACCCCATGTTTATGTCAATTAATATTTCGTTGCTGCAACTCCAAGATTGTTGTTGAACGGGTCAACATATTATATGGTGAATTGGCAAAAATTACCGGATGAGGTTTGGCAATCTTACTTTACTGCATCAACCCAACCGCCAACGCCAATATGATGAGATAGGTCATGAAGAGAGGCTAATCACCTCAGAGGAAGGCACCGATGATGGCTGCGGCAACGGCCGTTCCCGCTGTCACCCAACCCGCAATTGGAAGCACATCGTTCACTGCCAAAGCACTCCCCATCAGGGCCAGCCCCAACAGTAGCAAAACCGTATGAGCCAAAAAGGCCCAGTCCCAGAGCGCGGAAGCCAAATAGTTGAATTATATTTTCCATCGCTGGATTCCTGATTTACTCTTCCACAACGAGCGTGGCGACCATGCCCGCTTCGCGGTGGCCGGGAATGGCGCAGTAGATGGTGTAGGTTCCAGGGGGAACGGCCGTAAAATCCACAACCACCTTATCATTGGCAGGCATCTCCACGTGCCAATCCAACTCATCAATATCAAAGCTGTGGGCATACATGTCCTTGTTGTTCAGCTCAAAGTTGATGGCTTCGTCTGCCTGTACGTGCAGTACGTCCTGCCCGAAGCGCATATTTTCAGCAGTGTAGTGGATGGCTGTAGGGGAAACGGCCGTTTCCTGGCCACCAGACAACAAACCATTCAACAAGCCCATCCGGGCAACAACCAGCCCGAAAAGCAACAGACCAACGATAATACCAACGACCATTACTAAATAATTCAGCCAGATGATCTCTTTTTTCTCTACTTGTGGTGTCACTTGCATAACAATACGTCCTTGTGTCTTGGTGAGGGGCAAGTCATTGTGCAGACTTGCCCCTACCCCCTAAACTTAATCACCAGTGGCGACGGAAACGGCCGTTTCCTTTTCAGAAGTTGTCTCGCGCGACATCGTCGCCACCATGCCAGAAACAATGCCAATAAAGGGTGCATTTAAGGCGTGGAAGGCAGAGACCCATGGCAGCCCGTTGCGACGCGCCTCCATCAGGAACGGCTGTAGCAAGATGAGAACGAAGAGCAGAGCTGTACGGCCGATAACCGCTTTGGGCAGCTTGGCCACGGCCGCTGCAATGAGTGCCAATAGCGATGCCAGCAGCAACGCCAGACCAAAAAACACGTGAGCATCTGGCGTATTCACCACGCCTGCATGCCAAATACCAGCAAAGAACATCTGGGCAAACACCCCCAGGCTAATAAAAGCGGTCAAACCTTTGTGAACAAGTGCGAAAGTTTTCATGATAAATATTTCCTCCAAATGAATGTGAATTGCTTACAATTTAACGACAATGTGTGACATTAACGTGACACATAAAAATCAAGAGTGGGATTCAGCTTCAGCTTTGAAAGGCTGGTCGCCTGCTAATTGAACCGCTTCACCCGTTTTGTCTTCCAAAAGAACCACTAAGTCTGCTAGCGTGGCAAAACCGAGCCGCTCGCCGCTGTTGGGGTTTTCCAACAAACCGCGCCAGGAGCCATCTTGCTTCTCACGCCAGAGTCGCAGCAGATAGGCCATGTATTCACGTTTTGCCATAATCTTTCCCCTTATGCCATAGCAGGGGTTAACCCCAACTGTTGGAACATGGTCATCATGTCGGTGATGGAATATTCTTCAACCGCTTTCCCATCCTCAAATCGGACGATGGTTATGCCAGAGAATGCGGCCGTTTTGCCCGTTGGCGGAATGCCCATCAAATCACCTTTATGTGTGCCTTGCACGCTGTAGCGGGTAACCACCTTGTCACCGCTCTCAACGAGATCCTCAATGGTGGCCTGCATGTCCGGAAAGGCCTGGCGAAACATGGAAAGCTGCATTTTCAGCCCCTCGCGGTTGGCTGGAATGCCAGGAACAGGATTTAAATCCACATAATTTTCGGCGTACAGCTCATCCACCAGTTCAATATTGCATTTGCCCCATACTTCTTCGCTCATCAGTCGGGCAGTTTCTAAATTTGTACGTGACATTTAATAATCTCCTTTACACTGTTTTTGGCTTTTGTGACCTATGTTCGCGCCTACAAATTGCCGTTCATTTGATAACTGACATCAGCTTATAAAATGACTCTTTAGAAACCCTTTATTTTTCTTTACTGCAAAATAAATAGGACTTACGCAAAATGTGTTCTCAGGAGTGGCAGTCCTGATGATAAATTGCATAACAATAGCCATATTTAGGACTGCCACTCCTCTGCTGCGTAAGTCCTGTAAATAAAAAAAGGCTCAACAAAAAATTGCGCTGGCAAGTATCCGTTTATGCAGGTTTTGCTATAATGTGCTGTGTCTCTAAAACAACACCTTGGTAGCTCGCCTGTTTTTAAATGGTTTTGAAATGAATCAGCCCAAATTGACGATTTCGCTGTTGGGGGGCGTGACAATTGCGCTGGACGGTACGGCCGTTTCCAACTTCGTCTCCCGCAAGGCCGATGCACTTTTTGTTTACCTTGCCTGCAACCCCCGCCCACACCCCCGCGAAACCCTCGCTACCCTCTTCTGGCCGGACAATGACCAGACCCGCGCCCTGGCCAACCTCAGCGTCATTCTTTCCAGCTTGCGGAAACAGCTAAATGAATTTTTGATCACAGATCGGCACACGGTTTCTTTGAACATCGATGCTGCGTTTTGGCTGGACGTGGCGGCCTTTGAGCAGGCAATTGAAGCTGCCCAGAAGCGGCCGCAGGCGGATAGAATCAGCCGCACGGTGGCCGCCCAGCTACAAACGGCCGTCACCCACTACAAAGGCGACTTTCTGGCCGGGTTCAATATTCGCGGTGTGCCCGAGTTTGAGGCGTGGATGCTGCTGGAGCAAGAACGCCTGCGCCAGATGATGTTAGATACCCTGTCCGACTTGATCGCCTTCCACCAGCAGCGTGGCCAATTCAGCAACGGTATTCAACACGCCCAGCGGCTGCTGGCACTAGACCCGCTGCAAGAAGAAGCCCACCGCCAGCTCATGCGGCTTTACGCGCTAGACAATCAGCGTCCCACCGCCCTGGCGCAGTTTGAGCAGTGTGTTGCTGTGCTGGCCGATGAATTAGGCATCGAACCAGATGAAGAGACAAACCATCTCTACGAACAACTCAAAGATGAAAAAAGTGCCAGGGCACCTGAAAACCTGAAAACTGTAACACCACAACACAATCTACCAGCCGCCACAACCAGCTTCATTGGCCGCGAAAACGAATTGGCGCACATCAAGAACTGGCTGACAGAGCCAAACGGCCGTCTGCTGACAATAATCGGCCCCGGTGGCATAGGCAAAACGCGGCTGGCCCAAGAAGCAGCTCGCACCTGCCTGGGTCAATTTGCCGATGGGGTATGGTACATCTCGCTGGTGCCGCTGATTGATGAAGCTGGGTTGATAACGGCCGTTGCCGAAACCATCGGCCTCACCTTTACGGGCAACATCGATCCCACCCACCAGCTCATCAGCTATCTGACCAACAAAGAAATGCTGCTCATTCTAGACAACTTTGAGCATCTTATAACAGGCCAAAGCGTGGGCTTCCTGACACAATTAATAAACCAAACGCCTGAACTAAAATTACTTGTCACCTCGCGCGGGCGTCTCAACTTGCAGGCCGAGCAGTTGCTCGAACTAGCTGGCCTCCCTTTTCCAGCAACCAGCCATCAAAATTTAGCGAGCGACAAACCGCATACAGCTCACCAATTACCGATTACTGATTACCCTGCCGTCCAGCTTTTCGCCAACCGCGCCAGCAAGGTACGTTCAGATTTTGATTTAGTAGGGCAAGAAACGGCCGTTGCCAAACTATGTCAACTCGTCGCTGGGTTACCACTGGCACTAGAACTCGCCGCCACCTGGAGCCGCACGCTCACCGTCACCGAAATCGTCGCAGAAATTGAACAAGGCATTGACTTTCTAGCAACGACCATGCGCGATTTACCCGAACGGCACCGCAGCGTACGCGCCGTGTTTGCTTACTCCTGGCAGCTACTTTCCTCGACTGAAAAAGAGGTGTTTAGCCGCCTATCTGTTTGTCGTGGTGGGTTCAGCCGCCAAGCTGCCCAGCACATTGCCAATGCTTCCCTACTTACCCTTCGCAGCTTAATCGACAAATCTTTTATTCGGCTAGATGCAGCCACCAGCGGCCAAATAGCGCGCTACCGTCGCCATCCGCTCCTCATTCAGTTTGCCGCCGAGCAGCTAGCACAGCAGCCAGAAAAACTAGCGGAAAGCCAGCAAAAGCTAGCTGGATACATCGCGGACACTTTAGCCAACCATACCGATAAATTTTATGGCCCAGAGCGGCAAAAAGCGATGGCCTTAATGACGGCTGAGCATGAAAATGTACGCATCTCCTGGCAATGGGCCATTGAAAATGAACCCAGGCTGCTGGAGAAAATGGCCTCAAGCTATCAATATTTTCTTGCTAGCGTCGGTCTATTTTCTGAAGGATACGAGAAGTTTAACCACGCTGTTTCATCCGTGCGCCAGCCTGAACAACAGCTATTGCGGGCTCAGCTGCTTGTGCCCCTTTGCATGTTTGCCCGGCTGGTAGGGCAAACCAGCTACGGCAAAGAGATGGTTTTAGAAAGTCTCGCCATTCTTGATCGCTTACAGTCTGCAGGTTCCCAGCAACAGATCGAAGCTCTCGCTTTAAAACAGTATGGTTCACTCCTATTTTCCGATGACAACAACTATTCTGAAGCTGAAAAAATTAATGAACAAGCGTTGGCACTTTTTCAAACATTAAACGATTTAGTTGGTCAAGGGGAAGCGCTAAATGGGTTAGGCGTGGTTGCTTACTTTACTGGCAATTACCAAAAAGCAATCAAGTTAATCGAAGATAGCTTACTTTTACAAGAGCGAGCAAGTAACCAAATTGGGCAGATGATCAACAAACAGATATTGGGCCTTATTCATACATCGCTGGGTAACTTTGCCGAAGCAATTGACTATTTTCACGCCTGCATCACATTGGCTGAAGTAGCGCACTACAGGGTAGACGTTCCGTGGCATCAATTAAATTTGGGCAATGCGTACCTGCTTTCAGGCCAATTGTCAGCAGCGTATCAAACGTTAAAGCGCAGCTTACACCACAGTTTGGAGCAGGGGGATCCGCAGGCCATTTCTGGCGCATATTCACTTTTAGGTATGGCTTCGTTGCATAACGGCCGTTTTTCAGAAGCACATTTGCAAGCACGGCAGGGTCTGCGGTATAGCCAGGAACCAGGTCTGCAATTTCCGTTTTACCAAGCATTTGCCTTACAGGTTCTAGGGTCGGTTGCCTTAGCAGAAGGGAATACACGGCGTGCGTTTGAACAGTCGGTGGAGGCAAGCGATCTATTCCGTAAAATTGAGCATTTAGAATATTTGAGTTGCTCATTATCAATCCAGTTAATGGCTGCCTGCGCGTTAAAACGCTTTCGGCGTGCCAAAGCATTGGCCCAGGAAACAATCGAACTTGTGCAAAAGCTAGAAGCGTACCTGCCCAAACTGTTGGCAGTTACGGCTCTGGCCATTTGGGCCTGCCAACAAAATCAGGCAGACATTGGCAGCCGCTTATGGGCCACCATATCACAAGAAAATTTGGTGGCTCAATCAGCCTGGTTTCAGGCAATTGCCCAACAGCAACTCCAGCCAATCCTAATTTTGCCAAACCAAAGTCAACAAAAAGAGGAAAAAGCACGCACGCAAACAATTGATTTTTTAGAATGTGTGGGATTGATACGGCCGCTTCTGACCTAGCCCAAAATTAGCCAAACAAACGCCCCAACAGACCCCCGTCTGACTTCTTCTCTTTAATTCTTGCTTCCATCTGCCGCGCAGCGGGGAAATCTTTTAGCCGCAACGTTTGTTGGTTGCACTTTTCCGCCTCATCTACATCTTCCAACTGCCAATGCACAATGCTCAATTTATGCCAAATGAGTGGGTTGCTGTTGTCAAAATGAAGGGCTTCCTGGTAAGCATCTTTGGCTTCGGCCCACATCTTTTGATCAAAGTAATAATCAGCCAACTGGCGGCGCGTCGTTAACCGCTGCGGCACCGTGGAAGCCGCTTCGGCCGTTTTGCCAAACCATTCCACCGTTTTTTCCAAATCCCCCATCGCCTGCCAATAAGCAACTTCAATACGATAAAGGTAGTAATCTGTCGGGCTTATGTCATGGAGGTAATCCAATACGAGGCGGGCATCATCCAAACGGCCGTTATGCACATACAGCAGCGGCTCCACCATATTGATTTCCACCACATCCGGCTCCAAATCCTGTGCCTTACCCAGCCATGCCTTGGCCTCAGACAACCCGTCAGGCGCGTAGCTACCATCATTCTCGCGCGAGGCAGCAAGGAGCGCGTATGCGGTGCCAGCATACGCATACGGCCGTGATCCCCCAGTGACGAACGTTTTCAAAGCGGCCGTGAGATCGTTTGGATTGCCACTGTAAGCATCCACTTTTTCTAGGCCGACCAAAAAGGATTGCCTCCCTTGTTCTGTAGCCGTTTCCGTCGCTGGCCAATTAATCTTATTTAGTAGCGGAATGAGCTTGGCAATAATTTGTTGACCCATGTGCAATCCTTTCCTTAGACACAACAATCTAATTCAAATTCTTGTTGGCTTTTACAAAACTATATCTCCAAAAATTTGTGCGCTGTATACGGAGATTAATGACCGTTTGTTACATTCTTCAAATTGCTCTTTTCTATTTGGCTACTTCGGATAGATTCTTAGTGTAACTGCCCCTCGCCAAAAAGAAAAGCCCTCCTCAGTTTTAGCCGAGGAGGGCTCGCTTAGTTAATCATGCTCAGTCAGGTCAATTGATAACCGCCCCACTGACCGACTGTTTGCCGATTTAGAATCCCATACCGCCGCCAGGCATACCGCCGCCGGCAGGAGGCATTGGCATTTCTTCTTCTGGCAGGTCAGTGATGAGTGCTTCAGTAGTCAGCACCATAGAAGCGATAGAAGCAGCATTCTCCAGCGCGCCACGGGTAACCTTGGCCGGGTCAATGATGCCAGCTTTCACCATGTCGATATACTCGCCAGTCATGACGTTGTAGCCAATATTCGTATTGCCTTCTTTCTCTTGCGCCTGCCGTACATTTTGGATGACCACATCCCCATTCTGTCCAGCATTCTCAGCAATTTTGCGCATTGGGGCTTCCAAAGCGCGTTGCAAAATACCAACACCCGTCGTCTGGTCGCCTTCTGGCAAGGAAACGCTGTCCAGAGCAGGCAAAGCGTTTAGCAAAGCCACACCACCACCAGGCACGATGCCTTCTTCCACAGCGGCGCGGGTCGCGCTCAAAGCATCTTCTACGCGGTGTTTCTTTTCTTTCAGTTCAACCTCGGTAGCAGCACCAACGCGAATGATGGCCACGCCGCCAGCCAATTTGGCCAGACGTTCCTGCAATTTTTCGCGGTCGTAGTCAGACGTGCTGCGGTCAATTTCTACTTTGATTTGCTCAACACGCGCTTTGATCTGCCCTTCATCACCCTGTCCATCAACAACAGTGGTGTCGTCTTTAGTCGAGACGATCTTGGCAGCGCGACCCAGGTCGCTCAATTGCACGCTATCCAATTTGCGGCCCATCTCTTCAGTGATTACCTGGCCGCCCGTAAGAACAGCAATGTCTTGCAGCATGGCTTTACGACGGTCACCGAAGCCAGGGGCTTTGATAGCCAGCGCGTTGATCATGCCGCGCAATTTATTCAGAACCAGGGTAGCGAGTGCTTCGCCATCTACATCTTCAGCGATGATAACCAGGTTTTTCTTACCGGTCTGAACCAGTTTTTCCAAAATCGGAATAATGTCCTGGGCAGAGCTGATTTTCTTATCGTGGATGAGGATATGGGCATCGTCGATTACTGCTTCCATCGTATCAGAATCGGTAACGAAGTAGGGGCTAATGTAACCACGGTCAAACTGCATACCTTCTACGTATTCAGTTTCAAATTCCAGAGAGCGGGATTCTTCTACGGTGATAACGCCATCTTTACCCACTTTGTCCATTACGTCGGCAATCAGGTCACCAATGCTGGTATCCTGGGCAGAAATAGAAGCCACGGAGGCGATTTCGGCCTTCTCATCAATGGAGATGGCCATGCTGCGGATTTTGTCGGCAAGAGCGGCCGTTCCGGCTTCAATACCACGCTTTAGGAGCATGGGGTTGGCACCAGCAGCAATGTTCTTCAAACCTTCGTTAACAATGTTCTGCGCCAGAACGGTGGCGGTGGTGGTGCCGTCACCAGCAATGTCGTTGGTTTTGGTAGCAGCTTCTTTGAGCAATTGGGCACCCATATTCTCATAGGGGTCTTCCAGTTCAATCTCTTTGGCTACGGTTACACCATCATGGGTGATGGTGGGCGCACCAAATTTTTTGTCTAAAGCCACGTTGCGGCCTTTGGGGCCAAGCGTGGTGGAAACGGCCGAAGCCAATGTGTCGATACCTTTTTTCAGCTTACGCCGTGCTTCTTCAGAAAATGCAAGTTGTTTCGCCATTTTCAATAATCTCCTTCGGATTTGTGATTCTTGTAAGGGGAGAACAAAACGTTTAGAGATGATTTCAATTAAAGTAGAGCAGTTTTGTTCTCCTGAAGGCAAATCGCCTTCAAGGTTACGATTTGTAGAGCCTTAGGCGGTTTGCCTAGCCTTCTACAATTGCTAGAACGTCAGTTTCTTTCAGGATGAGCAGCTTCTTACCGTCGATTTTGATTTCGGTGCCACCATATTTGGCATACAGCACCTTGTCACCGACAGCTACATCCATAGCAATCCGGTCGCCATCTTCATCACGGCGGCCAGGGCCAACGGCGATAACTTCGCCTTCTTGTGGTTTTTCTTTTGCGGTTTCTGGCAATACCAAGCCAGAGGGGGTGGTTTGCTCACGCTCTATTGGTTCCACAACCAAACGATCACCCAATGGTTTGAGCTTCATAACCTAACTCTCCTTGTTTCTAAATTTTGTTTTCAAAGTGGGGATTTGGCACTCTCTTTACCAGAGTGCCAATATTTATGATGGCATTTTAGCAGAATTTTTATTGGTGTCAAGACAATTTTAGCACTCTTTTTGAAGGGCTGCTAAATTCTGATGAAGTTCATACATTATGGTTCAGTTTCTAGGGAAGCGCGGCGGCACTCAACCAACCCTTGCTGGGCAACGTCTGCGTAGACGACGCTCACTTCGGCGGCTTGCCGGAAGTAGGGTTCGGCCAAAGGACAGTTTTGGGTGCCCTGACGCAAGTAAGCATCGGCTAACAAGTAGAAGAAGCGGGCGTTTAGTTCAGTTGGCTCCCCATAAAGCTCCACGGCTCGGCTGAACTCTCCAATTGCCTGTTCAAATTTATTCAGGCGCACGTACGCTTCCCCTAAACGGCCGTGTGCCCGAGCCACATCCGGGTCCAAATCAATCGCTTGCAAGCCGTTTTCCTCGGCCAGGTTGTCTTGCCCAAGCTGCAAATACATATGCGCCAGCCCATCGTACCCGGCGGCAAAGTTGGGGTCGATGGCTACCGCCTCCTGAAAGCTCAAAATCGCCTCGGAAACGTTCCCATCGCCAAAAAAGTTGTAGCCCAGCTCATAGTAAAGTTCCGGCAGTCGCTCCGACTGCAACCCTAGCTGAAACTGCTCACGTGCGGCCGTATAAAATCCCTGATTTGTTAACACAATGCCCAAATAGAGCCGCGCCAGGGGGTTATTTGGCTCGATGACGGTGCCTTCTTCGGCACGCAGTTGAGCATCCTGGTACAGTTCCGGCTCAAATTGCAGCACCAGACCAGCTGCGGAATAGGCGTAGGCGTTGGCGTTCTCCGGGTTGATACTGATGGCTGTCTCCGCGGCGCGGTACGCTTGAGCAAACTGCAAATTAGCTGCGGTGGGATCACCGGCGTTATTGAGGCGTTCCCCGTTGGCGATGTAGGCAGCCGCAACAGCCGTCCAGATGCGATCATTTTCCGGGGCCAGAACGGCCGCTTCTTCTGCCCGATTTAACGCTTCTTCGGCCTCTCTCAACTTGATAAGCAGTTCAATGTAGCGAATATAAATCTCTGGCTTGGTAGCATCTAGCTGCACCGCCTGGGCGTAATAGCCTGCGGCCTCCTCCAGTGCGCCTTCTCGCTCGGCAATGTCTGCCAGCAAGGCATATTCGGTGGCCGAACGCGTTGGTTCTGGCGTAGGCGTCGGCACAATCACGTCTCGCACCTCTTCCGCATTCTGGATCACAAAAATTCCCAGCCCAATGCCAACAAGAATAAAAATCACCAACAGGCAAGAAGGGCCACGACGTGGATAAGGCGGGTCTTTACGTTCAATAATCATAAATAATGCTGTGTGGACTCTTTCCAATACGATAAAACAGCCGACGGAAAGGTCGGCTGCGTGCTGGCGATCTTAGCATGGCTTTGGGGGGCGTCAAGAGAGGGGAAACCGGTTCTTGTGAATTTTTAATAGTCTGTTGGCGATAATCAATTTTTGAGGCATCGTGACCGATTACCGAATACTGCTTACTGGTTACTGTTCACTAATTCACGGTGCCGCAGGCGCCAGAGCAACCCAACCGGATACCCAATCATTTTAGCGATATCCCCCACCAGACGAATGATGGGAATGAGGGCAAAGGCACGCACACGTGAAGGGGGTCGCCAGCCCCAAGTGTTGCTCCACAGACGCTGGGCTGGCTTTTGGCAGTAGACGCCACTGCCCAGCAGCAGCAGCAGCCAACCCGGCCACTTTTCACGCCAGATGAGCCGCAAAATGTAGGGCAATCCCACCAAATAGGTGAAGTAGCGAATCAGATGCCGCTTGGGCCACAGGTTGGCTTTGCCATCGCCACGGGCGTAATTGTAATACTGTTTAAAGTAACCCGTGAGGTCACTACGCGGGCGGAAGTAGGCAACGGCCGTATCGACAAAAGGAAACGCACCGTACCGATCGCGCAGGGCAAAGTCAAAAACCAGGTCTTCACTGTAATCGAGCCATTCCGGGTAGCCACCCACTGCTTCCCAGGCAGATTTTAGGAAAGCCACAGAGCGGCTGGAGGGTAAAAATTTTTCGGGCACAATGTCGCGGCGAGTGGGCAAAACCGTAGCGCCCATCACCACTTCAAAATCTGTGTACGGGTCTGGCTCGAACCAACCGCTGGAAACGGCCGTTTCCCCCATCACAATCGGTTTTACCAGCTCCTCTAGCCAGTATGGGGCCAGCACCACGCCCGCATCGGTGGCGGCAATAATGGGGCCAGCAGCGGCAGCAATGGCAATATTGCGCCCCTGGCTGATGTTGCTGCCGGGGGAGACCAAAATTTTGAGCGGCAGCCACGTTTTATACTCAGTTAAAATTTCCAGAGTGTCGTCTGTAGAACCACCATCGCAAATGACCAATTCGTCTGGCGGCTGGCTTTGCTGAATGAGCGAATCGAGCAACGGCCGTATCGCTTCCCCTTCATTTTTTACTGTGACAATCACTGATACTTTCATCAACGCGGTTCCTTTGTGACGATATGCTATAATCCCGCCCGAGTGCAGTAATCTTGCCCAGTGGAACCGGATTACTTTTACAATAACCCCAAACAAGGAAGCTCGTTGCACACGACAACCCAACTGGTACCTGGGTACTAAGTAGCTGTTCGGGATTAACTTATCGGTGTCGGAATCGAACGGCTACTTTAAGCCCATTCGCCAATCCCACATTTTATTTGCGAATGGGTACTAAACAAGCTACCTGGAAGAATAACCATGACAGAATTGGATTTATCAATTGTAGTGCCCGTTTATAACGAAGAAGACAATCTTGAGATGTTGCTGGCTGAAATCACTGCCGCCCTTAAAGAAGAGCCAATCAGCTACGAAGTTATTTTTATCGACGATGGCAGCAGCGACCAAAGTTTTGCCATCACAGAGCAACTGCACCAGGCGGATAACCGGGTCATTGGCATTCAGTTTCGGCGCAATCATGGTCAAACGGCCGCGTTTGCCGCCGGATTTGAGCAAGCCAGAGGTCGCTACATCCTCACCATGGACGCCGACCGCCAGAACGACCCCGCCGACATCCCTGCCATGATCAAAAAGCTGGAAGAGGGGTACGATGTGGTCAACGGCTGGCGCGAGAATCGGCAAGATGCGTTTTTGATGCGCAAGCTGCCGTCGTTTATTGCGAACCGACTCATCGCCCGGCTCAGCGACGTGCCGCTACGCGACCGGGGCTGCTCACTACGCATCTTCCGCGCGGAAGTGACTAACGAGCTAAAACTGTATGGCGAACTGCACCGCTTCATTCCAGAAATGGTGAACTTTGCCGGGTTTAGCATGGCAGAAGTACCTGTAAATCATCGTCCCCGCGTGGCAGGCACCTCCAAATACGGCATCTCGCGCACGTTTCGGGTCATCGTGGACCTGCTCACCGTTCTCTTTTTACGCAAATACAGCGACCGACCGATGCACTTATTTGGGATGCTGGGCACTTCTTTTGGAGGTTTAGGAACCTTGCTAGGCATTTACCTGGTTTGGCTCAAAATTTGGGCTGGCATTCAGGACAATGATTTCTGGGATGGGTTTAGAGAGTTCCAAATTGGGGAACGGCCGTTGCTCCTCCTGGCCGTTTTGCTGGTCATTTTGGGGGTACAGTTTCTGGTAATGGGTCTCATCGCCGAGCTGATGGTGCGTACCTATTACGAATCGCAAAATAAAACTGTTTACTACATCCGCCAGATTGTTGGCGGCAATTAGCCACAGGCTTAAAAAAGAGAATTCAGAGAAACGAGCCATCACCTCAAACCTCTCTGTGACCTCTGTGGCCAACTTCAAATTTCCAACCGCAGTTGATCCAAAAACGCACGCATGAACGCATTGCGCCGGGTGGCTTCCTCACGCGCGGCCTGCGTGTGCAGCGTTTGGCCAATTTTGAACAGCTTACGGTAAAAGTGGTCTATTGTGTAGGCGAGATCATCCGGTTCGCGGCTTTCACAGAAAGGATCGGCGGGATTGTAAAGCGGCCGTTCCAAAGCTCCACCTACCAACAAACAACGGGCCACACCAATTGCCCCAATCGCATCCAGCCGATCCGCATCCTGAACCACCTTTGCCTCTAGCGTGGTGGGCGCAATGCCTGCACTAAAGCTATGGGCCGCAATGGCATGGGCCACCGCCTCTAGATGCTCCTCCGGGTAATTTATTGAGCGCAAAAACCGAACGGCCGCTGCCGCCGCCAACTGTGAAGCCTTCTGCCGATTGGGGGCATTTTTGGGCAAAGTTACGCAATCGTGCAGCCACGCCGCTGGCAGCACCACCGCTAAATTCGCACCTTCTGCTGCCGCCAGCCGCCGCGACAGCAACACCACCCGCTCGACATGCTGCATATCGTGAGCCGCATCCGTGGCCATTTGCTGCTTTAGGTACGCCTTGCACTGAAATTCCAGCTTTTGAAACATAAGCCCTCTTGCTTTTCTCTGTGGCAAAAAATTCAAGGCAATTCAGCGACAAAATCGAGGATGATCTGTTGCATCCGGGCCGTGTCCTTAGGTGCCAAAATGTCCCCAGCCAGCACGTGGCTATCTTCATCCTGCGCGTCGGTGATCGACGCAATATCTTTGGATGCTGCGCCAATCTGGGCGTAGATTTCCTCAGTTTTCGCAGGGCTAACCACCATGTCGTTGGGGGAGTAGATTAGTAGCACCGGGCTTTGAATACCCGCTAAATCGGCGCGGCGGGTGAGCTTGACCAGCCCCATCATCGGCAAGATGGCGCGGGTGGGGTAGCGTTCGGTCCAATATTGGGCGTGGCCCTCGTTGGCAGGTTCCCAACTGCGCTCTGGGCCAATAACAACGTTGACAATTTGCTCCGCCCAGGGCCAGGTGAGAATCTCTGAGGTGGGATCGTTGGGGCCAAAGTTTGGCGAGATGAGCACGGTGGCCAGTAAATTGTCGGTGTCGGGTTGGGCCGCCAGCCAGGTTGCGGCCGTTCCGCCTGTAGACAAACCAATCACAATCACTTTTTCACCCAGCCGCTGCCCAATCTGGTACGCTTCCCAAGTGTCATTGAGCCAATCATTCACAGTTGCTTCGGCCATTGCCTCACCGGAACGGCCGTGTCCCGTAAACCTTGTATAAAACAAATTCGCCCCCAGCTCTGCCGCCACGTTGTCAGACAGCGGCACGCTCTCCTGCCGCGTCGCCGAAAAACCGTGCAGGTACACCACCGCAAACTCTGTCTGCTGCCCCGGCTCGCCCGCCCAAATGATGGTCTTCTCTGTATTAGGCACGATGTCGCTAAACTGCGCTTCGGACGCAGCCAGGTAGCTGTCCAAATCATCTGGCAATGTAGCCGGGGCGATTTCGGTGTCTACGGCTACGTGCGGCCCAGCCAGAAAAACAAGGGCCAGCACCAAAATAATTAGCAAGGGAATCCACACAATTTTTCTTTTCATCTTTCCTTCGCTTGTTTTATGGGTGCGGCAAATTTTAGCACAGAAACGGTTGGGGAACGGCCGTACCCACCCAAATTCGCCCAATCCCCACTTTCATGCTATGAATTGAGTTGGTGGCTAGCGGCTAGTGGCCAGTAGAAAGAACCAATCGCTAACAACCAGCCACTAAAACAAGGAGCAGAACATGATTCCAATTGGTGATGACAATTACGGCCGTACCACCACCCCCTACGTCAACTACATTTTGATCGCCCTCAATCTTCTCGTTTTCATCATTTTCCAGGGGGCAGGGAACAACCTGGAGTTTACCTACGCCTTCTCCACCGTGCCGCAAGAAATTATTTCTGGCGAAGATTTGGTCACAGAAAACCAAGTTTATATTGAATCCACCACCGGACAGCAGTTCATCATTCCCGGCTTGCAACCCACCCCGATTTCTGTCTATATTACCCTGCTCACGGCCATGTTTATGCACGGTGGCTGGGCGCATATCGGTGGCAATATGCTTTACCTGTGGATTTTTGGGGATAATTTGGAGGATCGCTTGGGACACGGCCGTTTCCTGGCTTTCTACCTATTCACGGGTCTACTGGCTTCCCTCTCCCACGTCGCCGCCTCGGTGCTGTTGGGCGACAATTTGCTCATCCCCAGCCTGGGTGCCTCCGGGGCAATTGCGGGCGTGCTGGGCGGCTACCTGCTGCTCTTCCCGCGCAACCGCGTGCGCGTCATCATGGTGCGGGTGGTGACCCAGGTGCGCGCCATTTTTGCTGTGGGACTTTGGTTTGTTTTGCAGCTAGTTGGTGGCTTGGGCAGCGTCACTGGCAGCAGCGACGGCGTCGCCTACGCCGCCCACATCGGCGGCTTCATTGCCGGTTTGGCACTCATCAAACTATTCGATATCAAGACTGGATAAAATTACCCTCAAATTTAGAAATAAATCCCCTAAATGTTTTTGATAAAGTTAAAAGTTAAGTTTGCCATGCTATACTTATTCAAGTCATCGAAAACTTTGCAAGGATATTTTCTCAAAAATGCCATCAAATTTAAATGCTACCGAAGCATCAAAAATTATGAAACTTACACCTCGTGAAGTTAGTCTGTTATGCCGTCAGGGGCTAATTAAAGACGCAAAAAAAGAAAAAGGGCGCTGGATAATTCCAGAAAAATCTGTAGATGAGTGGCTAGAAAACAACCAGACTACTATTCAGCATAAACAGCGTCAAGAAAGACAGCAGCGAATTATTCCAAGGATCAAGAAACTAGGCACTGGTTTAGCAACAATCGTAGCAATTTTAGCTATTGTGAGTATATTAGCAGATTGGGGTGGTGCCAGAACCCAGCTTCAGAGATGGGGGATTTTAAGTTCCGTTCCCGCTGCAAGTGAGGAGGAATATTTAATCGTAATTGCCCCATTTCATATTTCTGAGGGGGTCATAGATACGGAGTTACACAACGAAATTAAACGAAGGATTGAAGACATTAGCAAAGATATTGATTTGTCAAAGTTAAGAGTCGAAATCGCAGAAGTTAGTCTAGATAGCAACGAACGGAAATCAGCCGAAATAATTGGTAAGAGGTCGGATGCAAATGTTATTGTCTGGGGGTCTGTAACTGGAGCAAGAATAGTTGTTAACTATTTAAATCTAAACCCATTGCCACTACCATCAAATGAATTAATAGTTACTGATATTGAAGTTACTGAAACTGAAGCTGTACAGCTATTAAGTTTAGAAGATTATCATAGCTTTACTGTTTCGAATATTCCAGCTCAAATATCCTTTTTGTCCCTTTTTACAATTGGTCAATTATTGTATTCCGAAGGTGAATATAATCGTGCCATTCAAATAATAGAACAAGCAATCGGTGAGGTAGCACTTGACTTGAATGAGGAAGTTCAAGGGTTAGCAAATGCATACCTTACTTTAGGGGTTTTGCATTATTTAAACGAGGACTATGATAGTGCTTTAGAGCGTTTAAATGATGCTGAAGAGTTAGACAGAAGACTCAACCTTGTTTATCTTGTAAGAGCCGATATTTGGCTAGCAAAAAATCAACTTGGGTTACGGATTGCAAATCTTAACAGATATATTGAGCGCTGTACTATCTCATATCCAAGTACATGCGAACCCGAGCTTCTGGGAGGAACTTATTTCAATCGTGGGCTCCAGTATTATCTAGATGGTTTTTCAGATTTAGCCGAGATAGATTATCTTAAATCGATTGAACTAGATCCTAGTTATTGGGGTTCTTATTATGAGTTGGGAAACATATATAGCAACCAAGAAAAATTTGAAGAGGCTATTGAAATGTACACTATAGGGATTTTGGAGTCCCCAACCAGCAATAAATTATTTGTACATCGTGGAAATGCCCATCAAGATCTGGGGGAGTTTGAAAAAGCTATACAAGACTACACAACTGCCATTGAAATCGCCTTTGAAATCTATCAAAATCCTAATCCAGCACTAATACCTTTAAACAATCGAGGTCTGTTATATCTAAAAATTGAAGAATACGACGCAGCACTAGAGGACTTTAATGTTGCAATTGAAAGTGAACCTCGATTCTATCCAGCTTATTTAAGCAGAGCACGTTTATATATGGCTTTAGGAAACAAAGAATTAGCTATTCAAGATTTTGAAACATACTTAGAACTATATCCAACAACGCCTAATCGGGATTTTGTTATACAAAGTATAAACGAACTCAATAAGAACTAAATCACAATTTACATAAATTTTCTAAGCGGTGTTTTTTGCGATTTCGCCATTTGTGCATAATAAAATAATTCCCGATTTCAAAGATATAGCATGCTATTTCATATAAATTCCTATCTTTGCTCATAGGCGGAGAAAACGTTACCATTTCACTCGTTGTTTTTACGCCATTAACCTGACCTCATATTATTCATAGTTGAAGACAGGAGATCAATTTCCGGCTATCATAATCGGCACATTTGTAAACAGGTTCAACAAAATTGCAGAAGTGTATGAGCAATATTTACAATCCCGCCCTGTTTGTTAATCAGGAACGCAAATTCCTCGGCTTCCAGAAACTGCTGCGCCCCGAAACGCGGCAGGCTGTGATGCTAATTCAGGCCACCAAAGATATGGGCAAAACGTGGCTGGCGGGTCGAATGCAGGATCATTGCCAGGAAACAACGGTCAACCTCCCCGCCGTCTACGTCGATTTTCGCAATCCCAAGCAAGACCACCATGATTTTTTAGGGCTGATTCGCTTGATCCGGCGGCAGCTAGATCAGCCCGCCTACTTCAACCAGCTCAACGAAATCATCAATAGCTACAGTGATGCGTCGGCTGGCACTGTTTCCGGCCTCGGCCTCTTGCAGCAAAACATTGTCGCCAGCTTCAATCTGGATGAAATTCGCACCATTTGCCTGGACATCAGCATCAATTACGACGAGCTGCGTGGCGACACGCTTTCTGCACGGGCAGTTTCCCTAGTGGCCTACTGCCAACGCCGCCAGCTACTCACAACGCTCATC
The DNA here is from genome assembly GCF_965223285.1 of Candidatus Leptofilum sp. Classification (GTDB taxonomy): domain Bacteria; phylum Chloroflexota; class Anaerolineae; order Promineifilales; family Promineifilaceae; genus Leptofilum. The sequence continues at coordinate 4,269,870 of NZ_OZ244997.1, read as the reverse complement.
ACCCGCTGCGCCGAACTGCGAACCCACCTAAATTGGTGGGACGGCCTGGATGCCTACCAACCAAGTGCACCAGAAGCCGCCCAGCCTGCTAACGCCGCCATCACCGAAGACAACATGGGCTTTTTACGCACAGATAGCGCCGCCGACCAAACCCGCATCGAGCGGCAAATAAATGACGCCTTTTTTGCCGCCCTGGCCGATTTGTTGGCGGATCGCGCGCCAGTGGTTTTGCTCATTGACTCTTATGAAGCGATCAAACCAGATGCCAATCGCTGGCTGCGGCAAGAGCTACTCACTCGGCTGCGCGACAGTCAGCTTAGCAAACTGGTCATCATCATCACCGGACGGCAAACCCCAGACCTGAGCGACCTGAACATGAACAATTTGTTGGTAAAGACGCAACTAGAGCCGTTTGATGAAGCGATTGTGCGAGAATATTTTGAGGAAAAGCGCAAAGTTTCGCTGGGGCTAGATTGGCGCACTATTTTAGTAACCAGCGGCGGCGTGCCCGGTGCGCTGGCCATGATGGCCGACCACGCTATGGCCACCACCAGTGCCGACGACGACTTTTTTAATGATCTTTAGCCACAGAGAATACAGAGATTAGAGAGGGAAAATCTCCTTTTTCTCTGTGCCCTGTGTGGCAAAAAAATTATGAGCAGCGACATTACCGCCACAACCACCGCCTATTTAAACCGCATTTTGGATGAAGTGCATCCGATGATGGCGGAAGCGCTGTACCTAGCGGCCGTACCCACCTGGTTTAGTGCCGATCTATTTGCAGCCATGCGCCAGACGGAGGACGGCCGTAACCCTGGCCTCATCGAACGACTGCTGCGCTACTCCTTTGTCCGCACCCTGCCCACCGCCAACGGCGAACCCGAAACCTACTCAGTGCGCCCCGACGAGCGCGTATTTTTGCAACGCCGCTGGATTGCCCGCGACCGGGAAGCATACCTCACCACCCACCAACGCGCCCTGGGCTACTGGCAAGCCAATCCCAATCCTAATCCACAGCTACAGCATCGGCTGGTACTGTATCATCTGCTCTTTGTAGATCAGACCGCTGGCATCAACACCCTCATCAACGCCTTCCGCACTTACCAAAAAGAGCGTCAGTTTGCCGAAATTGAGCGGCTGCTAGATACCGTGACGGATGCTCGCTTTTATCTCGTCGCCCTCAAGGAAGATTTGTCGTTGCTGGATGATTTGCTGCGTCATATGTGGGCACGGGTGAACCAAATGCGCGGCCTGTGGCAAAACAGCCTGGAAACGCTGGCCGAGCTACGCGCCAAGCCGGACCTATCGCCACTGCTGCTGCCTTACGTGGTGCGCGCCCACGGCGACTCATTGGCACATGCGGGGCAATTTGTAGAAGCGATTGACGCTTACCAGGAAACGCTGACCCTGTTTGATGCTGAAGAAGCGCGATTGGTGGCAGGGGAAACGGCCGTTGCTACCCAACCCCAAGTCATCAGCGGCGCAACCGACCAGGTTCGCATCCAGATTGAACGCGCCTACACTCGCATTGCCCTAGGCGACGCCTACGTGAGGCTAGCCGACGCCACCCGCGAACACAATCCACCCGTCATGCCAGAAGCCCCTAACTGGCTGCATCGGCTGCGTGACTTTGCCATCTTCTTGCTCTCGCTGCCGCTGCTGTTTTACATGAGCTTCTACCTGGGGCGGCGCGTGTGGCACCCTCGCTTTTGGCCCACGCTGCTCAATCTGGATTGGATTGTCACCCGGCTGTTTGTGAGCGGTGCCCACCAGTACAAGCAGGCAGACAAGCTGCTGGAAGCGCACGGTGAGCCAGTTGAAAGCGTGGCAGCCGATGAGAAGCTGGCTTACCTGTACCTGAGCCTGGACGACAACCAGAAGGCTGAAACGCTCTTCCGGCGGCTGCTCGCGGAAGAAGAAGCCCCACTGGGCAGCTACCGGCGACTCTCCGTCAATTTGGGCTTAGCCGAGGCAATGCTGGGGCAAGGCGAGCCAGAAGCCGCCCGCCATTACGCCAATGAGGCACTGCCCGAAATTGCCCAGTACGAAGATGACCGGCTGGAAGCGCGTGCCCGCGTCTTGCTGGCCGAATCCAATCTGGGGCTAGCCCAAGCTGGCAGCAACGCCGTTGCCGAAGCCATTCTCCACTTTGAGCGGGCACTTAAGCTATACCAGCAGCAAAATGATCGTATTTGGATCACCGAGATTGCCGATCGCCTTCAGACCATTACCGAAGACGACACGATTGATGAAAATCAGCAGGAAGCAGCCAGACGGGTCAGTACGGCCGTTTCCGAATTTGTCTACCCGATCCGCTACCGCCACCCCGCCACCGTTCTCTTCCGCCATGCCGTTTTCATTTTTCTTTCCATCGTCATTTTTTTGCTGCCACTGTACAGCATTCGATTAGATACCGGCAGCTTGGTCTCCCCTGCTATCACCTTTCAGGGGCGCGAATTTGTGCTGTGGCCCGCCCTCATCATCGAAGAGTTGGACGCCACCCAGGGCAACCCCGATGCCGACATCGCGCCTGATGCTCCAGCAGTGGGCAATACGGCCGCTCCGCTCCAGTTCCGCCCTGCCGTGGCCGACGCTGGTTTGGCTGTCAATGCCATTCCCTCTACCGATACAGATGTGGCGATCCAGTTAGGCATTGGATTGCTGCTGGCCTACGTTGTGCTGTCAACGGCCGTTGGCATTGCCGCCCTCGTATTTACCCCCCTCACCACCCTGCAGCGGGCCGGGCAGGGCCGCGTGCGGCTAAACAACCACGGTTTACGCGTCAATAATGCGCAAATCGCCTGGGATGACGCTACCAACATGGTGATTGCCGATCTCAAGCTGGTGCGCGAACCGCTGGCAGATGATTCCGCCTTTGCCCTCAACACAGATGCTGCTCAACTCATCGTGCCGGGCAACACCGCCCGCTACGAAACTGTGCGCCAGCGGGTGGGCAACTACCTACCCGCCGCCCTCCCCAACCAGGATTGGAGCTACAAGCTGGTATACGGTCGTATGGGAGCCTGGTACATCGGCAGTGCCGCCACGCTAACAATACTGGCCTTCCTGGGCAGCAGCTTCCCCAACCTGCTCAACTTCGACTTCCCCGGCACCCCATACAGCCTGGCCGATTTGTATCCGTACCTCTACCTCGGTTTATTTGTGCCGCCGCTGTGGGCATTTGTGTTACGGCCGTTGCAAATTCGCCACCAAATGTATGAAAAAAGCCGCCTCGCCGCCTGGATTGGGCTAGCCGGGCTGTTTTTGCTGTTGCTGCGGCTTGGCTCCATCTTCGTCCCCTGGTTTACGCTGCCAGACATTTACCCATCGCTAGGCATTTTGCTCATGATATTTGGTGCCGTGCGCGCCTTCTGGCAAACGCGAATTTGGCCGAACAAGCCCCGCACCTATCCCGCCTGGGTACGGCTAAGCGGATTAATCTTGGGCTTATCCACTTTATTTTTAATGGGTGGTCACCTGCTACGCGAAGTAAGCAGCTACCATTTCCTCATCGTCGGCAACAGCCTGCGGGATGATTCCCTGCTGGAAACAAACCCGGAAATTGCCAACAAGCTCAGTTGGGACGCCGTAAACGCTTACGATCGCGCCATCGAGATTGCCCAACGCAAAATTTTGGGCGTGGTCGATACCCGTGCGGCCGTCGAGCTGCTCTCACCAATTTTGCGCCCCGACCAGGCCGTCTGGTTTCAGGCGCAGTCCAATCGGGCTGCTATTTACATGCAGCTTGGCGATTTTGCGACCGCCCTGGCTGATTACGATCAGCTGACCAACTTCAGTAACAACACGGAACTGCTGGCCAGCCGCAACATGGCCCGGCTGGGCTTCAGCACCCAGGCCGATGTAGAATTCCCCGACTTCCAGACGATTTTGAAAGAGCAGGGGCAGCTTATCGCCTCCCAGCCAGACAACGCCTATTACCGTTTGTGGCGTGGCGTGACTTACCACATTTTGGGGGATGTGATGGCGGCAGAAAGCAACTACCAGGATGCGCTGGCTATCTCTGGCGAGCGGGCGTTGGACGTGCAAAGCCAGGTGCAGGCGTGGACGGGTTTGGGCTGGTTGGCCTATGGGCAAAATCGGTATGAAGCGGCGGTAGAGCGGTTTGAAACGGCCGTTTCCCTCAACAGCAACTCCGACGAAGCCTATTTGGGGCTGGGCTTTAGCTACTACTCCCTGCGCGACTATGACAAAGCGTTGGACGCGTGGGAAAAAACGGCAGAACTCATCCCCGACGACCCTACCATCTACCTCTCATTGGGGACACTGCATTGGCGGCTGGGGATGCTGCAAGATGGGCAAGGCACGCTGGCGCAAGACCGCTGCGCCGACCCCAACCTGACTGATGAGCAGAAGCTGGCCTCTGCCAACGAACTGCTGCTGGCGATACAGAACTTTAGAACGGCCGTCTCCCTGCCCGGTCGCGCCCCAGAAGACGTGGCCACCACTTACCAATCGCTGGCGCGGGTGCAATATTTACTGCGAAGCTGCCCCGGCTACGATTTGGTGGAAGTGCTGAAAGAAACAATTGACAGCTACAGCAAAGCTATTGAATTAGACCCCACCAATCCAAATTATTACCACGTACGCGGCCGTACCGCCTATGGCATTTGGCTCAATCTACCCGCGGGCACCGGCCCCTCCGCGCGTGTCTGGCTGTTTGATGCTCTGGATGACACGGATGCTGCTCTGGCCCTTAACCCAGACGATTTCGGCGACTACCAGCCTAACCGCTGGCGGGAGATCATCTATCCCCGCGCTACCGATGGCTCGCTGGCACAAGGTGATAGCCGTTTTGCCAACGGCGAATACGACGTGGCACTGGGTTACTACGAACTGGTCGCCAGCCGCGCCCCGGAAGTGGTGCGTGCCCCCTTTAAGGCGGGTCTGGCTGCCGTCGCTTTGGGCGATTTAGCCCAGGCAGAGATATGGTACAAAGAGGGGCTGCTCCGCGCCGAGCAAGCTGAAGACGGCGCGGCCATCCTGCTGGCTGAGGCCGATTTGATCCAGTTTGCCGAGCGCACCAACGCAAACGTAACATCCTTGCTCAACCTGCTGCGCGAGAGCGAGGTAGAAATTGATCCGGCCGACATTACCGACGCGGCGACGGCGTTTGCTTTGGCCCAAGCAGCGTTGCTAGACGGCCGTTGGCAACGCGCTTCTCTATTGGGCAATTTGGGTTTGGAACTGGCGGTGGCGACACGCGACATCGGCGCGGTGCGCGAAGCAGGAGCCAATTTGGCAGGGTTTGCCTTAAGCTATGACGAGGTGAGCCTAAGGCAGTGGTATTGGCCATTGCTGGATGATGTAAGTGAAAGGGAAACGGCCGTTGCCCAACTCGATCAGCCCGATTTATATTGGCGGTACCGCGCCGAGTACGGTTTCCGCCTGGTGCGAGACCTGTTCCCGGCCCAACCCGGTTGGGAAAACAGCGCCAGCCTGGTCTACGCCCAACTCATCGCTGATGTGGAGCGTGCCCACGCCTTGAATCCAACCGAACATCAAGTGTGGCGAGACTTCTTCGTAGATGCCAACTTGGGCTGGCATTACCTGCGGCGCGGCGATTTACGCTATGAAGAAGGCAGCTATCAACAAGCAATTGACGATTATTTGATTGCCGTCCAGCTTATCCAGCCTACCAGTGAAAACGCCCTCAACGACCTCACCGAAACGGTCTTCAAAGTGGGGCTCACCGCGCTCCGGCTGGAGCAGTATGAGCTGGCAGAAGAAGCCTACGCCGCTGGCCTCACCCTGCTCGCCCGCTACGACAGCAACGACGATCAGCTTCCTCGCGCTATCAGCGATTTGGAAACCCTGCTCGGTCAGCAGCAGAATCCAGAGCTAGCACGAATTGCCGAACCCATTTTGGAAGCGTTGAAAGAGGCGGAGTAAGGTCAAGGCATCGACCCTACGACATTATTCATAATGCGTCCACATGCGGAGAATTTTTACCGTTTTTTCGTCTTCGTACAGTTGGTAAACCAACCGATGCTGAATGTTGATACGGCGCGAGTATGCACCAGAAAGGTCACCTATCAATTTTTCGTATCTGGGGGGTGTTTGGTACGGATTTCGGCGGAGGATGTCTAGCAGTTCTTCAGCTTTGGGACGCAATCCAGCACGAGCTACTTTTTTGGCGTCCTTTTTGGCCTGCTTGGTAAAAACGATGCGCCAGCTCACCAGCCAGCCTCTTCATCTAGCTGTTCTAGCGGGGTTTCCATACCTTCAATAATTGAATCCCGCATCCCCGGCACACTCAAAAGATATAATGTTTCTTCGATTGCCCGCCAATCATCTTCAGAAATCAAGACAGCGTTGTTACGCTTGCCGGTAATAACGACTGGCTCATGTGATTGAGCAACCTCATCTAGCAGGCGATAAAGGGTGGCGCGTGCTTCAGTTACAGTAACCGTTGTCATGTTTCACTCCAATAAATTTTACTAGGTCTTGCTTTTGGCTTAAATGAATGAAGGAATGGTACGTTATTCCGTACGACTTGTCAAGATATTGGTGAATAGGCAGCTAATCACCCGTTCACCTTGTCACCCCACATGCCCATTGGCAACCGGAATTATGAAGTGAAACGTCGTCCCCTCACGGTATTTGCTCTCGAACCAGATACGGCCGTCGTGCAGTTCCACTAAATTCTTGGTGATATTTAGCCCCAAGCCCGTACCTGGTGATCGAAGTGCCTCATCGTCGCTGCCCCGGAAGAATTTGTTGAAGATCGCCTGTTGCTCCTCTTCCTTAATGCCCAGGCCTGTGTCCGCGACAGAGACATGAATCATTGGCTGCACTTCCGCCTCTTCGTTGACGCTGTTCATCTCTTCAGCACAAATGGTGATACGGCCGTTTTCCGGTGTGTATTTGTACGCATTGCTCACCAAATTCGTCAGGATTTGCGCCAGACGGTTTCGATCTGCCCACACATCGGGCAAATTGTCTGGCACGGTGAGCACCAGCTCTTGCCGCTTGGCCTCTATTTGCGCCTTTGTGGAGGAAGCCACTTCGTCCACAACCTCTGCCAACTGAATCGGTTGCGTCTCCAAATGCAGTTTCCCAGATTCCAAGCGCGACACGTCCGACAGGTCGCTCACCAACCGGCTCATCCGGTTCACGTTGCTGCGAATGGTGTCTAAAAATGTGGTTTGCGCCTCGTTAATGGGGCCAAAATTGCCGGAGAGCAACAAATCTGCATACCCTTTGATGGACGTCATCGGAATTTTTAGCTCATGCGACACAAAAGAGACAAATTCACTTTTGGCCTCGTTCGCCAGCTTCAACGCTTCGACCAGTTGCGCATTGGCCACCGTGCTAGCGGCATGGTTCCCCAGTCGCTGCAAAAAGTCTAAATGTTCCGGCTGCCACTGGTTGGGTTGGGTGCTTTCCAACATGAGCAGGGCAATAACGGCCGTTTCCCGGTAAAGTGGCAAAATGATTTGACTCTGGGTACGAGCCAATAAGCCAGCCCCGTTGGTTTCCGGCTCATACACCAACCCTTCGGTATGAAGTGCTTGCTGCGCGGTTGGTAGCTGATCTAGCAGCACAAAGGGGGAATCTTCATAAATTTCGTAGGTGTACCCTTGCGATGCGTAAATGTGCAAGCGATCCTCTTCAAGAACGCCCATCACCCCAGCTTCGCCCCCCACTTGCCGCAATGCCCAGCCAAGTGTCATTTCCATTACCCGGCGTATCTCCAACGTCGTGGTCAACTCAGCATCAATTTGCTGCAAAATAGCAATCTCTTCTAAACGAGCTTGCTCTTTGTCATATAGTCGTTTGCGAGTCAGGCTGGCGTTAATACGAGCCTTCAGCAACGACATGTTATATGGTTTGGCAAGATAATCTTCCGCCCCCAGCTCAATGCCTTGCACAATGCTCTCTGTGTCGTCTGCCGCAGAGAGGATGATGACAGGAATGTTTTGCAGGTGCGGCTGCCCTTTGAGGACAAGCAGCAGCTCAAACCCACTCATGATGGGCATCATGATGTCTAGCAAGATGATGTCGATACAGTGGGTGGTGAGTTTTTCCAGGGCGGTACGGCCGTTTTCTGCCTCAATCACCTCATGCCCCACCAGCTCTAAGCGGCGCGCTAGCATATTACGATTAATATCGCTGTCATCAACTACAAGAATGTGAGCGCGGGTGTCGTTCATGGTGTCGTAGTCGCGTTGGTTGAACGAAATCATTCAGCAATGCCTTGGGAGTGATCGAGCGAGCGATTGAGTAACATTTCAATTTTGGTAAACAGCTGGGTAAACTGAATTGGCTTGGTCATAAATGCATCACACCCAGATTCAAAACAGCGATGTAAATCTTTTGAGGTTGATTGGGCGGTCAGCGCAATGATAGGAATTTGGGCAGTTTTGGGCTCCACTTTTAAGCGACGAGTCGCTTCCCAGCCTGTAATGTTAGGCAAGCGAATATCCATCAAAATAATGCCTGGCTGGGTTTCTTTCGCAGTCCGCACCCCTTGCAGGCCGTCCTCAGCGCTGAGTACGTCATAGCCCTGATCTGTTAAGTTCATGTGCAGGATGCCCCGGATGACCGGATCATCTTCAATAATCAATATCGTTTGCGGCGTTTGGGCAGCCATAGTTTCCCTCTTGTATGTCGCCTAATATGGTTAACTAGGAGCAGTATAGCATAGGGGGATAAACCAATTTCTAGCCCAAAAGTAATTTTTACTGTCTGTTCACAGGGAAAAAAGTCACGGAGCCAGACTACCGTACTGCCTGCAACGCCCGCCACAAAGGCCCATCCTGGCGCACGCCGCGCCGGTCCAGATCGCTAGTCGCCAGCAGAATACCATCGCTGCACCGCGCCGTCAGGCCGCGCACAATGCGGCTGAGCAGTTGGTTGCGGATGTGGAAATCGTTATCCATCGTCCACGGCTGGCTGGGATCGTAGCTTTGCGCCAGCACAAAGGCGTTGCTGAGGGGTTGGTTGGGAATGTCCCACCAGCCAGTTGCGGCCGTTTCCAGCCACACCTGCACCCGGACCGGAGAACCCGCCAGCAGGTAGCCGTAAATTGTGGAAATCATGATGCCGTTGGGGTCAGGTGGATCACCTAATTCTGGCGGATTGGCCGTCACCAACCCCTGGTTGATGCCGTCGATGAAGGCGTAGCCCACGGCATCGGGCGTGGTCAGCCCAATCGCTTCGGCCGACTGGCGCAGCCGGGTGGCCGCCTGCACCAACCAATCGCAGACGGCCGCTCCCGCCACGTCTGGTTCTGGCTGAAAACGACGCTCAGAAAGCAAGGTAAAGAGGCTGTGCAAAAAAGCGTCGATGCTGGCCGCACCATCCTGCCCCGCCAGCCACAGGCGAATTTCCTCATACAAGCCCACAAAATCCATCCCCACCCGGCTTTGGATGCGCTCCGGCAGTTCGGAGATGGGCAGCAGGTGAGCCGTTTCTGGCTGGTAAAGCCATTCGGCCAGCAGTTCGGCACGAGCCGGGTCCAGCCCATTGATGCTGAGGGTAAGCGCCTCAGCCACGTCGTACCGGCTGGGGGGCAAGCCCCAATCTGGATGCGCCAACGCCAGCCAGGTGAGCCAGGCACGCACGCGGGGTTCATCACGCGGGCTGGAGCGGCGGCGCAGCAAATAGTAGGGCAATCCGGCGTCTCGCAGGGCGTTGCCCAGCATGTAGCGCAGTGCCCCATCCAGGTAGGGGGCAATAATGGCTATTTCGGACGGATGCAGATCATGCTCAGTCAGCATCTCAACCAGCGCATCGGCCAGTTGGATGACCATTTCACGCCGGTAGCGACCACCAACCGTGCCTAAAATTGCCTGCTGCGCCTCGGCAAACGGTTTGTTACTGAACATGAGCTGGTTTTCTACCAGATTGGCTAAATGGGTCAGCGGCGTGCTGGTGATGAACGACTCTTTGAAATCGAAGGCGTAAGCACTGAGGCTGCGGAATTTGTTGGCACCCAGCGGGTCGGCGGCGAGGAATCGTTTGTAGCCACCAGCGGCGTCGTAGGCAACGGCCGTTGTCACCGTTTCATCCATCAGTTCCGCCACAAAATTTTGCCCGGCGGGGGTTTGCTCCTCAATGTTGTCTACGATGAGGTGGCGGAACCGCTCGCTGAAATATTTGTGGAATTCGGGATGCTGCACCAGTTGCGTGTCGAACACTTCAATTGCCAAAGACAAATCGAGCAGGCTGTCGCGCAGGCAGGTGGCGCGGAACTGGCGGGCAGCGTCGGCCGCTTCGTTCAGGTGGCGCAGGCGCTCCGGCTCACCGGCCCAGGTACGCACTTGCCGCTCAATCGCGTCATCCAAACTCAGGCTGTTGAGCGCGGCGCGGTTGAGGGTGTCTAGCAGTTGGCTCACAATTTGCTGGGGGCGCAGGCGCAGGTCGGCAAACGCGCCGTCGTTGAGCATAGGGGTGATGATGTGCCACATGAGCAGTTGGGCAAGGTCGTAGCTGAGGAAGGTGGGAGGGTGATACGGCCGTTCAAACCCCGCCGAACGCGCCACCAATGGCCAAAACAGCTTCACCATCTCCATCGCCATCTGGTTGTAGGTGCTGATCTTCAAATCTGCATACGGCCCCAGGCCAGATTGGTGTACCGCGTCCAGGTAGCCCTGCGCCTGATCTGGCTCGGCGACGATGACCAGCAAGGTGTACGCAGGTTCCCCATCTTGCAAAAGCCGAAGGAGGCGTTGCTGCAGGGCAAACGTCTTGCCGGTTCCGGCTGGACCCAGCAAAAAGCTGGTCTGTTCCGCCGCGATGGCGGCTTCTTGTGTGGGAGTCAAAGTAATTTCCAAGCCTTCCATCTTTAAAGTATAACTGCCGTCCATCTCACGGCAATACAATTCGGTCAAAGATCATGCTAGAATATTGAAATGACATCGCGCAGAAATGAACCTCCAGTTTGGTTATCTGAAGTTGTTACACAGAATTTTCAAGAAAATTATTCTTTGCTTGCTTCTATAAAAATTCATCATGGTTGGCGAGAAAAAATAGGGCAAAATTTTCCATTGTCCCTTCGTTTGGCACTGATTATATTTTTCTCTCTAACCCTTCTCAATGAATTTTTTGTGTGGCAAGGCTGGATAATTTCTACCTACAGTCTGAGCGCGCAGCAAGCAGCTGACATTTTAGCTAGTTCGTTAGAGTATCTTGCTGGTTTAGTGGGGATCGTATTGCCCATTATTTTTATTATTGTTGAATTTGTTAGCAAAGACAAAGGGGCAAGTTCCTTAGTCGATGTTTATTTAGACAAAACAGATCTTAAAACAACTGCAATATGGGCTTTAGTCTTTTTAGCTACTGAAGCCGCCATCATGGCTATATTTAGGGCAAATATTCTAATCTTTGTCCACCCAAAGTTTGTCCTTTATTCAATTCTTCTCTTCACTCTCCTAAACTTGGGAATTATTTTTGAGACAGGAAAAACAATCTGGAATCTTCGTAACTCCTTAAGCAACCGTTTTCTGATCGAGACATTGTCATCAAAATTGGCAACGGAAATTCGCAAAAGTCAAAAAATCGAGGTGGTGTACCGTTTGAACCGCCGAGTAAATTTGAATATATATGAACAGCTAGGATTAGGAAGAAGCCAATATGGACAGCAACTTCAAAACATGATTCCTATTCTTTCCACAAGAACAGGTGTTTTCAAAGACATTCATTTATTGAAGTTACAGGAGTTTTCGCAGCTCATTGAAACAACTTCAGAAAGAGCTTTTTTGGTAAAGCTAGTGAATGATTCAGTGCAAAAAGACGAGGTAATTGCATTTGTGCCAAGCAGCTTAAGCATACAAACTGAAGAGATTCATCAAATGATTAAAAATTGTTTTATTGTGCGTGAAGAGCAAGATGTAACAAATACAACAAATGATGAAGTAAAAACGCTTTTAACCCAAGTTAAACAAGTAGCCGAAAGCTCGATCCGCGAAGAAAACAACCTTTTCTTTGATGAACTAATGTCTGTATATCGCCAGATTTTCGAACTGGGTGTTGGTCTGCCGATTCCAGCATCAACTGAGTGGTTTAGCGATTTCATTTTCAGAGGATGGTTTGCAAATCAAATCGCGATAAGGCACCTAAGAGATTTCATTGAGATTTCTACAAGAAGCAAAAATCGAGATTTCATCGGAGCTCTTTCCTATAACATTTTCAGAATTGCAGAATCCATGATACAGAATAGCCATATTGTTGTTGACGACAATTTATCGGAAGTTCTTGGCCTTTATGTACGCATGTATTACTTTTCACACAGGAATGAAAATGAGCTAGGAATAAATCGCTCATACTTTTATTTGACAAGGGATATTATTGATGGAGTATTACGTAATTATTCAGATGCTTTAGATCACACAGCTCAAACCATTACAAATTTAACGGTAATTTTGAATCATATTTTGGATGTATTATCCAAAATCTTATATCAAGCCTTTTTAAGTCATGATACAGCAACTCTCACTTCATTACTGAATATTATTCAGCCTGATGAGTTGCTAGCTCATTTTCACCCACCACATTCCGTCCATAGTGATTACTATATTTTGCAACGACAACTTGTTTCAGCTTCAGAAACTGAATCGAGAATTCTGAAAGAGCGAATCGCAACATTAGGTTTAGTGCGTGATATTCCCGCACGAATTGAGCACTTTTTCAACGAATTAGTGTTTATAGCAGTTAGCTATCTTTGTGAATCTTATGAAAAAGACGAAGTAACATTTACTCAATTTGTAGAAACCTACTCCATCTTTGAACAATATTTGATTTCCGCCGAACAAGCCATCACTATTTTTATTGAGTCAATTGAAAACCAATCTGCATTTGGGTGGGATACATTTACTCGTATCCCAGATACACGACGTGGGTATTTCCCAAATAACGAAGACAAACTATTTTTATTTTATTGTCTCCGAGGAATGATGCTTATAGGTAAAAATGAGGCTCAGGTATCAACTTCTATCAATCTCGAACATCAGCTATTAAGAATTGAGGAGACCTGCAACCGAATTGTCGCATCCGCCACAGATTGGATTCAAACAGATCTGTTTGTTGGAATTGAAGAAGAACTTTCTACTCTCTCACGAAAGTGGATTGAATTAAATAGAGAAATCAATCAAAGATGGCAAGAAGAACGCAAAAGTCAAATAATTGACGCGGGTTTAGATATTACCAAGACGGCAGCTTTCGATGACGCTGTCAGAGAGGCTATTGTTGAAGAGAGCAGAAAAAGTTTAGTAAGGCTATTAGAAACCAAACACGCTGTAATTTACTCAGATGAAACCGAGAAAAAGATAAGATTTTGGCGTTATGAAGAGAAAAAGTATTTCACTGAACTTCACTTGGATTCTAATACTTCGGCTTCAATCGGAAAGTTGTATGGTAGTTTTATCGTGAGAGCTATCAATAAGTCATTAACCAATGCTTGGATCTCTAACAACAGATTTTTGCCTTCTCGAAAGGACTGGTTAACCTTCAAGCCTTATTTTGATAGAGCAATAAACCGCTTCAGTGAAACAGACTATAAACCATCGTTTATTTTTGTTCCAGATGCAAGGCGACTTCACACATGGTTATCGTCTACTCCCGGTTTTCTTCATGGTTATCAAGTTGAAAATGCTGAAGCAATTCCAATGCTGCGCGGTTTTTATAATGGCATTCCTGTTTTAGAATATCATCCTGAGGACAGGGAAAATTTTTATGTTCTTTGTCTAGATTTAGACAATGCTTGCCAAGTCAAAATTGGTGAATCTATGACGGAGATCAGAGAACTTACAAACCGGGAAATAGGTCAAGTGCTAAATAATAACCCAGAAAAAACCAGAAGAGACTATCTTTTAAGGGTAATCGCAAAAGCTATTTACCCTTTTGACATTGATATTACAGATCGAGATGCCATTTTACGACTTAAAATAAAACTAACATAACGAACGGACTTTAAGTGCGTTTCCACGGCTGGACAACATCAATGCCATTATACGGGCGATGGGGTATCAGCTTTTGCCGCATCGATTGCAGAATACGGCAGTCTAACCCTCGCACACACATAGAAACGGCCGTTTCCCATCCCCCCACTCTCCTGCTACAATAGCAATCATCACTCGCCCAACCACAACTTCGGAGGTACCCATGTCCACGACGAAAATCTTTTTGAGCATTGGCACAACCGCCAACAAGCTGCATCAGCAGTTAGCGGACACTGTTGAATCCTACGTGAAGATGAACGATATGGTGCCGCAAACGGTAGGGCGAACGTACTTCTCCAGCAAGCAGCCGTTGGTTGCCATCAAAGAACTGATGCACGAATGCGCTGGGTCGATCATCCTGGCTTATGAACGCACCCATCTAATTGAGGCCGTTGACAAGCGGGGAAGCCAAAATGAACGGCAGCTCAAAGGGCTCAATCTGCCGACGGTTTGGAACCAAATTGAAGCGACGATGGCTTATACTTTAGGGCATCCGTTGCTGGTGTTAGCAGAAGAAGGAATGAAATACGAAGGGCTGTTGGAGCCAAATTATGATTGGTACGTGATGTATATCAATCCAGAAGAAAATATTCTAACCAGCAAAGAGTTCCAGATGGTTTTTGCCGATTGGAAGCGGCGGGTGGAAGCATTTGAGGCGCAAAAAACCAAGCAGAAGAAACGTGGGGAAACGGCCGTTGTCAAAACCCAGGTCCCGCGCAATCTACTGGTTCACCTGCGGCAAGTTCTGGACAAACGATTCAGCCCCAGCGACCTGCAAACGCTTTGCTTCGATTTAGATATTGCGTATGAAAATCTTTCTGGCGACGAGCACCGCATGAAAGTGCTCAACCTCATCCAAATGCTGCAACGCACCAACCGGATTGATGAGCTGATTGCATTTGGCAAACAAATTCGGCCGGACGTCCCTTGGGAGCTACCCGCCTGATTCAAAAATTTGGTCAATCCTACGCAGGATCACCGTATCGTCTTTAACATCGGCACCAGCTTGTATTTACGGCCGTGTTGCCCCAACAAACCATCCACATAGCTATACCACTCTGCCTGCCGCTGGTGGTGAAGGTAAATTTCTTTGGCACGGCGTAACCAATTCACGGCCGTATCATAATCCTTCGATCTGCCCGCATCCATAATCGCTTCGGCTAAATTTTTGCATTTTTGAATGCCCCAATCGGGATATTTGTCCTTGGTTGGCACCAGCATCCGCAGCAGGTCGCCTGTGTGATAACGATAATTTTTATCAATGGCTCGCATAACGGCCGTTAGCCGCCCCGCTTGCACTAAAATATCCAGCTTCGCCGATGAGTAATTACTAGCCTCAATCGCATCTAATAATTGCGGCTGGAGCTTGTCCCATTGATCGCCAGCCAGTTGCTGAACGGCCGTAAAATCAGCCAGCTCATGCGTAGACAAAACTGCTATCTGAGCCGCCTGCAAGGCCAACTCATTTTTCCCGGCGGACTGAGCGACTTGGCGCAGCCATCGCCCTAACTTTCCTTTTTCATGCTGCCAATGATCTTCCAGAGTTAGCCCTTTTTCCGCAACGGTTAAAGCGGCCGTTTGCTCCCCCATCTCCTGCAACCGCTGCGCCAAAGCTAACGCCTGCCGCGCCTGATGAAAATATTGGTTGGCTTCTTTGACCGCTTGCTCAATTTGGCCAGTTTGCACCAACAGGTGAATGTAGCGTTCTATCTGCCCTTCGGCCTCGGCCAAATAGATAGCTTCCTGGATGCGCCCTTGCCGTTCCAGCACATTAAGCCGAATTTGGGCCAGCTCATCGGCAAACCAGGGGGCTTCGTCTGCCCACGCCCCTTTATTGGTGATATTGCCCTGCAAAACCGAGCGTAGCGGCGCGTAATCCCAACCTTGGGTAACGGCCGTTTCCGCCATCTTCAACTCGCCCAAAATATTTTGCCACCCCTTCACTTTGCGTTGCCACTCTTGCCGCGTTTTGCCTGTTAACTCATGGCTCAAAATCACCTCTGTCAGCGCTTTGATCAGGTCGGTATCTCCTTCATACATGCCCTCGGTATACTCGTAAAACTCTTCAATCAAATCCAAATTATCACAGAAGGCGTCCAGAACGGCCGTTATTAACACCGCCGCTTCTTCTACCTGCCCACCGACTAACAGAGCCAATGTTTGCTCCAAATAAGGATCCAATATTTGATACAGTTCTTCATCCGCCCCGCCCTCTTCGTAATAGTAGTAATCGTCGTATCCTTTGGGGCCTATGTTACGCATCCCTTGCCGAATGTGGCGTTTTACGGCCGTTACATCCACCTGGCTCGCCACAGGCGCAGCCGTCTCATGCTTTGTGGGCAACACCTTCAACCATTGCAATTCCCGCTCAATCGCTCGCAAAAAATCCAAATTTGCATCGGCTGCCTGAATAATGAGTTGCTTCAACTGTTCCGCCGTTAGATCGGCCAATAAATCCGCCAGCGGCTGTTGTTGTTCTACCCCGCTGGGTTCATGAACGTAATGCAGCAATGCAGCCACAATATGCTTACAATACCCGCCCCAATCATAGGGACAACTACAATTGACACTACTAATTTTGCCCTCTTGCACCGTCGCCTGCACCTGATACGGTTGATATGCGCTGCCTTCTACTTCGGCCGTAATCTGCTCTCCTCGCTGGGTAATTTCCAGGACATAGCCGTTACGGTAATAGCTATACCCTTTGTCAAAAGAACTGCCATTGGCACCCTTGGCAATCTCTGCTTCTGTTAATTTTGCCATCTTTTCAACTCCACTCAAAGAGAATTTTGAGGTAAGCTCACCCCCTCAGAACACTCTGTGTACTCTATGGCTAAGACAAAAGCCTTAATCACGGGTGAGCTTGCGGTAGGTGATGCGATGCGGCCGTTCCGCCATATCGCCCAAACGTTGGCGGCGATCTTCTTCGTACTCGCTGTAGCTGCCGATGAACCAATGCGCCTGGCTTTCCCCCTCAAAGGCCAAAATATGCGTGGCTACGCGATCTAAAAACCAGCGATCATGTGAAATAATCACGGCCGATCCCGCAAAATTCTCCAAGCCCAGTTCCAACGCCCGCAGCGTGTTTACATCAAGGTCATTGGTTGGCTCATCCAGCAGCAGCAAATTGCAGCCCGATTTGAGCAGCTTGGCTAAATGCACCCGGTTCCGCTCGCCACCAGAAAGTGTGCCGACCTTCTTTTGCTGGTCACTGCCCGCAAAATTAAAGCGGGAGACGTAAGCGCGAGAGTTCATGCGACGAGGCCCGAGTTGCAGCGTATCTTCCCCGTCAGAAATTTCTTGCCAGACGGTTTTATCTGCATCCAAATCGTCGCGGCTTTGGTCCACATACGCTAGCTGCACCGTGTCGCCCACGCGGAACGTGCCGCCGTCTGGCTGCTCTTCACCCACAATCATGCGGAACAGGGTGGTTTTACCCGCCCCGTTTGGCCCGATGATGCCCACAATCGCCCCCGGTGGAATCTCAAACGTGAGGTCGTCATACAGCAGGATGTCACCGTAGCTTTTGCGTACGCCTTTAGCTTCCACCACAATGTCCCCCAAACGCGGCCCCGGCGGAATGTAAATTTCCCGATCCTCATTGGCACGCTGCTGCTCGTTAGAGAGCAGTTCGTTGTAGCGGTTGATGCGGGCTTTGGCTTTGGTTTGCTTGCCTTTGGGCGTCATATTGATCCATTCCAGTTCGCGCTGTAGGGTCTTTTGCCGGGCAGATTCTGCTTTTTCTTCTTTCGCCAATCGGTCTTGCTTTTGCGCTAGCCAAGAGGAGTAGTTGCCCTTCCAGGGAATGCCGTAGCCCCGATCCAGCTCCAAAATCCAGCCAGCCACGTTATCCAAAAAGTAGCGATCATGCGTTACGGCAATGACAGTACCAGGATATTGCTTAAGATGCTTTTCCAGCCAGGCGACCGATTCAGCGTCTAGGTGGTTGGTAGGTTCGTCTAGCAGCAGGATGTCTGGCTGCTTGAGCAGCAGGCGGCACAGAGCCACGCGTCGCCGCTCACCGCCAGACAAAATGGAGATAGAGGTATCGCCGGGCGGGGTGCGGAGTGCGTCCATCGCCAATTCCAGGCGGCTGTCCAGATTCCAGGCATCCATATGATCCAGCTTGTCTTGCAAAGCACCCTGTCGCTCGATGAGGTCGTTCATTTCGTCGTCGCTCATCGGTTCGGCAAACTTCAGGTTGATTTCATCAAATTCGCGCAAGGCATTCACCACTTCTTGCGCGCCTTCTTCCACGATATCACGCACGGTTTTGCTGTCATCGAGCTGGGGTTCTTGTTCCAGAAAGCCAACGGTGTAGCCAGGAGAGATGGCAACTTCGCCTACAAAATCGGTATCTACCCCGGCCATAATGCGCAGCAGGGTACTTTTACCCGCGCCGTTCAGCCCCAAGACGCCAATTTTGGCCCCGTAAAAGTAGGAGAGGGAAATGTCGCGCAAAATTTGCTTATTGGGCGGCACAATTTTGCCCACGCCCATCATGGAATAAATTACTTTTTTATGGTCGGTGGTCATTGAACACACTCACTTTTGTTTTTGTAGGTTGGATATGGGGGATTATAACGTCTACCCTCTTTTCTAACACCCGGTAGGGGCGGGACCACCGGGGAACGATCTTGGCATGCGCGGGAATTTGTGCTTCGGCGGTCTCGCTCAGTACCTGTGCCAGAAATTGTTCTTGCTATTGTTTAGTTTAGGGCGAGACGGCGCGGAATGATCTGGTTTTGTTAGGCGAAGGTTATTCCGCGCCGTCCCGCCCCTACGTTAGCTACCCAATCGCGCCAATTCGTCTTCGACGACGGATTGGTCGAGCTTTTTGAAGAGGGGCTTGGGTTTGGGCAGTACGCGGCCTACAGGGATTTCGCTGCGGCCCCATTGGCCAACGGCCGTTTCCCCATCATAGGTCAGCGCAGTGTGGCTGCGGCTGCTTTCTGCATATTCACGGACCACCTGCTGGCCAAAGAGCTGGCCTTCTTCGCCCAGCATCTCGTGTAGCACTTGGCTGGTAAAGGGCAAGATGGGTGCCCACAAAATCTTGAGGCCACTAATCGCTTGGATGGTGGTATAAAGCAAACGCGCCGTCGCTTGCAGATCGGTTTTGGCTGTGGTCCACGGACTGGTCTCTTCCAGGTAGGTATTCACCAGGCTAGAGAGGCGCAAATTTTCCTGCACCACGGCTCGGAACTTGCAGCCGTCGTACAGGTCGGCAATCGTCTTAAAGCCAGCATCTACCGCGGCCAGCAGTTCGCGGTCTTTGTCAGTCAGTTCGCCAGGATCAGGCACCTCACCCTTGAAGTATCGTTTGGTCATGTTGAGGACGCGGTTGACAAGGTTGCCCCAGTTACCCACCAACTCGGCATTGTTGCGCTCCACATACCCTTGCCAGCTCCAATCACTGTCGCGGGTTTCGGGCATAACGGCCGTTAAATAATAACGTAGCGGGTCAGGGTCATGGCGCTCCAGCGCATCCAGCATCCAGACACCCCAATTGCGGCTGCCGCTGATTCTTTGCCCTTCCATATTCATAAATTCATTGGCAGGTACATCGTACGGCAAATTGAGCTGTGCCTGGGAGTCATCGTTGTATAAACCCTTCGCGCCAAACAGTTGGGCTGGCCAGAAAATCGTGTGGAATGGAATATTGTCCTTGCCAATGAAGTAGACAGTGCGTGCCTGGGGGTTTTGCCACCACTTCTTCCATGCGTCGGGGTCACCGTTGTTTTTAGCCCACTCAATTGCAGCTGAGAGATAGCCAATCACCGCTTCAAACCAAACGTAGAGCACTTTATGCTCATACCCTTCCACCGGCACGGGAATGCCCCAATCCATGTCGCGGGTGATGGCGCGGCCAATCAACCCCTGATCAATAAAGTTGCGGGCAAAGTTGATGACCTGTGGCCGCCAAAATGCTTTGTCTTCACCGTGCATCCACGCTTGCAGGCCATCTTCGGCGATGGCGGGTAAATCAATGAAAAAATGCTCTGTGTCGCGCAGCTCCAGAGCCGAATCATCTGTTTTGCTGCGCGGGTTTAACAGTTCGGCCGCGCTTTCAAACAGCGTGTTGCAATTATCGCACTGGTCGCCACGCGCCGTACTATAGCCGCAGTTGGGGCAGGTACCCTCTACATACCGATCAGGCAGAAACTTATTGGCCGTCGGCGAATACATCTGCTGGGTCACTTTGGGGTACATGTACTCGTTTTCCAACAGGGATAAGAACATATCTTGTGAGACCTGAAAATGGTTTTCGGTATCGGTGTGGGTAAACAGGTCGTAGGTTAGCCCCAATTTCTGGAACAGGGTAAGGAAACGGCCGTGGTAATAATCAAACACTTCCGTCACCGATTTACCGAGCTCTTCAGCCTTCACGGTCACAGGGGTTCCGTGACCATCGGAGCCAGAGACCATGAGCACATGGTTGCCCCGCAGGCGGTGATAACGGGCGTAAATATCGGCTGGCAGGTAGGAGCCAGTCACGTTCCCCTGGTGAATGTCGGCATTGGCGTAAGGCCAGGCCACGCTAACAAGAATATATTCTTTGTCCATAACTTTCTCAATTACTTGCAGAATTTTGGCCACAGAGCGCACAGAGATTTTTGAGGGAATGCGCTAATTCTCTAATTTCTCTGTGGCCTTTCAGTATCGCTTTTAATCGTCGTCGTCATCGAACTCATCGTCATCGTCGTCGGCTTCATCCTCCTCATCTTCGGCGACTTCGGTGAGTGCTTCTGCCAACAGTTCAAAATCATCTTCGTTAATTGGGTAAAACGCTTCCGCAAGTAGGCGCAGTCGCTTAAAGCGAGGTTGGCTTTCTAATTCTACCGAATCAATATCGGCCCCTTTGTCTAGCTTGCTAGAAACGGCATCTATATCCAGCGGAAAAAAGTCGGCCGTTTCGACAGGCACAGTGAAAAAATATTCTTTGGGATTGGACGTCTTTGGTTCACCAGTAATGGTGGCCACAGCAAAAAAGGTTTGCGTTTCCAGCGCATAAAAGATGAGGCGGTCACCAGATTGCAGCTTGATGTCACCATCGGCAGGGGGTGCCATCACAACCCGTTCTGGCCAGCCGGGGAAGGTCATCTCATCGAGGGCTGGCACGCTGATGACTTTGATGTAATGGTTGGCAGTAGGTACGGCCGTTCGCTTGGCGGCACGAGCAGTGCGGCTGGCAGCTTTGCTTTCGTACTCTGCGGCAATGTTTTCCCAAATGCGTGCCTGAAGTTCAATCCTTAGCTCAGCTTCGGAGCCGTCCTCAGTGTAGCGTACACGCATTTTGGGTGGATTGATTGCTAAAACTGTGTATTCACCTTTGCGGTTGGCGTAAGTGCCATTGACCTCAAACATGCTTCAATCTCCCATCATGATTTGTGCTCGGTAAAAGATTCATGTGTGGCGTGCCTAAAAAATTTGTGGGGCGCATAGTATCGTTTTCACCCACTCTTGGCAAGTCTTTTGGGAATGTTTTGGGCAGGCTTTAGGGCAAGATGGTAAATTGGCTGCCGCTCCATTGGGTGATGAGACGGCCGTTTCCAGCCTCACACCCATCACGTACCACCTCCAGCAGCCCATCCTGATTCAAATCCATGAGGCCCAAGCTGCCCTGGCAGCTATCTGGTAACGGCAGCAAACGCATGACGCCTTCCTGGCTGGTGAGCGCAAAGCTCAAGCCGGTGGCATCATCCCACAGCACCACATCGGGCAGGCCGTTTTGGGTGAGATCGCCCGTTGCGGCAACCTCTGGGCGCAAGACAGGCTGGCTGCGGCTGGAGAGCGTTTGGCTGTGCAGCAGGCTAAATTCGCCGCTGTCGTCTGGCGTCAGCACAGTCAAATCAGTGAGGTGAGGATGCTGAGCTGTACTGCCACGCAGCAACAGCAGTTCCTCCAAACCATCCCCGGTAAGATCAAGCCACTCCCAGCGCGCACTCAACGGCGGCTCCTGGCTGAGCCAACGGGTGTGCATGGCGGGCAAGGCGGCGGCTCCCTGCAAATTAAGCTGATCGAGCAAATCGGGCAGGTCCCCTTTGGCGTAAGTTTGAGGTGAGGATGTGGTGAGAACGGCCGTTTCCAGTCCAATATCCCCGTTGGCTTCTTCCGGTTCGGCAAAGCGGATGCGGCTGGCGTTGGCCACCACGGGCTGGTTGCAGCCAAACTGCAAAGCCAAGCCTTGCGCCTCGCTTTGAATGCCGATGGTGGCACGGCTGCCGTTGTTGCCTTCCAGCATCGCTACGTCTTCGTACAAAAAGAGGATATCCTGGCTTTCTTCAAATAGCTGCACGGCGAAGGTTACACGATCATCGGGGTCGCCAAAGCGGGGAATGTTGTCCCATTCCAACACAAAAATGCGCGTCGGAGCTTCTCCAACCACATCATATTCCAAAAAGCCAAAGCTGGTTAAGTCCAGATCGTCCCAGTAGGGGGCAATCATGTCGCCCATGCCCGCTACCGGGGCATCATCCATGCAGCTATTGGCGTAGAACGGATTGCCGTTGCCAAATTGCAGGTTGCCGTTGCTGCTGGCTTGAAGCTGGCTGTAGGTCGTGCCGTAAAAAGTGAAGGGGAAGGGCAAATCCAGCGTAGTAACGCCATCGTCACTGTAGAGGAAGGTATCGGTGGTGGCGTCGATGTAAGCAAAAGCGGTGCCGCTGTCGCAGGTGTAGCCATACAAATCGGGGCCAGGGCAAAGGGCAACGGCCGTTCCATAAGCAGCTTGTGTATCGCGCCGAAACACAAAAAAGAGTACGACAACGATTGCAACGAGCAGCAATAACCAGGGAAACAATCGACGAAGAGCACGCATGGGCACAGTTTAGCGCAGCAGCTATTGGCTGACAAGCAAGGGAGTGACTGGAATTACGGCCAGGATGGTTGTTGCTGGAGAATCAGATCTTTTCAGTAGGCTGCACGGTGCGGCCGATTTGGAACAAGGCCAACAGCAAAATAACCAGCGTTACAATCTGCAAAACTCGATACCCATCGCCGACCGTTACTGGATCGGCTCGAAAGGCAGCGACAAAGAGACGACCTGCACTGTAGACGGCCGTTCCCAACATAAACGGCCGTCCAACTGCATAAATACCAGGTTGGGTAACTCGCCACCAGGTAACCAGTGCCAATGCGCCCACAAGCAGCTCATATAGCTGCACCGGATGCCGCCGCACGCCAAACTGGGTCATCCCCCAGGGGGCAGAAGTAAGCGTGCCGTAACCCGGCCCTCCGGCAAAGTCGGCCAGGCTTACCACCATGAGGCCAAAAACGACACCCGGCAGCAGGGCATCCAGGGTAGGCCAGAAGTGCAACTGCTTGGCACGGGCGTAGAAAAAGCTGCCAATCAGCCCTAGAACCAACCCACCCCACACGTTGTACCCTGTGTTGAGTGGCCAGATGATGCCAAGTAAGTTTTGGCTGTAGGCGGGCCAATATTGCAACACAAAGGTCAATCTGGCACCGATGAAGCCCACAAAAACGGCCGTTGCCGCCACCCCGTACATCAACTCTTTATTTTGCTGTACGTGAACGGCCGTACGCTCCACCAACGATAATCCCAGCCAGGCACCTAAAATGATGATGAGGCCAGCGGTAGGAAACACAAGACCGCCAATATTAAGAGTCGGAAACATAGTTAAGGTTTACCGTTCGCTTATTGCCGATAACGGGTTGTGAGCCTCGGCCAACATCGCTTCCACACGACTTTGCAGTACCGCCTCGCTCAAAATGCCAATAATTACCTCACGTACCACGCCGTTTTGGTCAATAAAAATGGTTGTGGGCAGGCTGTTCACTTCATACAGGCGCGTGACCCGGTTTTCTGGATCAATGAGCAGCGGATAAGAAACGTTGTATTCATTGCCAAACTCGGTGATGGTGGGCCAATCTTCACCCTGATTGATGCCCAAAAAGGCGACACTGCCGTTATACCGCACGCTGGCTTGCTGCAAGCTGGGCATTTCTACCCGGCAAGGCGCACACCAACTGGCCCAAAAATTGAGCACAACTGGCTGCCCAGCCCCGCCCGCCTGATCCACAATCTCAGATAATACAATGGACTGACCAACGGCCGTTTCCAAACTGAAATCGGGCGCTAAATGCCCAACAATGGGAGCTTCGGCAAGCGTAATCGGGCCACTAGCGGCCGTCACAGGCTCTCGCGACACGATAATCCACGACGTGCCTAGCATTGCCGCCATCAGCAAAAGAATTGTCCACTCAAAACGTGTCTTCAACATGCCATCATTTTACCACGAATCAACCATCGGTAGCGTGAGCAAGCTCACAACCAATCTTGCCAGATTAGGACTTTTTAGTAGTCGCTTTTAAAAAGGGCTGGACGCGGACAAGCGCAGATGACGCGGAAAATCATTTATATTCTGCGCTCGTCCGCGTTCATCCGTGTCCTATTGGAACTGTACCTGCCAGATTCAGGAAAATGCTAAACTAGCTGGGTCACGGTATGATTGTCAAGCAAACTATAGAAAAAGGAGCAAAAAAATGAGCAAAAAGCAAACAAAACCTGCTTATGAAACTGGCGAAACGTTGGTAAGTACATTGTCAGTTCTGGGGGATGTGAACGGCCGTAAAATGTTTGGCGGCGTCGGCATTTTTGTCGAAGACGCGATGTTTGCCCTCGTCAGCAGCGACAACGTGATTCATTTCAAAGTCGATGACAGCAATCGCGCCAAATATGAAGCCGCTGGCGCAGCCCAGTTTCACAACATGCCCTACTACAAATTGCCAGATGCCATCTTCCAGAACGATGACGATCTGTTTGCCTGGGCCAAAGAGTCTATGGCGATTGCCCGCGCCAGCAAAAAGAAGAAAAAATGAGCCAAAACTATCACCTTGCTCAAATTAATATTGCCCGGATGAAGGCACCTTTGGACGATCCGCAAATGCAGGCGTTTGTGGATGGCTTAGATCCGCTCAACGCCCTGGCAGATGATGCGCCCGGCTTCATTTGGCGTTTGCAAACGGATGAGGGGGATGCGACTGGGTTACGGCCGTATCCCGACGACTATCTCATTGTCAATATGTCTGTTTGGGACTCTGTGGAAAGTTTACGGGAGTACACTTATAAGACGGCACACGTGGAGTTTGTGCGGCGGCGCAAAGAATGGTTTGAAAAGCTCGAACAGCCAATTTATGCGCTTTGGTGGCAGCCCGCCGGGCAAATTCCCACCGTCGCCGAAGCCAAAACCCGGCTCGACCACCTCATCCAGCACGGCGACAGCCCGACCGCCTTCACCTTCGGCAAGCCCTTCCCGCCGCCAAAGTAGCTATTCGCCGCGGTGGAGACTTTTGAAGTTTTGTCCCAAATTGCAGCATCTCAGAGCGAAAAACTTCAAAGGTCTGAATGACTGGCAGGTCTGCTGTTATTTTTTTCACGCGATTGATGGATAATTTTGTGGGGGAACGGCAGTTTGCCACCCAAATTATGCTGAAATTTGAGGGGGCCAGCACACAGCAAGGATGAATAAAACGAGTAGGTGTCTTGATGGATATACTTATAGGAATACCATTTGAAATTTCGTTAAAACAACTGCCCCAAAATCAAAAATCTCTTTACATGCAGTGGATTAATCCAGGCACCTTTGTCATGGGTAGCTCAAAAGGTGAGCCCAACCATGGTTTTGATGCAAACCAGTTTTCGTTAACACTCAACGATGGTTTTTGGATAGGGCAATATCCAATCACGCAAGCACAATGGGAAGCAGTCGTGAAGAGGAATAATCCCAACCATCATAATGAGCATCCGAATTACCCAATTCAAAATGCAAATTGGGATGAGGCTTCTTTATTTTGCGGCCAACTTAATACAAGGTTCAAAGACAAGTTACCAGATGACTATAGCTTTGGCTTACCCACAGAAGCACAATGGGAATACGCTTGTCGAGCTGGAAGCCAAAGTACGTATTACAATGGTAACGACCCTAATCGGTTGGCAGAAATCGCCTGGTATAGGGACAATAGTGATGGGCATCCTCATCCTGTAGGAGAAAAACAACCTAATGCATGGAATCTTCATGATATGCTAGGCAATGTATGTCAATGGTGTTACGACACACCAAAAGAATATCCTGATCACCATGTTCAGGATTGGTATGGGGAACCAAAGCATATTGCACGAAGTGTCAGAGGCAGAGCATTTAGCCATTCTCTATCTGTTGTCAGATGCGCCAATCGTGGTTATACACATAGAGATGCGAAAGCACAGGAGATAGGGTTTCGTTTAAGTCTTCGAAAGTTGAGATGAGCCCTTGCTACTGGTGTATCTTCTCATTCGTGCTACGCTGGGCAGCATACCGATTACTGTTTACCGCTCACCGATAACTGAATGGATTGCGAAACGGCCGTTTCCACCACGCCCGTCAAATCATACACCATCGCCCCGTCAATGCGAACCGGCACTAGCTCGTTTATGGGTAATTCACCCGGTACAAACACCATGCCGTCAATTTCCGGCGCATCCCGGTAAGAGCGACCCACGCTCACGCCGTCCCCATGCCCTTCCACAAAGATGGGCAGCGTCTGCCCCACAAGCTGCTGGTTTTTCGCCAGCGAAATCGGCTGTTGCAGCGCCATCAGCGCTTCCAAACGCGCCTCTTTCACCGCTTCTGGCACCTGCCACGCCACCGTCGCCGACGGCGTAGACGCTTCATATGAGTAAGTAAACGCGCCAAAACGATCAAACTGCAAATCCTGGACAAACTGCTTCAGCCCATCAAACTCCTCATCCGTCTCGCCTGGATACCCCACAATAAACGTGGTGCGGATGGCGATGTCTGGCATCGCGTTGCGCAGCTTTTCCACCGTTTTATACACCCACTCAATATTCGCCGGGCGGCGCATCCGCTTGAGCGTTTCCCGGTGGCCGTGCTGCAAGGGAATGTCCAAATAGTTCACAATTTGCGGTGTGGTGGCCATCGTCTCGATCAGTTCGTCCGTGACGTAGCCGGGGTAGGCATACATGAGCCGAATCCAGGGAATGTCTGGTGCTGCGTTTGTGATCTCTTTCAGCAAATGGGACAAACCATTTTTCAATCCCAAATCGTGCCCGTAGTCGGTGCTGTCCTGGGCGATGATGACCAGTTCTTGCAGCCCAGCGGCTTGTAATGCCACTGCCTCGGCCACAATCGACTCAACCGGGCGGCTCACATGCGTGCCTTTAATTTGGGGAATGGCGCAAAAGGCGCAAGGGCGGCGGCAGCCATCAGAAATCTTGAGGTAAGCTGAACGGCCGTGTACAGCCGTGCGAATCACACCTTTCTCATCCAACCCAACCGTCGTTGCCTCGTCTGGCAAATGGTAGAGCGGTTCAGGATGTTTTTTGCAGCGCAGTTGGCGCACAAAGGGCACAATGTCCATCCAGCGGCGCGTGCCAATGACGCCGTCAATGCCCGGTACCCATTCCACAACCTCGCTGCCGTAACGCTGTGCCATGCAGCCTGCGGCAATCAGCAGTTGGTTTTTGCTTTTTAGCTCCGCCAGCTCCTGCAAAGCCCCAATCGACTCTTGCCGCGCCCCTTCGATAAAGCCGCAGGTGTTCACAATAAGCACGCTGGCATCATCTGGATCGGCCACGCCGTTAAAGCCAGCCTTGTTTAGCAAAGCCGCCATGCTTTCAGAGTCAACCGTATTTTTGCTACAGCCCAGGCTGAGCATGTAAAATTGTTTCTTTTGCTTTTGTTTACTCATATTCGGTGGTCGGTAATCAGTGGATGGATTACCGATTACGGATAACGGATTACCGTCTAATTGGTGGTTGTCCAAACTTCTTCTTTATTCTCACCCCGTCCGCCGAGTGGCCCCAGCGATACGTTGTTAATGGTGACAGATACACCAATGGCGTTGCCTGTATTAACGCGAACCTCATCATTTGCGGTCCATTCATACGGAGGATCGGTGGGGCGGGCAATGCCAGTGAATAACACATTGCCGTCAACCGTCACTTCCATCCACGCCCGCTCTAAAATAATGATTTCCAACTCAATGGTTTCCATCGTGGCGGGCAGCGGGGGACGCGTGGCCGTTGGCGTCGGATCACCCGCAGGAATATCATTGCGGCTGGTTGGCCCCAAAACGCTGGAGGCACCTACTTCTTCCGTAGCTGTCGGCTCTGGCGTGGGCGTTTCCCGGTTTAGAATGTTTTGAACAGCCTCATTGACAGATTCTGTGATAGCTGCGGTGCCATCCCCTTCGCCCAAAATCATCGGCAAAAACCGCTGCCCAGCAAGGTAAAGTAACCCAAGCAAGGCAATGATAATGACAATGCGCAGAATGGATTCACTGCCACCACTGGAACCTCCGCCCTGATAGGCGGTGTCCACTTCCATGTTAACCGGATCAAAAAAGGGATGGTTTTCTGGTGGGGCTTCTAAAGCGGGGCCAACAGGTTGGGTCGTATCCACAATGACAGGCTGTTGGCGGCGTTGGAGTCGTTGCGATTGGCTTAACTCATACCGCTCAAGCAGCGGCTCAGGGTCTAAACCAAGATAGCGGGCGTAATTGCGTAAGAAGCCACGGGCATGCGTTGGGGTTGGCAAGCGATCAAAGTCGCCCATCTCCAACGCTTCCAGGAACCGACTGCTGATGCGGGTTTTTTCCTGCACTTCGCGAAGCGTGTACCCTTTGGTTTCGCGGGCTTCCCGCAGAATATGGCCAAGCTCGTCTATCATCATGAAAAAAGTCACTGACTTTGGCAATCAACAACCGCTATGCGGGTTGGCTTATGCTGCCAGGCCAGTGACTAAGCAAAGAAGGGACGTTTTATGCGTCTACTTCGTCTGTTTCTTCTTCTGATTCTACTTCTTCTTCCGCTTCTGGCTGAACTACTTCTTCAACCTCTGCTGCTGCCTCTTCGGCAATGTCGCTGGCTGGCATGATGTCGCCATCTTCATTTTCAATCACGACGGTTAGCTCAGGCTGGAATTCGCCACTCAAGCGCACAACCACTTTGTGCTCACCAAGCTGGCGCAGCGGCTCGATACCCACTTTGCGCCGATCAATTTCGGTACCAAGCTGCTCGTTCATGGCGTCAGCAATTTGGGACGTGGTGATTGACCCATATAGTTTGCCACTTTCGCCAGCCCGTGCGGTAAATGTGAGGCTCACACCTACAATTTGAGTAGACAGTGCTTCGTATTCGGCACGAAGTTCTGCCCGACGGGCTTCTGCTTTTTTGCGCCAGGCTTCAGCTTGTTTCATCATGCCAGGGGAAGCAACAACGGCTAAACCTTTGGGCAACAGATAGTTACGGCCGTATCCATTGGCAACCTTATGTACTTCACCAGCCAGTCCAATATTTTCTATGTCTTCTTTTAACAGCACTTTCATAGCTGTACGCTCTCCATCTCACTAAAAAATTATCTTATCAATCCTGCTGACCCGCTCGGTGCAAATGCTGATGGCATTGTGTGAAAATCTTTTGTTTTCAATGATACGGCTGGGCCAATTGCAGCAGGAAATGTTATCAGAGGGGGCATGATTTGGCAAGATATGGCACCGCAGTTTTTGCAGATGTTCGGTAGGGGAAACGGCCGTTTCCCATTCAAACACCCCACAACTACCCATAAGTTAGGTCGCAGCAGATAAGGTTGTCAAGCGTGCTTGACAAATAGGAATGTTTCATTTACACTAACTGTCAAGCTAGCTTTACACAATATCAAGCAAGCAAGACATATCAAACAATTAGGAGCATATGATGAAAAACAAAAATTCAAAAACTTGGGAACTCAATACAGGAACCGGCAATTCTCAGGCTAAAAAGGAGTCCTAATGAATAACTGGCAGCGAAAATATCTGATTCGTTTTATCACGGGCATGGCAGGCTACTCAATCTTGCTGCCGCTCTCGCTCATTGTGGCAGATAATGGACGAATACAGCAGCCGTGGCTAGCCATTTTAATTGCGCTGTTGCCCATTGTCCCTTTTTTGAATGCGATGACGGCCGTTGTGCAAAATGTGCGTCATCAAGATGAACTGCACAGGCGCATTCACCTAGAAGCTATCCTGGTTACGGCCTTACTTACTGGTGCCGTGACGTTTAGCTACGGCCTGCTGGAAGCGTCAGAACTGGTGCCCCCCTTGCCCACGGTGTTTATCGCCCCCTTCATGATTGCTGTTTGGGGAATTGCAAATTTCATCATCACGCGGCGGTACGATTAGGTTGATGCTTATGAATAACCGACTGAAGGTACTCCGTGCAGAGCGAAATTGGTCTCAGGAAGTATTGGCACAAAAAGTGGGTGTCTCGCGGCAAACGATCAACGCTATTGAGCGCGGCAAATATGACCCCAGCCTGCCGCTGGCGTTCAAATTTGCTAGGTTGTTTGTTTTGTCAATTGAGGAAATTTTTGAACCAACTGAGGCAGATTTAACTTGAATGCCTACCCGAATATTCGCCACAGAGTTCACAAAGATTTATGAGATTTGGCGCACATCCTCTTATTTCTCTTTTACCTCTGTGGCTTCTTTGGCTGAATTCCAAGATATACGGCCGTTTACCCGGCAGATTCGGCCGTATACACCTCATCCATAGACAGAAGTAAATCGTTAAGCTCTGTCACCTCTTCTGCAATCTCGTGCCGCAGCCGTCGCGCACTCCCCCGATCAATATCTTTGGCATCTACCAACATCGTTTGCGAATAAATGGTACCTAAATGGGTCAACGAATTTTCTAGCTGAAGCCGCGCCCGCTGAATAGTAGCTTCTAACGTTTGCAGCGTTTGTAACTGTCGTTCAATACTGTTTAAGGTTGCCTGTATCTGATCTTTGATAGCCGGATTTTTGGCGCGATCAAAATCTGCTTGTAGCTGCTTCATGCGTGATTCTGCTCGTACCCGATCTCGGTGCAAAATTTCTCGTTCCTGCTGGTATCTGTCAATGCGCCGGGCCAGATCGTAAATATTCTCCAGCCAATCATCAATCTGGCTGGCCGTTTGCGTCAGCTCATCCTTCAAAACAGAATCCGACCGCTCCCGAATCCCTTTTTCGATCCGGCTGCGGTAATCCAATGCCTCATTAATTTGCCGCTGAAGTTTTTTATCTCGCAGTCGCTCTGGCTTAAATTCGTTTTTCAGCATTTTAGAGACCACAAGGCGGCCGAATTCAGGGTCTCGTACGCTGCTGTATACCAGGCCAGCCTCGGCCAACGCGCCGCCCAGCAGCCAACCCCAAAACGGCACAAACTCTACAATGGGCACGCCCGCGGCCGAAAATGTTGTTAGCATGGCCGTCAGTGCCAGCACGACGGCACTTTCCCAGCGCATGATTGATTCTTGCCAGATGGCATTTTGGACGCGTTCTTCTAATGCTTCACGTGCTTTCGACATTGATTAACTTAACTTTTGAATTGATCTGATGGCATTTTAGACTGAACTGCCTGAATTTGCTGCTGAATGGCTGCCTGACGTTCCGGGCTGCCCGTGCGCTGCTTGGCCGCATTCAGCACATCCAGGCTGCGCTCGTAAAAACCGAGGGTGGCATAAGCACGACCCAATGATTCCTGGTAGGCTACATGCTGAGGTGCCTGTGCTGCTGCCAGTTGCCAATGCAAAACGGCCGTTGCCCACAATCCTTGCTGCGCCAATTTACGTGCTGCTGCGTTAAAATCAACCGCACTTTTTGGCCCTTTGGTTAACCCTGCCACCTGACGCACAGTGACCTTGTTAAAATCTGGCCCCGCCTTAAAAATGGCATAAAACAGGGCCAAGGCCGCGCCTCCTATAATGCCAATGCGAACTGTCTCGCCTAAGCCAGTGGTAAGCGGCAATATAAATTGCTGGATGGCAGGGTCCATGTTTTCTATCCCCAGTACCGCTAAATTTGGGGGCAAAAGCCAGCGTAACAAAGAAAACAGGATTACGCCGATTAATAGATAGATAGCAGCAATGTGTGCCCACGTTTGCCGCCAGCCCACGCCAAAAGCCAGCACCACAAACAAAAATACCATGATGCCACTGCCCACGGCCGCTACCAAATTACCTTGCGCCAAAATATGGTAGAGCAACTGCAACAAATAAAATTGGCTAACGCCCAACAGCAGCACCCACAGGGCTGTTAAATTGGTACTGGCCTTAGCATACCGGAAGCTATGTACCAATAGTTTTTTCTTGCACTTCGGGCATCTTTCATCTTCGGGAGCCAGTTCGTGGGCGCAGTAGCCACACATGGGGGTATCTTTTGTCCAGATGTCATCGTAGCTTTCTTTGGCTTGGTAATCCGGGCTGGAACCTTGCGCTTGAACGGCCGTTGGGTCCCGCCATTCCCACGTTTTCACCTGGCTTTCCGGGTACAGCAAGGCCGCTGCCGTAGACACTGGCTCATATTCACGCCGTACCACCTGCGTCTGACCCGCTTTTGGTTCAGGTGCGGTCGCCTGAGCCAACTTTGCCAATCCCTTTTGGGCTAGCTGATTATCCGGGTTGATCGCTAACACATTTTCCAAGCAAATTTGACGCTCGGCGGCCGTTTGTACCGCCCCACTCATCCACAGCCATGCCTTTTCATTGCGTTCATCAACTGCCAGCACTTTTTCTAGCAGCTGACGCCCTTGCACACGGTCGTTTTGTTTTACGGCCGTAATCCCTGCCTTCAACCATGCTTGTACAGACTGCTCTGAATCAGACATTGGAAATGTGTGCCAGCCAACAATATTCATGCCGGCTGGCTAA